>CAJWLO010000021.1 GCA_913043235.1 uncultured Fidelibacterota bacterium
ATTAGTTCCATAGGTTTGGTTAGAATAAATGAAAAATAATAAAATTATATTTTTTATAGTAATACTTTCTCTAATTTTTTTTAGAACAGTATCTACTGCAGATGTGTTTAAGTTTGAAGCTACTGAAATTCAAATATTAAATGAAGGTAAAACAATTAAAGCTACAAATGGAGGTATGGCATTTACAGAAGACAATGTAGAAATTTATTCTGATGAATTTGAATATGACAAAGAACAATCTTCGTTAATAGCAGAAGGAAATGTGAAATTAATTGATAAAGATAATCAGTTAATTATTAACACAGCAAAAATTATCTATTTAAACGTCTTCGTCTTCCTGAACCACGAATAGAACTGGGCACTAATCTAATAGGTATAGCAAATTCAGCCACCGATATCTCAGATGGGCTAGCAAGCGACTTAATCAATATATGTAATGCGTCGAGGTGTGGAGCCATTGTTCAGGAATATAGCATTCCTATATCAGGATATGTTGCTATGCTTATCAAGCAAACAAAACACTTAAAATTGTCCCATATAATTTCGGGCGGAGATGATTATGAGCTGATATTTACTGCCCCACCTAAATTCGCAAAAAACATATTATCCCTTTCAAATAAAATTGGCCTGAAAATAAGCCGAATTGGCTCGATTGTTGAAGGGGAAACGATACGTATGATTGATAAAAATGGCAATGTGGCCCGTTCACCGATGGCACGGGGCCGTAAATAATTCATAAAGAATTATTGAAAAAAGGCCCTTGAAAAGGGCCTTTTTTTTATTTGTATTTTTGGTAAGAGTCTTAAATTCCAGCGGTTGATAACACCATAATATCCGAGGTAAATTCATTAAATAATAAAACTTTATGAAAAAAGGAATTACATGTCTAGTTGTTTTCCTGCTCGTAGTTCTTTCCTATGGGAACGGCGGACAATTATTTGGAGGAGGACGCAAGTCCAAGTCAAAATCTACTCCTAGTTCTAAGCCGTTGTCAAATTCAAATGAGCAGGATGAACCTTTTCTGGAAGAATCCACTCCTACGATTACTTCCAGAAAAAATATTGAATCTGTGATTCCAGTGAAAAGAATTCCCCAGGGTTGGATATTCAGAGGTGAGTTACTTGCTCCTTGGGAAGCAAACCTACCGGCCGTATTATCTGTTATTCCTGATACCACTCTTGAAGTAATCTACCAAGATGATTCTCGTACCACTAATGACGGTATTGTCATACCGATCAAAAGAGCCTCAGTCGAATTTCAATATTCATCTCGATTGACGGTGGAGCAGATTATACTGGAATTCACCAATGTAGATTTTATTTATAGTGTTACCAATAATAACGATTCCCATTATTTACTATCTGCGATCACCAAGAAAGTGGGCTTGAAGGATACGGGTTTTCCCCAACTAACTGCAGATGATATTATTAAACATAAAGTGCTGATGGAGTATGGAACACCTAAGGAATTCGATGGTGTCTGGCATATATATGACGAACCATTATCCACCTTCAGGGCCCGCGAACTGGATGAAAGGAATTTAAAAGTTGAAATGACTAGCACTAACGTGGAAAAAAAGATCAATAAAGCCGTGGAAGATATGTATTCCAAGCAGGGAATTGAGTATAAAAAACGATTGATGATCCAGGGGATTGATCTCTAGATACCATGATTCCAATAACAATTAAAAAAAGGCCTTTTTCAGGCCTTTTTTTAATGTTTTTATTTTATTCTTTTAATTTCGGGATGAGTTATAAACCAATGGTATCGTCCATTGAATTTCGTGGTAGTGACAAAACAAAAGATTACATTATCGAGCGGGAGATTCATCACCAGGTAAATACATTGCTTGATAGTTCTCTGGCGAAGGAAGACCGAGACCGTCTGGACAACTTGGGTTTATTCAGCGAAGTGAGATGGCAGGCTATTCCTCTGGATAATGGGACAGCAGTTCTTCAATACAGCATTATTGAATCGATACAAAAAACACCACCAGTTGTTTTACCAGCTTATGATGAAAAAACTGGTTGGTCATTAAATGGATTTTGGATTATTCAGAATTTTCGCGGACGGAACCAGCAGTTATCAGTTGGAGGCAGTATTGGTGCAAGAGATAGTTATGGCATAGGTTTCAGTGACCCATGGATGTTTGGAAATCATGTTTCCCTTGATTTGGGAATGGGACGTACTTTTTTTGAACATTTATTTCTAGATCGATCTGTGAAATCAAGTGATTTTCACTTCAAGTTGGGACGCTGGCACGGAGAGCATGTCAAAATGATCATAAGCGCTGAATTGGCAGACAAGAGATTTTCAAACTTATTGGATACGTTATCTTTTTCTTACATTGAACCCCAGTGGAATATTGCTTATGATACTAGAGATATATTCTGGAATCCAGGCAAAGGTTTTCATTTTCATCACTATTTTTCTTGGAAGTTCGATCGCACGAACAGGAGGGAATCAGCTTTAATCTGGAAGCAGTCTTACAGTACGTTTATCCAATTGGGATCCAATCCGAAAAAACTAATTTTAGCTATGAATATTACTGCAAATAGAAGATGGGGTGGAAAACATGATGTATGGCTTAAATATTTCGGTGGTTCTCATTCAGTTCGCGGGTGGCCGTTGCCAGATCGAAGATCACATTCACCTTTAAGCCAGTCATTTCGATTCGGGCATGAATATGTATATACCTCCCTGGAATTGCGAAAAGATATTATTCCAAAATTTGCAACTTCCTATAAAATTGAAACCGGATTATCTGTGGTGGGGTTTGTGGACGTAGGATTAATCGGCTCCGACTGGTCTCAGCTTCCTGCTCAGCAAATCATGGCTGGAACGGGCTTTGGTATCCGGATACCGTTTCCAATGATTGATGCTATAAGGCTTGATTTGGGTTGGGGATTTAGGAAAGGGAAATGGAACAGCCCTGCTATCCATTGGGGAATCGCTCAGAAATTCTAAAAGTTATTCCGGCTTGTTAGGGAAAGATAGCTCCGGAACAACAACCCTTAATTAATTATCCGAAGTGGGATTTACCTCGGGAGCCAGCATTCCACCGGAAATAATAGTCTTGAGTCCTTCTTCCACAGACATTCCTGCGGGTATCGTTTCAGTTTTAGGTATCATCAGAAAGTAACCAGAGGTGGGGTTTGGAGTCGTGGGCACAAATAAATGATAATAGGGTGTACCGCTCGTGTTTTTTGACTCACCCGAAACAAATGCCATAGCCCATAGACCCTGTCTGGGGTACTGAATATAAACTGCCCCTTCAAAGGCTTCTAGGGAATTTTTGGTAAAAGTATCCGTTATTTGTTTCAAAGTAGTATAAATCGTATTCACAAGGGGGACACGATCAACGATTCTCTCGCCAATTGACAGGATTTTTTTCCCAAGGAAGTTGGTGACTGCTAGGCCCAGTAAATAGATAAATACCATAGTGAAAAGAATACCAACTCCCGGTATTTCCAATTCCAGGTATTCTTTCACTAATGGAGCTGAAGCCTTATCAAGGTTTACATAGAGGAACCGCAAAAAATAGAAAGTGAGCATTACGGGGATCAGTGTTGCCAGTCCTGCAAATAATGTTGATCTCAGATTTTGTAATACTGTACTCATAATACTGGAAAATTAGAGCAGAAGATATAGAGCATAAAAGGTATTAGGATTTAATGATTAAACCCCTTCGTGCAGGAGTAGCCTCTTTTTTAAATCCAATCCACCACCATAGCCACCCAATGTACCATCACTGCTTAATACACGGTGACATGGAATTATAATTGGGACGGGGTTTTTTGCATTTGCGTTGCCTGTCGCACGGACAGCTTTTGGGTTACCTGCTCGGACAGCAATGTCGTGGTAGGATACGGTTGTCCCGAATGGTATCTTGGAGACTTCCATTAATGTTTTCTGATAAAAAGGAGGCAAGTCCAAGTCCAGAGCTATATTAAATGATTGCCTTTGCCCATTGAAATACTGTTTTAACTCTTCCAAAGCTTGTTTTAAAAGATTTGATTGGTTGGCAAATGGAGTTTCCTTTTTCTTGTCCTGAAGATCATTAGGTAGATATATTCGAAATACGCCTATAGAACTAGCATGTATTCCAAAAGTGCCCATGAACGTATCTAGGGCCACAAATTCAGTCATCTATGTTGTGCAGTGTGATAAATTTATCAAAAGATTAGGATTCGGAAGTGCCCATTTTTAATACGATAGGACTAGCAACAAATACACTAGAATAGGTACCCACTAGCACACCAATGATCATGGCAAAAGCAAAGGTATGGATTACCTCGCCTCCAGCTAGAAAGAGCACCAAGACAACCAAAAAGGTCGTAAGGGATGTGATAATGGTACGGTTTAATGACTGATTAATACTTTTATTAATGATTGTATCTAGAGATAGCTTTTTCATTGTTTTTATATTTTCCCGTACACGATCAAAGATCACAATTGTATCATTTAGCGAATATCCCACGATGGTTAAAAATGCGGCGATTACAGCTAGAGAGACTTCGTAATCAAGGATAGAAAATATACCCAGGGTAAATAGCACATCATGGGCGAGGGCTGCAATGGCACCCACGGCATATCTCCATTCAAACCGCACGGAAATATAAAGGAGAATTAGGGCTAGGGCACTAAAAATAGCCATGATAGCATCCCCACTGAGTTCAGCACCAATTTTTGGCCCGACTTTCTCGATGGATAATATAAATTTTGTCTTGTTCTGTGGGACTAATTCTGGGAAAGCTCCCGCCATTTGATCTACAAAATTCCTGGAAAATTTTTCGGGTTCATTCTCCATGTTTGGTAAGCGTACTGCAACATTGGATTCATCACCAAAGTGTTTGATTTCGGCTTGGCTGAAATCAAAAGACTGACCCTCTATCATTACTGTAGATAAGGCGGATCGTACTTCATTGATATCTATAGCTTTTGTATAGTTTACTGCCACAAGGGTTCCGCCTTTAAAATCAATACTGAGTTTGGGCCCGCCTTTTGTAACCATTGAACCTATGCCGATCAATATCAATACTGTCGAAAGAAAAATGGCTACTCTAGCATGGCTCATAAAGTCAATTTTTGTATCTTTAACAATTCTCATTTAGATACTCAAGGCTATAACCCCTTTTCGGGATGTAATTGTGTTAAAGATAGTGCGTGTTACATATACCGCTGTGAACATACTGATCAAAATCCCCCAGAAAAGTACTGTGGCAAAACCCTTGATTGGTCCAGTACCAAACTGGTAGAGAACCAGGGCTGCAATAACGGTCGTTACATTGGCATCGATGATCGTGGTTAGAGCCCGGCTATAACCAGCCTGAATGGCTGCTTTGGGAGTCTTTCCCTTTCGGAGTTCCTCCCGAATGCGTTCAAAAATGATTACATTTGCATCGATGCTCATCCCGACAGTCAAAATTAAACCGGCAATACCAGGTAAGGTTAGTGTGGCCTCTAATGATGCAAGGATCGCTAGCACAAGCAGAATATTCCAGATCAAGGCAAAATCTGCTATAGTTCCGCTGGCTTTGTAATAAATAAGCATAAAGAACAATACCAGGACAAGACCAATAATTACCGCATTGGTACCCTGAGCTATAGAATCAGCTCCAAGACTAGGGCCGACGATCCGCTCTTCAATAATATTCACAGGTGCGGGTAAAGCACCGGCCCTGAGAATAATGGCAATATCTTTGGCTTCATTAATGCTATTGAATCCTTCAATTTGTGTCCGGCCACTAGGTATTTTTTCTCTTATTGAAGGCGCCATATGAACTTTTTTATCCAAGACAATTGATATTCGCTCACCTACATTGGCTCCCGTTACTCTGGACCAGATTCGCGCACCATCACTATTCATGGTTAGGGATACAACAGGTTGTCCGGCAGATCCACTGCCTAAGGTACCAAGGTCAGCACGGGCTTCTTCTACCACACCTCCCGTGAGTTCCGGAGTTTTTTCCAGATAGTAAAATTTATAGTACTTTTCCTGAGTTGCACTTCCTTGGAGAAGGTCTGGTTCGTGGCTGAACAGAAATTGACCATTTGCATTGTTCAATTTTGAATGCACCTCTGGCTTATCTAAGAGTTTTCGGACAGCA
The DNA here is from genome assembly GCA_913043235.1 of uncultured Fidelibacterota bacterium. Classification (GTDB taxonomy): domain Bacteria; phylum Fidelibacterota; class Marinisomatia; order Marinisomatales; family UBA1611; genus UBA2134. The sequence continues at coordinate 6,111 of CAJWLO010000021.1, forward strand.
TATGCATTCTTTTCTTGGATACCCAGGTCACTGGAAAAAGCTGTCAACAGTCCAGTCAAAGGATTATCAGTAAAGATATCTGAAGCGGTGTTGGAGGTGTCCGTAGGATCTGAATCTGTTTCTCCAAACAATTCGCTCACTGTCTTAATACCATCATCATCTTTTTTTTCTGGAGTTTCAGGGATTTCCGGTTCAGATATATTTTTGGTTTTTTCGCTCTGTATTAATTCTACCAGCTCTTCTTCGCCAGTGGTTCCTCGGAGTATGTCATCAAGTTGTGCCAGCATTTCATTGGTGGCACCCACATTTTTTACTAGGTAAAATTCAAGCAATGCAGTGCTTTGTAAAAGAGCTCTTGCTCTGTCAGAGTCTTGAATTCCAGCCAGTTCCACTACAATGCGGTGTTTACCTTGTTTCTGAATTGTTGGTTCGGCCACACCAAATTGATCCACACGGTTTTGCAAAATCTCTAGAACCCTGTTTATGGCATCGTCGGCTTCTTCCATCAAACCAGACATGATTTCCTTCTGTGATGCACCATATTGATGATAGTAGCGGGCCAGTTTTAAGCCATTAGTGTTTACTTCCTGTTCAAACACAGTGAAAAAGTCAATATCCGGAGCTGCTGATTTTTCCTTGGCTATTTGTAAAACATTATCTAGCCTCTCATCGCGCATATCCGCTAGGTTGCCCATTAGTGTGGGAATATCTGCTTCTAGAACAATATACATCCCTCCTTTTAGATCAAGCCCTTGGCGGATGATCCGGGATTCTATTTTTTCTAGGTCACCTGATGTTCGGAGAGATTCTTTCTCATCTTCCGACATTTTTTGATATTTCCAAGTAGGATGGAGAGACCAGATCGCCCATGCGAGGATGACCCCGATTATCAAATACCTGGGTGTGAGACTGCTTTGCATTTAAAAATGTATTTTTAGTTTAAAAAAAGCCGGTGAATATACCGTTTCAGTTCTCACTGGAGCAAGGTTATAGGCATGAAATGTACCTATATGTATTGTGTTATAATACATTAAGTGATTTCCCTACTTTCGAAAATGAAGATAGAGCTAAATCCAGATGCTCTTTTTCCATGGCCGCACAGATCTGTACTCGGATTCGAGCCTGTGCTATAGGGACAACAGGGAAATAAAAACCAGTTACATAAATCCCTTCTTTAAGCATTTCGGCTGCCATATTCTGGGCCAGTACAGCATCATAGAGCATAATGGGAACAATGGGGTGTTGACCCTCCAATATTTTAAACCCTATTTCAGATATCTTTTCACGGAAATATATGGTATTCTCTTCGAGTTTATCCCGGAGTTCCGTGTTCGAAGAGAGAATATCGAATACTTTTATTCCAGCTGCAACGATGACAGGTGAGACCGTATTGGAAAATAAATAAGGTCTGGATCGTTGTCTCAAAAGATCAATGATTTCTTTCCGGCCTGTGGTAAAACCACCGGATGCACCACCCAAGGCTTTCCCTAGGGTAGAAGTGATTACATCAATTTTATCCATGACACCCCAATGTTCTGCAGAACCACGGCCTGTTCTACCGATAAATCCTGTGGCATGGCTATCATCCACCATGACCATGGCGTCGTATTTTTCGGCCAAGTAAGTAATCTTATCTAATTTGGCGATATATCCATCCATCGAAAAAACACCATCTGTGGCAATCATTTTTAATCGTGCATCTTGAGTACTTTTCAATTTTTCTTCCAGATCAGCCATATTGCTGTTGGCATAGCGATACCGTCGTGCTTTACACAAACGTACCCCATCAATGATGGATGCGTGATTCAGCGAATCGGAAATGATAGCGTCTTTTGGTCCCAAAATAGTTTCAAAAAGCCCGCCATTGGCATCAAAGCAGGATGTATAAAGGATCGTGTCTTCAGTTCCAAAAAAGGCAGAAATTTTTAATTCCAATTCTTTATGAAGGTCCTGTGTCCCGCAGATGAACCGGACTGAGGCCATGCCGAAACCATAATCATCCATGGCGGATTTTGCAGCGTTAATGATGTCTGGGTGGTTTGCAAGCCCAAGGTAATTATTAGTGCAGAAATTTAGAACATTTCCACCTTCGACCGTGGAAATATCAACGCCTTGGGGAGTTGTTATAATACGTTCTTTTTTATAGAGCCCTTCCGATTTGATATTGGAGAGAATATCTAAGTAATGTTTTTTAGTTTTATTCATTTACCATTTTAGAACCACTTTACCGCAGTTTCTAGATTCCATGATATCAAATCCTTCTTGGAAATCATCCACTGAGATAGTATGGGTAAGTACCTTGGAAATATCCAACCCGCTTCGAAGCATTTGAGTCATCTTGTACCAAGATTCATACATTTCGCGTCCGTAAATACCTTTTACATTTAGTCCTTTAAATATAATATCATCCCAATTAATTTTTGTGGATTCAGGTAATAGACCCAGCATTGCGATTTTGCCACCATGATACATGTTTGTCAACATATCTTTAAAAGCATCCGGATTCCCTGACATTTCCAATCCGACATCGAAACCAACGGACATATTCAATTCTTCAAAAGCATCCGAGATTTTATGATACTTCACATTAATGGTTTTGGATGCGCCCATTTTACGTGCTAATTCAAGACGGTAATCATTAACGTCCGTGATTACTACGTGTCTCGCACCAACATAATTGCAAATTGCAACTGCCATTATTCCAATGGGACCTGCCCCGGTAATCAGAACATCCTCTGCAACCATTTCAAAAGCTAAAGCTGTATGAACCGCATTCCCATATGGATCAAAAAAAGCTGCAATTTTTGAAGGGATCTCATCATGTATGGGCCATACATTGGATTCAGGAATCACCAGATATTCTGCAAAAGCGCCATCCCTGTTAATTCCGATTCCAATAGTCTGATGACATAAATGCCGTTTCCCCGCACGACAGTTACGGCAGTATCCACAAGTAATATGCCCTTCGCCGGAAACGCGATCTCCTGGTTTATAGTGGGTGACGCCAGGGCCAATATCATCCACAATACCCACAAATTCATGACCAGTAATTATTGGTGTATTAATCGTGCGTTGGGACCATTCATCCCATTTATAAATATGGAGATCCGTACCACAAATAGCTGTATGAGTTATTTTGATTTTGACGTCGTTTGTACTGCATTTGGGAATGGGGACGTTCTCCATCCAGATACCTGGTTTTGGGGCAATTTTTACCAATGCTTTCATGATAGAGAAAAAAGGATCGTACTTTTAATAATTTTATAAATGAATTTAAGGAATGATTGCCCAGCAAATCACGTGCTGACATATATTCAATCTTTGTTCTAATATTTTTCAAATTCTCCGCTATAAATTCCCTGCCCTTTTATTTAGGTTATAGTCTCCATGGGAAAAGTTTTAGCATTCGCAAATCAGAAAGGCGGTGTGGGGAAAACCACATCAGCGGTAAATATCGCCCTCAGTTTAGCTGTCAGTGAAGTGAAAACACTGCTAATTGACTTGGACCCGCAGGCTAATGCCACTACAGGTTTATCAGATCTTTTTGATGAAATAAAAGGTGATACTTATGATGTCCTTATTAAAGAGGCCTCCATCAAATCTGCAATTACAAAAACAAAGTTTCCCACCCTAGATATTCTGGGTACTACAAATGATCTGGTTGGTGCAGAGATTGAACTGGTAAGTATCATGGCCCGGGAATTCCAATTGCAGTCAAAATTGAAAAAGATTAAAAGATCCTATGATATCATTATCATCGATTGTCCTCCGTCACTGGGCCTTTTAACCATCAATGCTTTTACCTCTGCAGATGCTTTGATAATCCCGATTCAATGCGAGTATTATGCATTAGAAGGCTTGGGCCAATTATTAAATACGATTAGGCTTGTCCAAAACCATTTGAATAAAAAACTTGAAATAGCCGGTGTAATTATGACCATGTACGATAGTCGTTTGAAACTATCTAAACAAGTGGTAGAAGAAATTAAAGGATTTTTTAAGGATAAATTGTTTAAAACACTCATACATCGTAATGTTCGCTTAAGTGAAGCGCCCAGTTTTGGTAAACCCGCATTACTTTATGATGCAAATTCCAAAGGTGCCCGAAATTATATGAATTTAACAGAGGAAATACTGCAGCGTGTCATCAGATAGGCTAGGTCGTGGCTTAGAGGCTCTTATACGTCCAAAAGCAGAAAGAACAAAGTCTAAGATTGTTCGAAGCAGATCCTCGGAAAAACCAGGGGTCACTAAGATACCTCTAAAAGATATACAGCCCAATCCAAATCAGCCCCGCCGTGATTTTGATGAAAATACCCTAGCAGAATTGGTTGCATCGATCAAGGAAAAAGGGGTATTGACTCCTATTACGGTCCGTGAAACTGACAATGGCTTTGAAGTGGTTGCAGGAGAGCGCCGATGGCGGGCAGCGAAAAAACTAAGATTAAGAGCCATACCCGCTTATGTAGTCGCCATAAAGAATGATGCTGAAATAATGGAAATGGCTTTGATAGAAAATATCCAACGAGATGATTTGAACCCTTTGGAGGAATCTGATGCCTTTGCGGTACTTAATAGCAAGTTTGGATTATCCCATAGTGCGATCGCTAAATCTGTAGGGAAAAAACGGGTGACTATTACCAATGCACTGAGGCTATTAAAACTACCACCAGAGATTCGGAAAAGTATACGAGTAGGTGAAATATCAGGTGGTCACGGCCGTGCCGTTCTACAAGCTAAAACAATGTCTGGAATGATTAGACTCTGGAAAAAAATAGTTAAAGAAGAGTTAAGCGTACGTGCCGCGGAAACCTTGATAAAATCTGAATCTAAAACTGCAAAAAAGAAAAAAATAATAAAATTAAAGTCTACCCATCAAATTCGGGCAGTTGAAAATCAACTCATTGAACAACTTGGTACCAAGGTAAAACTAAGACCTGGGAAGAAGGGAGGATCAATTGAAATCATTTATTTTTCCAATGAAGACCTAGATCGCATCCTTGACCTGTTTGCATCTTTACCTTGATTTAATTTGAAACCAGAAAAATACACCGTCATGTTTATTCCGGACGATGAGTCCGGTTCCAAAACATATCATTTGTCCAGAAAAGCGATACGTATTGGAATCTATATCGGAATCACTGCCTTAATAGGGCTGGGTGCCTTCGTTTATATTTTTATACCAAAAGTTTCGGATTATATTCGCATCAAAAAGCAATATGACCAATTTGCGGCTGAACGTCTGCGGGTGCTGGAGTTAACCAGGGATTTGGAACGCCTAAAGCAAATGGATAACCTTGTACGCGGTTCACTTGGAACTAAGTTAGATATTGATGAAAAACCTGTGGTCGCAGATACATTAACAGGTGCAATTCTCGATAAAAATACCCGGCTTTCTTATCTTGATAATATTCCATCAGTAGCCCCAATCCAGGGATACATCACTCAGCGGTCTCGTAAACAGTCCTTGTTTATCCAAAAACATCACTATGGAATTGACATTGTTTCCAAGGAGGGAGAACCCATCTTGGCCTCAGCTTCCGGTGTAGTCGTTTTCTCTGGGTGGACTTATGAATTTGGTAATTTGATCATTATTTATCATGGGGATGATTATTTTACCCATTATGGTCATAATCAACAAAATTTAAAAAATCCCCGAGAAATTGTAACCCGTGGAGAGATTATTGGACTTGTGGGCAGTACGGGAGTTTCATCAGGTCCTCATCTACATTTCGAGGTTTGGAAAGAATTCATTGCTGTAGATCCCCTGATCTATTTTCCAGAGTATATTGAATCAGATTTAACTTCCAATAATGGCTAAGATCAATTTTCAAAATGTACATACCATGGTGGGGTCCGATGCGCAGATAGATGGTCCTATCCATCTTCGAGAGGGTATTATAATTTATGGAGAGGTCAATGGAGATATAGATACAGAGGGGCCAGTCAGGGTTGCTCAAAATGGATCTGTTATTGGGAATATTTCCGGCAGTGATATTCGGGTTGGTGGAAACGTTGTTGGAGACCTAGTAGCCGACGGCCAGGTTGTATTAGGTAAGAAATGTGTTCTAAAAGGTGATATTATTTATCGAAAACTATTGATTGAGGACGGAGCACAGTTTGAAGGGAAGTGCGATCTTGCCAAGACAGAGAAAGAATCAGAAAAAAATAATACATGAAAGGGCACGAATCAGGATCTGATTCCAGATTTGAAAATTCCTTAAATTATTTTCAAAAGATCATTACCCAATCCGGACCGGCTGCAGTTGCATCCTACTCCTTAGTTGGTACAATTATTATCTGTATAGCTTTGGGTTGGTTGGTTGATTCAAAGAAAGGCACCTCCCCTTACGGCGTTTTGGCTGGTCTTGGTTTGGGGCTGATATCTGGATTTTATCAGTTGGCAAAAACAATATGGCGGAATGATAAGTGAAATTGTATCTATTTGGTGTCACTTTAAGTATTGGCCTTCTTGGAATTGCAGGGTGGATTTTTCCACTGTATTTATTAGAATTATTTCTGGGTTGGTTCGGACCAGTTTTAACTGGTTTTATTACTATGCATTTCGTAATTGAGGCTACAAAAAAAGATCCTTATTCAGTCACAAAAATGTTGGCGAAGGGATTTGTTTTAAAAATGGTTTATTATGGATTATATATAATTATTTTTTTCAAACTTTATTCTTTTAAACCGATTCCATTTTTATGTAGTTTTTCTGGATTTTTTTTAGGACTTCACGCTCTGGAAGCAGTTATTATTCAAGACCTATCTAAACCAGGGAGATTCCCAAATCCGCTGCAAAAAAACTAGAATATGAGTGCCACTGAATCTATTAATGGTTCCGGGAGTGTTATGGATCAGGTCGGGAGCAATATTATCCACCATGTCTCCAATTCTGATATTGGACATCCCATCATTCATTTACCATATATCTTTGGTATCAACTTTTCTGTGACCAAACATGTGTTGATGCTGTGGATTGTATCATTACTTTTAAGTGTTGTGATTATCGTACCTGTCCGCGCTTATTTAATAAGAGGACGACTTGTAGCTCGAGGATGGATGAATGCTATTGAAGCTATTGTACAGTTTATTAGAGATTCAATTGTTAAACCAAATGTGGGCCCAAAATGGGTAATGACATGGACACCACTGATACTTACTTTCTTTTTCTTTATTCTGTTTGCGAATGGCATTGGTATGGTTCCTATTTTTGATATCCTGGGTATTATTAACAGATTTGTTTTACATGTCCCAGCTGATAATTCACATAATGTTATTAATAATATTTTACACGGCGGTGTTACGGCAACGGGAAACTTTAATGTGACTGGAGCTCTTGCAACAATCACCTTTTTTTCTATCATCGTTGCCGGAACCATGGCACATGGGTTCATTAATCACTGGAAGAATTTGGCTCCTCATGGCTTGGTTTGGCCTGTTTACATCATTTTAATCCCGATTGAAATTATTGGTCTTTTTGTAAAACCTTTTGCTCTTACCATGCGACTGGCTGCCAATATGACCGGAGGGCATATTGCATTGCTGGCTCTTTTATCGCTCATGGCTATTTTTGGAGAAATGTTTCATAGCACTTTAGCTGGTATTGGGGTAGCTTTTATATCGGTACCTATGGCTGTAGCCATTGCTGGTTTAGAAATTATTGTTATAGTGGTCCAGGCCTATGTATTTACACTGCTTACGTCTGTATTTGTAGGTATGGCCATCAATGTCCATCATTAATAAAATAAAAAAAGGAAAAAAATAATGGAAGCAACTGCGTTGGTCCCACTTGGTATGGGTTTGATTGTGGTCGGTGCCGGTCTTGGGATCGGTCGTTTTACTGCTGCTGCTGCTGAGAGTATTGCTCGACAGCCCGAAGCTGCAGATAAGATCACGGGTGCTGTGAATTTACCTCTATTCCTCTTGGAAGGTGTTGCAATTCTCGCTGAGGTGTTCACTTTTTTAATGCTGATTCTTTAATCAATAGACCTTTAAAGAATTATGGATCAATACTGGGGAATTCCCGGAGGGAAAGAACTCCAAGAGACAACTGAGGCTCATGGAAGCGCTGATGCTCCGAACCCATTAGTCCAATTAGATCCGGGTCTGTTCATTTGGACGATTCTGACCTTTTTGGTTCTATTCTTTGTTTTGACAAAGTTTGCCTGGAAACCACTGCTTGCTGCGTTGGAAGCACGGGAAAATAACATTAGATCTTCTCTGGAAGATGCTGAAAAAGCCAAAACAGAACTAGAACGCCTCAATGCTGAATCTGAAGAAATCATTGCCAAAGCTCGTTCCAAAGCACAGTCGATTCATGTAGAAGCGAGGGCTGCTGCGGAGAAAATAAAAACTGATCTACTATCTGAGGCAGAAAAAGAAGCAGGAAAGATTCGTGATGAAGCAGAAAAGCAGATACGTGTTGAGAAAGAAAAAGCCATCAATGAGATTCGCCAGGAAGTAGTTGATCTGTCCCTAGCAGTGGCTGAAAAGGTAATAAAGAAGAATCTGTCTAAAGAACATAATCAGGATCTGATCGAAAATTCTTTAAAGAATCTGCAATGATATGACACTGAAGCAAACCGCAAAACGATATGCCGCTGTACTATATAATGTAGCGGAAAATAACGGCACATTAGATGAAGTTCAGCAGGCATTGATAACCATCAATGAATTGATTAGAACTGAATCTCAGTTTCGTTCTTTTCTGCAATCTAGAAGGATTCCAGGTGAGCAGAAAACAGTTATTTTGAATACTGTTATGGGAGCGGGTGGACATCCGCTGATATCGGAATTGGTATCGTACTTAAGTGGTTCACAGGCAACAAAGATCCTGCGGGTTGTAGCAGACATTTTTGATCATCGATATAAAGAAGGGAAAAATATTGTATCTGTAACCGGATTTGTCGCCAGTGAATTAGGTGATCATGAAATAACATCACTGAAATCATCTTTGGATGAAATCCTTGGTAAAAATACAGACCTTTCTTTGGATGTAGATGAATCATTGCTTGGCGGGATCAGACTTCGAATCGAAAATACTTTTCTGGATGCATCTGTCCAGAACCAATTGCAGAGACTTCGCAGGGAGTTGGTGCAATCTTAGGAATTAGAAAATCATGGATATACAAACTGACCAGATAACACAGCTACTACGGAAACAAATTGAAAAATTTGATGCTTCCGTTGATGTGGCAGAGGTGGGTGAAATTGTTGAAGTGGGCGATGGTGTTGCCCGTGTCTCCGGCCTTGAAAATGTGATGAGTTCTGAACTCGTGGCATTACCAAACGGCGTGTTTGGAATGGCTCTCAACCTCGAAGAAGAAAATATTGGAATGGTGCTGTTTGGCGAAAGTTCCCTCGTAAAAGAAGGTGATTTGGCCAAACGAACAGAGCGCATTGTTGAAGTTCCTGTGGGTGAACCGATGCTTGGGCGCATTGTCAATCCATTGGGACATCCAGTGGATGGTAAAGGTGAAATTCACACGGAAGAAACGCTTCCTGTTGAACGAAAAGCACTGGGTGTGCTGCAGCGCCAGCCTGTGAAGGAACCGCTGCAAACAGGTCTTAAATCGATTGACTCTATGACGCCAATTGGCCGCGGGCAACGAGAATTGATCATTGGTGACCGCCAAAGTGGAAAAACAGCGATTGCTGTGGATACAATTATCAATCAGCAATATACACATAAAACGGATACACCCGTATTTTGTGTTTACGTGGCCATTGGCCAGAAAGCCTCGACTGTTTCCCGTGTTGTGAATGAATTGGAAAAAACTGGCGCAATGGAATATACCACCATCGTAGCAGCAAACGCTTCCGATGCTGCGGCCATGCAATATATTGCGCCATATGCCGGAGCTTCCATGGGTGAATATTTCCGTGATAATGGCAAACATGCACTGATTATTTATGACGATTTAACAAAACAGGCCCAGGCCTACCGCCAGATGTCCCTTTTGCTCCGTCGCCCCCCTGGTAGGGAAGCCTTCCCCGGTGATGTGTTTTACCTTCATTCCCGCCTGCTGGAACGTGCCAGTAAGCTATCCGATGATCTTGGCGGTGGTTCCCTTACAGCCCTGCCAATTATCGAAACCCAGGAAGGGGATGTCTCTGCCTATATTCCCACCAATGTGATTTCCATCACAGACGGCCAGATTTTTCTGGAGACGAATCTTTTTAATTCGGGTATTCGGCCGGCTGTTGATGTGGGTATTTCTGTTTCCCGTGTCGGCGGAAATGCGCAAATTAAAGCCATGAAAAGTATCGCGGGCATGCTACGCCTTGATCTGGCGCAGTTCCGAGAGTTGGAAGCCTTTGCAAAATTTGGTTCCGATATGGATAAAACAACGATGGCACAGCTGGCCCGAGGCCGCGCCATGGTTGAAGTGCTGAAACAGGATCAATATGTTCCCATGTCCATAGAAAATCAGATTGCTATTATTTATGCCGGATCGGAAGGCCTCCTGGATGATCTGCCACTTGAAAAAATTTCTGAATTCGAAGCCGGTTTACTCCAATATTTGGAAACGAACTTATCGACAGCGCTGGCTGTGATTCGTGATACGGGTCAATTGAGTGATGAAGCAGGGGTACAGTTGAAAAAAGCAATCGAAGAATTCAAGATAGGGTTTATTGCGTAAATGGAAAACCTGAAGGATATTCGAGATCGCATTAAATCTGTTAAAGCCATCCAGCAGGTTACAAGCGCAATGAAAATGGTTGCAGCAGCAAAATTACGCCGAGCCCAGGAACGCATGGAACAGGCACGCCCATATTCAAAAAGGCTACAGGGTGTTATTGAGAACCTGCTCCCCGATGTGGACCGGGGAATGCTTGATTTGCTGGAAATGCGAGAAGTAAAGCGTGTTGGGTATCTGGTTATTACTTCCGACCGCGGTCTTGCGGGGTCCTTTAACACCAGTATTATCAAAAAAACCGAATTGGAAATTGCAGAAATAGGCAAAGAGAATGCGGATCTTTTTTGTATTGGCAAAAAAGGACGAGACCATTTTAAAAAACGAAATTATACGATCATTGAAGATCATGTTGAATTTTGGAATGAACTGGATTTCAATCATGCTGTAAAATTTGGCAACGGTATCATCAGCCAGTTCCTTAAAGGGAAAGTGGATGAAATCCGGGTGGTATACAACTGGTTTAAAAATGTCGGTGTTCAGGAAATTTCGTTGGAACAATTACTGCCGCTTTCGTTTTCCGATGAAATAAAACAGTATGGAAACCACATTTTTGAGCCCAGCAAGAAAAAAATTGTACAGTCTCTCATCCCGCGTCATTTGAATATCCAGATGTGGAAATATTTGCTGGAGTCATATGCATCAGAGCAGGCAGCGCGGATGGTTGCTATGGAAAATGCGACAGAAAATGCAGGTGATATGATTAAATCTTTACAATTGGAATTTAATAAAGCTCGTCAGTCAGCAATTACAACGGAAATGCTGGAAATTGTCGGGGGTGCAGAGGCATTGGTAACATAGTTTAGGAAAAGGAATTGTATGGCAGCAGAAGGAAAAATTTCACAAATCAAAAGTGTCGTCGTGGATGTTTTGTTTGAAGACGGAAATCTACCGGAAATCATGAACGCATTAGAACTTACACGGGATGATGGTACGAAACTTGTGCTGGAGGTAGCCCAACATTTGGGGGATTCCGCCGTCCGGACAGTGTCCATGGATTCCACAGATGGACTCAAACGCGGACATAAAGTCATTGATAAAGGTGAACCAATTACGGTCCCGGTTGGTGAAAAAACACTTGGCAGAATGTTCGACGTGCTGGGCAATCCCATTGATGATCAATCGGCACCGGAAGTTGAAAAGCGTCTGCCGATCCACCGTGAAGCGCCAAAACAGGAAGATTTAACAACTTCCGCAGATATTCTTGTAACGGGTATCAAGGTATTGGATTTGATGGAACCCTACACAAAAGGTGGAAAAACAGGGCTGTTTGGCGGTGCCGGCGTGGGCAAAACGGTGCTCATTCAAGAATTGATCCATAACATTGCTACAGAGCATGGCGGATATTCTGTTTTTGCGGGCGTCGGCGAACGTACCCGTGAAGGGAATGATTTGTATCTTGAAATGACAGAATCAGGCGTCATCGAAAAAACAACCATGGTATTTGGACAGATGAATGAACCGCCGGGCGCACGTTTGCGCGTGGGGCTCTCGGGTCTGACCATGGCAGAATATTTTCGAGACGAGGAAGGACGTGATGTGCTGTTATTCATTGATAATATATTCCGTTTCACCCAGGCAGGAAGTGAGGTTTCGGCATTGCTGGGCAGAATGCCTTCCGCCGTGGGTTATCAGCCAACCCTGGGCACCGAGATGGGAGAGTTGCAGGAACGAATTACATCAACAAAAAAAGGCTCCGTTACGTCGGTTCAGGCCATATATGTCCCGGCAGATGACTTGACCGACCCGGCACCGGCAACGGCATTTGCCCATCTGGATGCAACAACAGTACTGGAGAGGAAAATTGCTGAGTTGGGAATTTATCCAGCCGTGGATCCGCTCGCCTCAACATCCCGGATTCTCGATCCGCGAGTGATTGGTGACCGGCATTACCGGGTAGCGAGGAATGTTCAGGAGGTACTCCAGAAATACAAGGATCTGCAGGATATTATAGCGATTCTTGGAATGGATGAACTTTCCGATGAGGACAAACTGGTAGTTCATCGTGCGCGGCGAATCCAGAAATTTCTTTCACAGCCATTCTCTGTAGCCGAGCAGTTCACAGGTACTCCAGGTCGATATGTGAGCCTGGAAGATTCGGTCTCTGGATTTGAGGCTATCCTCAATGGAGACGTAGATGAGCTCTCTGAGAATGCATTCACTTACATAGGCACCATCGATGAAGCTGTGGAGAAACATAAAAAATCGGCCGCCTGATGAGTACCTTCAAATTTGAGATAGTAACTCCGACCCGTATTCTGGATAAAGGCCAGGTCAATTATGTACGCTGCTCTGGAATAGATGGCTCCTTTGGTGTAATGGCAAACCATCTTGAAGGTATCATCGCACTGTCTATCGGTGAAATCAAAGTTACCATAGATGGTAAGGAAGAATATCTTGCAACCGGCGGTGGATATACCGAGATCACAAATGAAAAGATGCAACTGCTGGTAGAATCTGTAGAAGGGTCTGATGAGATCGATACGGATCGTGCCAAACGGTCTTTAGAACGTGCCCAGGTGCGGAAAGAAAAACATAGTCCTGAAATCGATGGAGCGAGAGTTGAAGTATCATTATACCGTGCGTTAAACCGGCTTCGAGTAGCGCGGCGATAAACGTATTATTCAACATGAATTCAAAGAAACCGCTCGTAATTTTGGGCGGTTTTTTTTATGCTTGAAGAGAAAAAAAATGTATAAACGTACTCATACTTGTGGTGAGCTTCGAAAATCCCATGTGGGAGAAACTGTTAATCTTAATGGATGGGTGAATACGGTCCGTCTCCATGGACAAATCGTTTTTGTCGATTTAAGAGATCGCTACGGAAAAACCCAAATCGTTTTTAACACTGATTCGTTTTCCGGTGACTTTGAAGCCGTGAAAAAACTTTCCATGGAAGACGTCTTATCGGTTCAAGGACTCGTTCGTGATCGTGCGGTATCGGCAATTAACCCCAATATGGATACGGGTAAAATCGAAGTGTTGGTGACTGATTATTTGATTCTGAACGAGGCTGCTCCACTTCCGTTTGTTTTATCAGACCGAGAGAATGCAGAAGAAAACATTCGGTTGAAATACCGCTATCTCGAACTTCGGATGGAAGAACTTCAACAGAATATTTTAATCCGCCATGATGCCTACCAGGCCACACGTCATTATTTATCCGATAAAGATTTTGTGGAAGTGGAAACACCTTTTTTAATGAAATCTACGCCGGAAGGTGCCCGGGACTACCTGATCCCCAGCCGAATTCACCAGGGTCAATTCTATGCCCTGCCCCAGTCTCCCCAGATTTATAAACAGATTCTTATGATTTCAGGGTATGACCGCTATTTCCAGATCGTGAAATGCTTCCGGGATGAGGATCTTCGGGCAGACCGACAGCCGGAATTCACCCAGATCGATCTGGAAATGTCTTTTGTAGATGAAGAGGATATTTTTACGACAATGTCGGGTCTGACCCGACATATTTTTAAAACAGTTCGCAATGTAGATCTTCCGGATTCTTTTCCCCGGCTGACCTATATGGAGGCTATGGATACCTATGGCTCGGATAAGCCTGATCTGCGCTATGAAATGAAGCTGAAGGATGTGAAGGAATTCTCCGATGCATCTGAATTCAATGCTTTTAAGTCTACCAAATCTGTAAAAGGACTAGTGGTGGAAGGAGGGGCGAAATATTCCAGGAAGATCATTGATGAGTTCACGGATTTTGTGAAAAAATACGAGGCCAAAGGGTTGGCATGGATGAAAGGAGAGAACGGCGTTCTCACCGGCGGTATCTCCAAATTTTTCCCTGAAGATCTCCAAAAATCCATGTGTAAAAAACTGAGCATTAAAGATGGCGACGCTCTCTTAATGGTTGGAGATGAAAGAATGACGGTCCTGTCTGCCCTTGGTGCTCTTCGTGTTGAGATTGCTAGGAGGGAAAATCTTGCAGAGGAAGGTGTTTTTTTACCGCTATGGGTTACGGAATTCCCAATGTTTGAATATGACCGGGAGGCAGACCGGTATTTTGCAATGCATCATCCATTTACGGCACCGAGGAAAGAAGACGTTGAAAAACTAGATAGCGATCCCTCCATTGCTCTCAGCCGGGGTTATGATTTGACTATGAATGGCCATGAGATTGCCGGTGGTTCCATTCGTATCCATGCCCCTGAAGTTCAGAAAAAAGTTTTTTCCCTTTTAGGCCTTAGTTATGATGAAGCAAAGGAAAAATTTGGTTTCCTGGTGGAAGCCCTGACCTACGGTGCACCGCCCCATGGTGGAATCGCTTTTGGGTTTGATCGTCTTGTTATGCTCTTGGCTGGGGCAGAAAATATCCGTGATGTGATCGCTTTCCCCAAAACCACATCAGCCACATCTTTGATGGATGAGTGCCCCAGCAGCGTAAGCAGGGAGCAGTTGAGAGAGTTAGGAATTCAGCTCAGAAAAAAACCTGAGAATTAGATTTATCTACCCTCATTTTTATTGCACCTAAGAGATGGCTGTGAATTTCCACTTGTATTAGCAGTCCATGGACTATGAGCCCGGCACAGTAAGCCCGCTTTCGATATTGATCGGAGGGTAAGTCTGTTCAAAGTAAATCCTTAATCCAATTTAAGGTCTAATAATTTTTTAATAATCTCACTCATATTTTTTCTTAAAATAAGATTTCCAAAAACTCAGTTTCATTAGGACATTGAATAATTGAAAATTTCATTCCGGAGGGAATTGTGATGGAATCACCAGCTATCAGGTCGTATTTGTTATTTCCTTGGATTTGGAGATTAATATTTCCATGGAGCAAAAAGATAAAATGGAATTCTGTATCATGTTGTGCAACAAACAATTCATTGGTTCCAGATGATTTTACAACCTGGACCTGTGCGAGACCATTAGTTACTTTCGCAATACCAATGTCTCGCATGATAAACCCTGGATTTCTCCAATCTTCCCAGTTAGCATTTTCTGCTTTATGAATGATAAAAGTTTGCCCATTGAAAATCTGGGTCGGATCAATATTTGAATTGGGTAATTCAAAGTTAGGATCAGTGCAGGTCATATGGTTTGCAGGCGAAGTAATCTCAATCACTTCAAATTGATCAGAATTTTCAAGAACTTGGTGCCGTATCTCCGGTGGCTGCAAAACACAATCCCCTTCCGTAAAGATAAATGGATCTCCCTGATCTTCGTAAACCACTTTTGCCCAGCCTTTGTAACAATAGATCATTTGAAACCGAATTTTATGATAGTGGACATAATCCGATACAGGACCTGCTTTTTGGATTCGGATATGTGATGCGATAAATCGACCTCCATATCGATCTGGGATTAGGTCCCGATATTCCATCCCAGCACGCCCAATCTTCCATTTAGAATCATTTAGTTTTGAAGTCTCAATGGATTGATTCCCTTTCGGAATGTAATATGGTTCGCTAGAGTAATTAAATTGAATTTCAGTGCCATTTGGTGCTGTCAGATTCTTGGTTGATTTTCCTATAATAGTAATAACTCCAGGAGATGTTTTACTGTCTCTTTTCAACCTGATTCGTAATCCAAAACCAAAAATAACTGCATCAATTGGATCGTCCGCCGGGTAAATAGATTCTAATTGAAATCCTAATTCATTTGAAAAAAAGGTGAGTGTTTCATCCATATTACCACATGGTAGAATAATTTCTGCAGTTTGATCATTTAATTCTGACATTGCTTTCTAATTATTCCATATCATCTTCTAGATCTACACCCAGAGCATCTGCAATACGGTTAATATAATTAAAGTAACCAGCAACCTGAGCTGCATCACTGATAGCTGATTGAGAAAAGCCAACACCTTCGAGTTTTACCACATCTTTATTATTCATATTACCAGGTGTTAAAGTCAGTTTTTCTACCCAAGAACAAAGTAATTTATCTTCTTTCGATAAATAAGCAGTTCGCCAATCTTTTTTTAATTGTTTTGCTAAATCTTGGTCCCCAACTTCATCCCGGAAGTCATCCCCGTGGGCTTCTGTTCAATACTTGCAATGATTTACTTGGGATACTACTGTAGCGATCATTTCCCGCTGTGCTCTCGATAATTCCGATTCACCATGCATGATTGTCAAATACATACGCATAGAATCTTTTAGAGCAGTTGGGCTCTGGCTCATGATCTTTAAAATATTATAAACACGTCCCGAACGACGGATGCCTTTTTCATATTCTTGTTTAACTATACCCTCAGCATGATCTGGATCAACTATATCTATGTAGGCCATAATAATATGGTTTATTTCTCGGAGCGTATATAATCTCGATTCATACGTGCGCTATAATCAAACCCTTCTTTTGCGCCTAATTTACGGCCTATCCAGTAAATACCAGTTCCAATAATTCCTCCAATTAAAACCCAAAGAAAGACATCCGGAAGTGTGATTAATGTAAAATATCCCATGGCCAAAATGACTGTTCCTCCAATGACCCAAAGAATTGGGATGGATGGACGGAATTGTGCAGATTCATACAAGTCTGAATTCACGTATGGCAAACAAACAAGTGAAATTCCTTGGATCAAATAAATTATGAAAATTCCGATCAGACCTGTATTCAATAAAAAAACAGCAGATTTTGACCATATTAAACCAACACAAATGATTGCACTAATGATCAAACTTACATGAGGTGTCCTCCAGATTGGATGAACCCTTGATAATACCGGAGGAAGTAGTCTGTCTTCGCTAAATACAAAGAGCATTCTCGAAGGAACGAGAATTGAGCCATTTATACTTGTCAGGAAAGCGCTCATAGCACCGATAGCTACGATACTCGATCCCCACCTAGGTAAATAAACTCCTGCTGCATCAGCCATAGCGGATTGGGATGTTGCCAGAGAATCAGCGGGTAGCACACCAAAGGCAACGAAGGACATGGAAAAAAAGATCACAACTGAAATTGATACTCCCCGAACAAAAATTATAGGTAGAGTTTTTGTTGGATTTTTTGTTTCACCTGCAACCTGGGAGAGAGTCTCAAAGCCTGCATAACTAAAAAAAAGCATAGGCATAGCTTTCATCAGTCCTTCAAATCCCATTGGTAGTAAAGGATCATAAAAATCAAGATTCACTGCAAAAAGTCCCGGGATCACCAAAATTAAAATACTAAATAATAGAATACCCAGCATTGCTGTTTGGATCTGGCCATAATGTTTGATTCCAACCAGATTGATGCCATAGAAAAAGATGAGTGCAATAGATCCCCAAAGTTTTGAATCTACTTCGGGGAAGAAAAAAGTTAAATATTCACCAAAACTGGTAGACATGAAGGAAATGGCACCAATAAAAGCCAGTAATTTCATCCACATGGCAATAAAGCCGAGGTAATAATTCTTGAAGGTCCTGGAAATATGAATGTAAGCACCGCCTGGACGTGTTCCAAGTGGCGTGGACATAAAAACACTGTAGGTCAATGCTGTACAGATTACAATTGGAGCAAACAAAAGGTAGGCTAGTGGAACGGAAGATCCTGCCACCGCTCCTGCTTCACCAGTCACTCGGAAAATGCCTGCGCCAACAAGAATGCCGATGATAGTGGCGTACCCAGAAAGAGGACCCAGTTCTCGGCTAAGTTTAGTATTTTTTTCAATCATATAGAAATCGAATCTACCTGATTCAATTAATTATAAAGTTTCATTCATCTATTCAGATATTTGGGATTTAATGATGATCAAAAAAAGCACTGTAGAAAGCCCTACGGCGCTAAAAATCATACACATAACCATAATCTGGTATCTGACCGCAATAAGCGGGGAGACACCAGAGAGAATCTGACCAGTCATCATCCCGGGAAGCGAAACTAGTCCAACTGCAAAAAGGGAGTTTGTAATTGGAATAAGAGCAGCTCTCAAGGCAATGCTCCGTGCTTGGATATATTCTACATTTCTATCCATTTCCGCTTGTAGTCTTTCTACAGCGAGGCTCACACCGTTCATGGAACTGGCGAAAATCATTCCAGCTAGGGGAATCATATAGCGGGGCATGAACCAAGGGTTTAATTTTAAAACGAATTGAGTTACCAAAAACAGCGTTAAGCCTCCACCAATCAAAATAGCGGTAATGGCAGACTGAAAAAGTTTCCTTCTTTTCTGTTTGATGGTTCGCAAGGAAATCCAACTGGCGGTAAAGACCATGACCGATAGTATACTCACCGTAATGCCAGTATCATTTGATTCAAAGATATAAACTAGGAAATAACCGATCAGCAGAAGTTGAACAACCATCCTGATAATAGCATATATTATATTTTTCCAATCCAGAGACCAGGAATGAATTAGACCAATGACTACAGCTACTGGGATAAAAACCAACAATAGACTTGAAAAGGGAATAGCAGTTATGGATTCATTCATGAAAATTATGATTTTATTTTTTAATGATGCTAATAAGGTTTCGGGTATTGCATTGAGTCAATCGTTTAATACCAAATGTAATTAATTCATCCATTTGGTATAAAAGCATCAAAGCTCTCAGTACAATGAAAGAGCGATAATTTACCTCAATATAATTAATACCAAGTTTATGTAGTTGATTCATTCCCAGTCGCATTCCCACTCACTGACGGGATGACCTTCCATTTGATTTTCAAAATACATATCAAGCAATTTGGCACAGGCTTTATCATTATTCATCGATTTTCTAAGGTGTCTTAAAGTATTTTGGGTCCATGTTGCTCCGGTTATACCAATAGCAAAACGTCGTTGTATAATATTAAGGTACTTATCTCGCTCGGCCAGTTCAACACCCAATTTATTGAGACCATCGTTTGCGACCTGTAGCATATCATCAATTACATTCTTGATTGGTATTTCAACTGGTTTATTTTGGTATTTCTGTGGCCATAAGATGGTTGCTTCCAAACCGCGTTTGGCTGCTCTGTAAAAATTATATTCCGCAAAACGAAAAGGGAAACGCGACATATATTCATCAATCCTTTCTTCTAGACCAACTGCCATTCCTATTGAAAATGCAGCATTTGCTAACATATCAAGTGCCGTGGGTCCTGCTGGAAGTGCTCTAAATTCAATTCTTAAATGGCCATTGCCAGAATTAGAATAAATGGCACGATTCCATGGCCAGGTTGTTCCCATATGTAGATTAAGCTCTGCCAATTTTGGAACTTTTCCTTTCTGGATGACTTCAAGCTTTTCGTTGGAGAGTTCAGGAATAATAGGTTCATACAAATTGACCGTTTCAGAAAATAATTCCCAGGCACTTTTTCTTACCCAGCCATGGCCAAAAGTAACCCGTGAGGGCTGTCGCCATCCTGAGATATCAGGCATACGATTATCAATAGATTGTTTAAATAAGACAACCCGGGTTTCATGCCAAAGGCACTTGCCCAATAATACGCCTGAATTTGCTGCTACAGCAATTGCCATTGGCATGGTCATTTGTGCTGCATTAAAGGTATTAGCAAACTTATCTTTATCGGTCATAAGATGTACTTGAAAGGATGTATTTGCTCCTTCAACAGAAACTTCTGGCGTAAAAAAATCCACAGATTCTTGTTGACCTTCAATCTTAATATGAAATGGTTCTCCCCTTTGCTTGAGAAGTTCTCGGCAGAGAACCCGGTAGCGACCCAGATCAGTTACATATTCATTAGAAAGATGTTTTTCCTTCAATGTAGGTAGGATTCCTACAGCGAGAGGCCGTGTATTTATTTGTTCAGCGACCTCCCATAAATAGTTAAACTTAATTAACATTTCTTTGGTCATCTGACTGAAGGGATTACCGGCGGCTTTCACTGGAGTTAAATTCAGTTCCAAATTAAATTGATTTAATTCAGGTTGAAATTGATCATCCTGCAGTCTTTGAAGTAATTGGAGGTTGACAGGGCTAACGTCACTTTGCTCGTTCATTAAGTATAATTCGAGCTCAGCACCGATACATATATCACTAAGGCCAAATTCAGGCCGATCAATAACCTTTTTTAATATATCAACTTGATCATGAATACGGTGGTTAAATTGCTCATAATCTTGTGCGGTATACTCTCTATAACCAGCTTCACGACCCATAGTAAATCATAACCATATATTTTTATTGTAGCAATTTTCTCAATTGGTGAATTCCATTTTTCACGCATGTTTCAGCAGTGCGATGGAGTTCCAATCCACTGTACCAATAAGAGTTAGACCAGACTAGGTTACCGGAATTGGTGTCCCGCATTTTGAGCATAATCCCTACACGGGTTCGGGTGTATTCAACCCGGCTTCCCTGTGATATAGCACCGCCATGGGTTGTTGTTGTGGTGCTGGATGATGTTTCCGCTTTTTTATTACCCGCATCGGCTTCAGAAGCTTGATCTACTATCGTTTTTGTATAGCCTCGATCTTCATGACGATAAGGCACCACGATCACTTCCGAATCAGTGAATTCTGTAATTATGCAAGACAATTCCAATGACTGATCCCCACTTCCAACACTCACTACTACATTTCCTAATTCGGATTCAATTACGCTAAATCCATACTTAAGAAAATTATGACTCAGACTGGTTTGCACCATTTTACCCGAACCAAATAAATTGGAATGGTCTTGCACTTCATGTATGTTTATTTTCCCAACCTTTCCAAAATCATAATTGGTATTTATTGCAGGACCATACCAACACCCGATTATTCCCATTGAGAAAAGAGTAAAGAAAAGTCTTTTTATCATTCCCGGGTCAGGCTTTTAATATGAACTGTGGCTTCTTCCTTTAATAATTTATTCTTGGAGTATGTCAGGCAGCTTTTCCATGCAATGAGAGCCTCATTTTCTTCATCAAGGGCCTCGTGCAGAAGGGCCTTCAGACGAAAGACTTCTGGATTGGTTTGATCCATATTTTGCGCTTCTACTACATGAGATAATGCATCTCTATATAGGCCAGCTTTCATAGCAGATAATGCTTTTACAAGTGGATCATCAGGTGCAGAAAAAATAATATTGATTAACAGTAAATAAGGAATGTATTTCATGATGATCCATCATTCTTATTAAGATTACTAACAGCTTTCAAAACATCTCTGCGACTAATCTGCCCCACAAGTTTTCCATTTTGTAACACGGGGAACCTTCGAAAACGCAGATCAAGAAATTTTTGAGCTACTTCAGATAAGCTGTCATACAAGTTAATCGTTGTCAAATCGGTGGACATGTAATCTTTTACATAACCACTAAGATTATTGTAATAAGATGATTCTAAGAGTGTCCATAAACAATCTTTTTCTGAAAGCATGCCTACAAGATTGCCTTTTTCATCAACCACGGGTGCTCCAGATATTTTATTTTCAAGAAAAGATTGAATTGCAGAACCAATAAGAGTTTCCGGAGAAAAGGTGATTAACTTAGTTGCCATAACATCTTTGATTGTATATCTAATTTCCATAGACACTTCTCCTATCTTTTCCGAGTTGAATATAAGTTCTGAAAGATCTATGAACCAATAAATGATTCATCATTTAAGATGATTAAGAATTCTTTATGCCGATCAGTATTGAAGGATATAATATTATTCAAATAAGGTGGTTTCAATGTTAAGTAAATATCTGGCCCGATTCTGGTAAAAGATATTATCTGGGAGTAGTACTGGTTGGCTATAAAGATCAATTGAAATTACTTCAGATAATTGTTGGTGGAATAATTCACGGTTACCCTTTTTCTGGTGATAATATTCCGCCATTTGTACCGCATTGCCCAAGTATTCGGGATGATGGGAGATTGCCTGCTCAAAATATTTTTTCGATTGAGAAATATCCACACCTGGAAGACGAATATAAAAAGCGCCGAAAAAACGATAGGAGCCACCAAAATGATAACCCGGATCAAGGGAATTAATACGGTGCATGATTACTTCCAAGAGTTCGCGATTATTTAATCGTTCAATAACTGGCTTGGTGTATAAGTAATGCGCTTGATTTGTAGCCCACCAATAAAGGCCAGGTACTATATTCTGGGGAGCATCTGCTATGGCTGCTAAAAGCCTGAAAGTGGAGTCACCTTGTATTTCTTGGTGGATTGATTGGAAATCTGGGTGCATCAAAACAGCGTTTTTTGAAATACCAGCACCGATTCGAAATAAGCTATCTTTTTTTATGGTACTGGATTCCGAGAATAAAGCTTGGGTATATAGAATCTGACTGTACAAAATAGCCAGATCAAAATCTTCTATACGTTTTTCGTGAGCTAGGCTTATAAAATGTTCTGCGTAAAAAAGTGATAAAGAATCATTTCGATTATCCCAATGGGATTTCCCTTGTTCAATCAAGTAGTCAATATTCTTCTCAACTGCATGAACCTGTTTTCCAGTACCAGCACAGTGTAGCCACAATTGTACTGCAACCACTAGAAATATTATTTTTAATGTTTGAATTTTAATCAATGTCAGTAAATCAGTATAGCAATTGGTAAATTTTACTCCAAGAAATTACACTTCTCATTAAATCATGGAAAAGATACTTGAAATAAAAACTATTGAACCTGCAACTCTTTTAGGCGTCGGTGATGCGCATTTAAAATTAATTCAAGAAGCTCTCCCGGCAATACTTGTGGTGCGCGGTGATGTGATCAAGATAAGTGGTGAAAAAACCATTGTGGAACAAGTCCATGAAATATTGCACGAAATGATGACCACACTGGGGAGTAAAGGCAATCTTTCATCTTGGGATGTACAAAAATTGATTACACTTGTACAATCTACGAATGGATATGAAGAAACAACTCTGATTCCACCGAACCGTGTGATACACTATGGGCAAAAAGGTGCTATTGTGCCCAAAACCACAGGTCAAGATCGATACGCTGATCTTGTTGTAAAAAATGATATCGTATTTGCTATGGGACCTGCTGGTACTGGAAAAACTTTTCTGGCCATAGCGTTTGCTGTAGCAGCCTTGGATAGACATGAAGCAGATCGTATAGTCTTGTGTCGTCCTGCAGTTGAAGCAGGGGAGAGCTTAGGATTTTTGCCCGGCGATTTAAAGGAAAAGGTAGACCCCTATTTTGCTCCGATTTATGATGCTTTAAACTATATGCTACCCCAGAATAAATTGAAAAAACTGTTGGAAAATAAAACGATTGAGGTAGCGCCGCTAGCCTATATGCGAGGCCGGACATTGGACAATGCTTTTATGATTCTGGATGAAGCTCAAAATGCGGCAATCATGCAAATGAAAATGTTTTTGACAAGGTTGGGTAATGGTTCAAGAGCAATCGTCACTGGTGATATAACGCAGATTGATCTGCAAAGACAGACGGATTCAGGTCTTGTTCAAGTGGTAAAGATTTTACAAAATGTTGATGGAATCGGATTTGTAACACTTGATGATGCCGATGTGGTTAGGCACCCATTAGTTAGAAAAATCATACTGGCCTACGATAGTCATGAACCAAATAAGAAAAAATAATTATTCTTTCGCAGTTAAGAGACACCTTTAAACAGGGTTATCTAATCAGTAAAAAAAGTTTAATTTTAATTAATTTCCCACACCGTTCTGGTATAAAATATTAAAAATGTGGCATGCAGTCTAATTCAGTAATAATCACAGCAAAAAGAACACCTATAGGATCTTTCCAAGGCTCTTTGAATTCTGTATCTGCTCCGCAGCTTGGTGCAACTGCAATCCAGGCCATAGTTAAGGAAACGGATGTACCAAAAGGAGAGATAGACGAAGTCATTATGGGTAATGTTTTATCAGCAGGAATTGGTCAGGCTCCGGCCCGACAGGCTACTCTACTGGGAAAACTTCCCAATTATGTGGAATGTACTACGATCAATAAAATGTGCGGTTCTGGTCTAAAAGCTATTATGCTTGCTGCTCAAGCCATTGGTAACGGTGATGCAGAGCTGGTTATTGCTGGTGGCATGGAGAGTATGTCTAATGCTCCTTACCTACTAGCTGGTGCTAGAACCGGTTATAGGCTTGGTCATGGAAAGATGATAGACAGCATGATTTATGATGGTCTCTGGGATGCTTATAATGATATGCACATGGGTAATTGTGCCGAATTATGTGCAAAGGAGAGAGGGTTTACTCGTAAGGCACAGGATGGGTTTGCAATTGAATCTTATAAAAGAGCTCAGATTGCACAGAAGGAAGGCATATTTACCCATGAGATTGTTCCAGTAAAGATTGATCAAAGCAAACGAGACTCCTGCCTGGTTTATCGGGATGAAGAGCCTGGGAAAGTAAAATTTGAAAAAATTCCAACCCTGAATCCAGCTTTTATAAAAAATGGAACCATTACAGCGGCCAATGCATCAAAATTAAACGACGGGGCAGCTGCAGTTTTGATTTCCAGCGAGCAAAAAGCGAAAGAATTGGAGCTAAAGCCACTGGCAAGGTTGGTCGCGCATGCATCTGCTGCTCATGAGCCAGAATGGTTTACCACTGCACCAGGGAAGGCAATTGAAAAGGTATTAGAAAAGGCAAACTTATCTGCTGAGGATATTGATCTGTGGGAGATCAATGAAGCTTTTTCAGCAGTTACCATGGCAGCCATGGAAGATTTTCAGATCGATCATAATAAGGTTAATATCTATGGTGGTGCCGTGGCAATAGGCCATCCAATTGGAGCCTCGGGAGCAAGAATATTGACTACTTTATTAAATGCTCTTTATCAAACCAACTCTAGATATGGACTTGCGACAGTTTGTATTGGTGGAGGTGAAGCATCAGCTGTTATAATTGAAAATTATGATTGATTTTGCACTCACCGAAACCCAGGAACTGATCCAAAAAACTGCTCATGAATTTGCTGTTGAACACCTTGCACCTAATGTAATTGATCGTGATGAAAATGCTGAATTTCCATACAAACAAATAAAATTAATGGGTGAATTGGGTTTTATGGGAATGATGGTACCTAAGAAATATAATGGCGCAGGACTAGATACATTGACCTATATTATTGCATTGGAGGAAATCGCAGTAGTGGAAGCAGCAACGTCCACTATTATGTCCGTTAATAATTCTCTGGTTTGTCAGCTTTTAGTGGATTGGGGTACCGATACTCAAAAAGATCAATATTTAAAAATGTTAGCCAGTGGCGAGAAACTAGGTGCCTATAGCCTTAGTGAACCTCAATCCGGATCTGATGCCAGCAACTTAAAAACTCATGCTAGAAGAGAAAATGATCATTATATTATCAATGGTACAAAAAATTGGGTAACTAATGGCATCAATTCTGATATTGTAATTCTATTTTGCGTAACGGACAAAGACCTAGGATCCAAAGGAATTTCCGCTTTTATTATCAATAAAGAAACTGCTGGGTTAGTCACTGGACAAAAGGAAGACAAACTTGGGATTCGTGCTTCAGACACTTGTGAATTGTATTTTGAGAATTGTAAGGTGCCAATAAAGAACAGGATAGGAGATGAAGGAATTGGATTTGAAATAGCAATGAAAACACTAAGGGGGGGGCGGATAGGTATTGCTACTCAGGCATTGGGAATTGCTCGTGCTGCCCTTGAATCAGCATTGACCTATGCGATTGAACGAAAACAATTTGGTAAAAATATAGGGTCCTTTGGAGCGATACGAAATAAATTAGCAGATATAGCTACAGAAATTGATGCTGCGCGATTATTAATCTGGCGTGCAGCGAAATTGAAAGATAATGGGGAATCGTTTATAAAAGAGAGTTCAATGGCAAAATTGTATGCATCAACAGTAGCGATGAAAGCTGCAACAGACTGTGTTCAGATACACGGTGGCTATGGATATATGCGGGAATACGGAGTGGAACGTTTGATGCGTGATGCCAAAATAACCCAGATTTATGAAGGAACATCAGAAATTCAACAACTTGTCATTGGTCGGGAATTGATGAAATGAAAAAAGATCACAAAGATAGTGTTAACTGGGATGACCTTGGTTTTGATGTGGTAGAGACAAAAAGTATGTTTCAAGCAATTCACTCCGAGAATGGTCAGTGGTCAAATGGTGAGTTAATCCCCTACGGGCCTATCCAATTATCGCCTGCAGCAGGTGTTCTGAATTATGGTCAGGGTGTTTTTGAGGGTATGAAAGCATTGAAAACAGCACAAGGGAATGTGATATTATTTCGCCCCGATATGAATGCAAAACGAATTTCTATGTCTTCAAGACGTCTATGTATACCACAAATGCAGGAATCTTTTTTTTTACGGGGCGTAACAGCAACCGTAAAAGATAATTTGGATTATGTGCCTCCCTATGGGAAAGGCAGTCTATATATACGGCCAGTTATATGGGGGACAGCACCTGTACTTGGTGTTCGACCTGTCTCTGAATACACTTTTATGATCTTTGTTTCGCCAGTAGGGCCTTATTTTAAGGGTGGTGTAAAGCCCCTTAACCTAATAATCACCTCAGCTTTCCACCGTGCAGCACCAAAAGGCATCGGCAATGCCAAAGCAATTGGAAATTATTCAGCATCTCTCTATCCTTTGATGGAAGCAAAAAAGCAAGGTTATGATGAGGTGATTTATCTGGATGCAAAGCATGAGAGGCAAATTGAGGAGGTCGGTTCTGCTAATGTTTTTATTGTTAAAGATAATGTACTTAAAACTCCCAATTTGGATGGTGCTATTCTGCCGGGAGTTACGCGAGATTCGACAATTACTACTGCGAAAAAAATTCATAATCTTGATGTGCTGGAAACTGAAATTACCATTGATGAAATCTTAAATGCTGATGAGGTATTCTGCACTGGAACCGCTGTCGTAGTGACACCTGTCGGTACAATTACCTACCAAGGACAAAGAATAGTGATAGGTAATGGGGAAATGGGACCCTTTACACAAAGGCTTCGTGAAACTTTAATAGGTATTCAACTTCAAGAAATAGAAGATCCTTTCGGGTGGGTTATAGCAATAAATGGATAAACTGAATCAATTGATTATATTTTGAATATGAGCTCTTCTAAACACCATCCTAGGCGAGATGCGCGGGAAGGGGCTATGCAGGCCCTTTTTGCTAGCCAGTTCTCCAACGAATCACCTCGAAAGATTTTGGCCAGATTTCTAGATTCCTTCATCAAGCACAGAGAAAATGTATTTTTTATTGAAGAACTCTACCATTGCGTTATAGAGCATTCTGAATGGGCAGACGATTTGATAAAAATTCATTTGCAGAACTGGGATTTTAATCGCGTTGCACAGGTTGATCAAGTTCTATTGAGAATGGGTGTATGTGAAATATTTTTTATGGATGATATACCTCCAAAAGTCACCATCACCGAAATGGTAGAAATAGCAAAAATATACAGCACAGAAGAGAGTTCGGGCTTTATAAATGGTATTCTGGATTCTGTATTTAAAGATTACCAGCAGAAAGTGAATTAAAAATGGTACTTGCAAAATTATTTGGCACAAAGTCTGAAAGAGAAACAAAAAAACTTATTCCGCTTATCGATGAAATAAACCAATTCTGTGAGACTCTTTCATTAAAATCAGATGAAGATCTGGTTAATCGAACCCATGAAATGCGTGAAATTGTAATAAATTCCAGAGTAACAAAAAAAGAATCCCTTCCTGAAAATATAAATCGACAGGAGCAGAAAAATGCAATATTAGAAGCAGAACAGGATGCACTTGACAATATA
The DNA here is from genome assembly GCA_913043235.1 of uncultured Fidelibacterota bacterium. GTDB lineage: Bacteria > Fidelibacterota > Marinisomatia > Marinisomatales > UBA1611 > UBA2134. The sequence goes on from CAJWLO010000021.1 coordinate 34,405, forward strand.
ATGGTTGAAGCCTTTGCCATGGTAAAAGAAACCTGCCGTAGGATGTGTGGCACATCCTGGCGTGTTTCAGGCCATGATACGATCTGGGAGATGATCCCTTATGATGTTCAGATCATGGGTGCAATTACCCTGCACCGAGGGAAAATCACAGAAATGAAAACTGGGGAAGGTAAAACACTTGTAGCGACAATGCCTATTTTCCTTAATGCCTTGACGGACCGCGGAGTGCATGTGATTACTGTCAATGATTATTTAGCCCAGCGGGATGCTGAATGGATGGGTGAGGTCTATAAGCGCTTGGGACTATCGGTAGGATTTATTTTGAATTCAATGGACAATGTTCAACGACGTGAAATGTACAGCCGGGATATCACCTATGGTACGAATAATGAGTTTGGGTTTGATTATCTGCGTGATAATATGTCCCTACAAAAGGAGGATTTGGTACAGCGTGATTATGCCTTTGCTGTAGTAGATGAGGTTGATAGTGTATTGATTGATGAGGCAAGAACCCCTTTGATTATTTCAGGCACCATTGATGCACCTGTAGATGATACTTTCCAAAAATTGAAACCAGATGTTCAGCGGTTGGTCAAAAAACAATCGGGACTTGTATCAAATTTCGTCAGGGAAGCACAAAAGTATCTTGATGAAGATGATGAGGATAATGCTGGCTTAAAACTGCTTCAGGCAAGTAGGGGAATGCCAAAAAATCGACAAGTTATGAAAATCTTCCAAGAAACGGGTATGTTGAAACTGTCACAGGATATAGAGGCTATACATATTCGGGATAAAAAACTTCATGAAGTAGATGATGATCTTTATTTCGCGATTGATGAAAAAAGCCATGTTATGGATATCACGGAAAAAGGTAGAAATCTTTTATCACCTGAAAATCCTGAAACATTTATTATTCCTGATCTGGGCGAAATGCTTAATGCGATTGATGAACAAAATGATTTGAATGAAATTGAAAAAGAGCAAGAAAAAGAAAAAGCCCATCAACTCCATGCTGAACGTAGCGGTACAATTCATAATTTTAATCAGTTATTGCGTGCGTTCACCATGTATGAAAAAGATGTGGATTATGTAGTACAGGATGGGAAAGTGATGATTGTGGATGAATTTACCGGTCGGGTTTTGCCTGGAAGAAGATATTCAGATGGATTGCACCAGGCCTTGGAGGCTAAGGAAAATGTGCGGATTGAACGTGAAACACAGACCTTAGCGACTATCACTATTCAAAATTATTTCAGGCTGTACGATAAATTGGCGGGTATGACCGGTACAGCGGAAACAGAAGCAGAAGAACTGGGTTCTATTTACCATCTGGATGTAACTGTTATGCCAACCCATCGTTCCCTGATTAGAGATGACAGGGATGACGTTGTTTATAAGACAAAACGGGAAAAATATAATGCGGCTATTGATGAGATTTCTGAATGCCACCATAAAGGGCAGCCAGTGCTAGTTGGCACAATAACAGTGGAAGTATCTGAACTTTTATCCCGCATGCTAAAAAGGAAAAATATTCCTCATAATGTATTAAATGCCAAGCAGCATAAAAGTGAAGCAGAAATTGTAGCCCGTGCTGGTCAGCCCGGTGCAGTAACCATTGCCACCAATATGGCAGGACGGGGGACAGATATCAAATTGGGAGATGGTGTTAAAGAGTTAGGAGGATTACATATAATAGGTACCGAGCGTCATGAATCTCGGCGTATTGATTTACAATTGCGAGGTCGCAGCGGAAGACAAGGAGATCCTGGATCTTCCAGGTTCTATTTGTCATTGGAAGATGATTTGATGCGTCTATTTGGATCAGATAGGGTAGCAGCCATTATGGACCGCATGGGGATAGAAGAAGGTGAGGTTATTTCTGCTGGAATGGTTACTAAAGCCATAGGTAATGCTCAGAAGAAAGTGGAAGTGCGAAACTTTGGTATTCGTAAGCATTTGCTGGAATATGATGATGTGATGAATCAGCAACGCCAGGTTGTTTATGATATCCGCAAACAGGCACTATCTGGTAAAGATATGAACGATACAGTTTTACAGATTATTGATGATTTCATTATGGATGAGGTGGATGCGCAGGCTGAAATAGGTCCGCCTGATCTGTGGGACTGGGATCATCTGAAACAAGTTTTTGCATCCCATCTTATGTTAGATGGATCTTACAAAAAGATCAGGAATGCACTGAACAAGGATGATTTTACGGCTGATGAAGCAGGAGATTGGGTCTTAAATGAGACTCAGGCAATTTATAAAGCAAGAGAATCTTTATTACCGTCGGAAATGATGCGCGGGTTCGAGCGTTTTGTTATATTGAGGACAATAGATGAAAAATGGAAAGATCACCTATATGCCATGGACCAACTCCGCGAAGGGATCAACTTAAGAGCTTATGGCCAGAAAGATCCACTGTTAGAATATAAATCGGAGGGTTTTAAATTATTTCAGGAAATGATGGTGGATATGAATGCTACCACAGTCCAACGGTTATTCAGAACGCAAATTCAAGGTGCCGCTGAACAACCGCAAGCAAAGGATCGTTCTGTGCGCAATGTACAAATGCAGCATCAGGATACTACAGGCATGGGTTTTGCTGGCCAGCCCGAAGCTCAGCATCAAGCCAATCAACCCCAGCAAGTCAGATCGCCGATTACTGTGGGAAAGAAAATTGGGCGCAATGATAAGATATTAGTTAAAAGTCCAGATGGGAAACAGATTGAAATTAAGTATAAAAAACTTCAGCATTATCTAAATCAAGGTTTTAAACAAGTCTGATCACTATTACCACAGAAAAAAATTAAAAGCAATATCTATTCCGAAGAAAATTTATACTATGAAGTTTCGCAATAAATTATGAGTGTTTTCTAGGGATAAAAGCGTTATTTTATGGAAATCTAATTAACTGTTTTTCCCAAAAAGAGTAGTTTAATTTCTGCTTTGATTTGATAAAATTATTGAACACCGGTCGCTATAGTTAGAGGACTTCATGCAATCATTACAAAAGTCGATTCGTTTATTTCTATTAATATTGCCCATTGCAATATTTAGTCAAGATGCCACCGTAAGTCTTGGTCATGTTGAAGTTGATGGTTACACTAATGATATTGTTGTTCCTGTAACCTTAGATAATCCAAACCATGATATAGGCGGTATCCAATTCGATGTAATATCTATACCAGCAATGGTAGAATTGTCAGGAGTAGTCACTGCCGGTGCTGCCTTATCGTTTTCTTCTGACTATACAGTTTTAGGTGATGGATCAGCACGCGTCATCTTTTATGCTGTCATTGATAGTATCGAAGCAGGTGGTGATAGCCTCGTATTGAATCTCCATTTTGATGGTACAGAAGTTCCATCTGCAATGTTAGATTTAAATATATACGATCTTACCGTGAGCGATAAGAATGGAAATGTCCTTTCTTCGACTGGAATAAATGGTTCAATAACTGTAGGAAATGTAATTTATTTAAGTGCTACATCAGATACAGGTGATGTGGAAGAAACTGTTGCAATTAATATTGAACTGGAGAACAGTGGTGTTGTGAGTGGAATGCAATTTGATATTTATGATAGCCCCAATTATGTAGATATTATTGATCTTACTGCAGTGGGCCGTGCAGAAGGATTTACAGTTGATATTAATGAACTCGAAAATGGCTATACACGAGTTATCCTTTTTGATTCGGGTAATAATCAAAATATTTTAACTGGTTCTGGTGCAATTCTGGAAATGAGTATAGAAATAGACACGGAAGCTTATGCAGATCAAGTAGTTTTCAATTTTGAAAATGTGACCGTTACAGATGATATTGGCGGTTTCTACTGGATTGCCGGCGCAGACTCAGGAACGGTTACAGTTTTCCCAGGCTATATTGAAGAGCCTCATAATTTAGTTGCTGAAGATGGTTTGGATGCACAAGTCCTACTTACTTGGGATGCACCATATGGTCCGATACCGGAAGAATTTATGGAAGATTTTGAAGGTGGCGTGATTCCTGATGCTTGGGTAGTTAACACGAATGGAAATGGATGGTATGTTTCAGAGAATGCATCCAGTAATTGGTGGAGTATTCCAGGGCATACGTATTATGCAGTATCAAACGACGATGGGTATAATGGTCAGGATACTCCGGATAATGATGGCAATGATTATTTAATTATGCCTGTTATCAATATGTCGGGAGCCTCGACAGTGACCCTTAATTTTGCTTCATATTTTACTGGAGAGTATAGTCAAACTGCAGCTATAGCAGTAAGTACAGATGGTGGTGAAAGTTATACGGATGTTGTATCTGTTGAACCAGCAAGTCAATGGGTCATGACTTCCATAGACTTATCACAATTTGGCGGGAATCAGAATGTGCTTGTAGCTTTTCATGCCAATGACAATGGTGCATGGGCTTCTGGGTGGGCAGTGGATGATATTATTATGACATTTTCAAATGTGCAGATTACAAGGCACATTCATTTTGAACTAACAGAACTGGGTAGTTGGGCTTTAACAGCAGATAAAACCGAGATGATGGAACTATATCCAGGTGGTATTCCTTATAATTGGAGAGTGGATTTTCAAAACCCATTACCATTAAATCATCGTCCGGTAGAAATCGATGAATACTTAATCTATCGTTCTACAGATAATATTAATTTTGAAAATATCAGTAATGTAGATGGGAATCTTTTGAGTTACTTAGATGAAGATGTGGTTAACAGTACAACCTATTATTACTATGTAACAGCAGTTTATCCTTCTGGTGGAGAGTCAAGCCCAACAAATACTGTTAGTGCTATCCCTGTTGAATGGGTTGAACTGTGGATGGATAATGGGACATCTTTATCGGGCCAGATGGATACTCTTGAACTTTATATGAATAATGAAACCCCTATACGTTTATTTTATTTCGAAATCATGGATTACCCTGATATACTAAACAGTATTGGTGTTTTACCCACTGAACGCACTGAAGAAGGCTGGGAGTTGGATATTGTGGATATAGCCAATGGCAATATGGCCATTACCGGGATTGCAATTGGTGAATTTTTAGCACCTGGTAATGCTGCGGTTTGTAAAGCAGTGGTTTATCCTGTAGCTGAGGAAGAAGTGACCGTGAACCTATCCTATGCAAGCGCTAGTGTTCAGGATGAAAATTATAATGAATTAAATTGGACAACAGAGAGTGCTAACTATGAAGTAGGCATTGAAACCCAGTATTTGATGCTAACAGGTGGTTATGGTATCTCCGGTGAAGAATTTACCAATTCAATTATCATGCAGAATACACAGCCGGTTTATGGAATTCAGGTTGATATTCTTGCTGATCCACCTTTTCTTAATGGTACAAATTATTACTTCAATTCATTATTGGATCTAACAAATTGGACATTAACTGGGGATATGGTAGGCAGTATTTATCGCCTGATTGCCTTTGATAATACGTTATCAAACCCCATAAATCCTGGGACCTTCCATATTGCTGATATTACCTATGATGTGATCGCAGGTGCCCCAGATTCATCCCTTGTGGATATCTCTGTCGATGATGCAATTATTTCTGATGTAAATAGTCTACCTATGCATGTAAAAGGGATTTCCAATAACGTTTATATTGGTCAACCTCCTGTTGTCTATTCAATTGAAAATATTTCTGGCGAACTTACACCAAGCGGAACAGGATCATTTGAAATACATATGTTGAATACAGAGACTGCCTATATCACTGAATTATATATAGTAGATATTCCTAATTATCTTACAGTTACGAATGTAACAGGGATGGGTCGTTTCTCATCGGGGATCATTGATGGCAGTACAGGAGAAAATGAGGAAGGCCTTATTTATTGTTTGGGTTATGATTTTACCACTGGAATTACCCCTGGACAGGGCGCCATTCTTCAGGTTGAAGTTCAATTTATAGATAATATACAAAATCCAGCCGCGATCATTATGTTTGAATCAACCTCTACAGGAAATATGAATGCTGGTCCAATATTTTCCGTAAACAGTGGTTTTGGTCAATTTATAGGCACCAATCTTGAAGTAGATACTAAAATGTCGATGCCATTGGAGTTTACCTTACGTCCAAACTATCCGAATCCATTTAATCCATTTACCATTATATCATATGATTTAGCAAATGAAGCAAATGTCCATTTAAATATTTATGATCTAATGGGTAGAATGATTAAAACTATTGTAAATGAAACACAGCCTGCTGGCCGTTATATGGCCATGTGGAATGCCACCGATAGTTTTGGTATTCCGGTAAGTGCCGGTATTTACATTTACAGGATGCAGGCAGACAATCATGTCTTTAACCGGAAAATGATCTTAATAAAATAAATTTGGATGGCCACAGATAAACCCCACATTGGTGGGGTTTTTTGTTTGCATGGGCGGTGATAGACTAAGACTTATTCATGGTAGCTTAATATAAATAAACTATGTTATAATAATTTCCTTTTTAATACGGTAATGAATGATTTAGAAAAAAGAGCAAAAACCAAAAGAATATTGGATATACTGTCTGATTATTTTAGAGCTTACACAGATGAAGAATTAGCGGAAAAACTTGGTTCTACTAGAACGTCAATCGCGAAATGGAGATTTACTAATCAGGTTCCAAAAAAAATATTAGTTGAATACAGTAACATCCTTGATAAAAATATATTATTAGTAAATGAAGCCAAATCTGATATAATGAGGAATATCAAGGATACAGTTTATTATACCCCATTTGAAATTGCTGAAAAATTTAAAATCCCTGCTTTAGATATCATTTCTTTTATACATGATGGTACGTTAAAAGCATATAATTTTGGAAATGGAAACTACAGAGTATCAGAAACTCAATTGAAAAATTTTCTTAAAGATAGGGAAGAATCAATCTAAAATGATTATTTATGGGAAATAAGTTATCCAAGTTAATTTATTTATTTTTAACCCATATAAAGTATCCAATAGGCCTGTGCTTTTAAAAGTATCCAAGTGTGTATACTGATTAGTCGGTTATTATAAATGGACTATAAACCATGGTGGACTTTGCCTTTTGCTAATCAACCATATCTATTTAAATCTTAATAAAATATAAATGCCGTAGGCAACCGAATATCTTCCCAGGATCTGTTTTTTTTCATGATACTTACTTCATGTTTTTGAATTAACAGTGGATTTTAGTCTTCAGAACCCATGCCGTCTTCGAAAGAACCTTCGGCGATAGGGAACACGAGGTGGTTATTTGCATACTGAATAGCATTTGCACTTGTTGCATCCAAATCACGGAAAGCACTTTCAGCTTCTGTTACAAGAGGAGCTGTTTTTGTACCCATAATCTGCATATAACGGTTAGCGTAACCGACATCAATTAGGAGTTCTGTGAAACGCATCATGTTCATATCACCGGTTGGTATATCACAAAACTGCATCGCACGTTTAGTCCAGTCACCAGTCATAGATCTTAGGTTAACACCAGGACGGATAACGAAATTTTTAACGGCTGCCGCGTAAATTCTGTCAGCAACTTTGCGGAATCTTGTTTCGAAGTCTTCACCTTCCCAGCAATGTGATGGATCAGCAGTAACTCCAAGAACTTTATCTCCATCACAAGCTTTAACAAGCATATTGAAATCATCTGCACAAAGAGCTGCAGAGTTTGGATGGATTTCATGACATAGGAAGATCCCATGGGCGTTAGCAGCTTTACGGATTTTAGCAGTTTTAGTAACAAAACGCTCATTACCCTCTTTGATCAAATCGTAATCAGGGCCAGAGAAGAAACCAAAAGGGTAACCTGTAGCAACTTCAAAGCCATGGGACATACCCCAGAACATTGGTGTAATCCTAAGACCAAGTTCAGAGCAAAGGTCTAAGTATCTTAGGATGTAGTCTTCACACCAGGCTTCGATTTCAGCTGCTGATTTTGTCCAAATATTTTTAGGAAGGAAAGGACGAATTGTCTTGCTTTCTGTCCAGGAAGTTGTGTGGACCCAAAATGGGCAGTGACAGGAAATACCATCAAGCTTCATGTCATGTTTAGCAAAAACATCTTCGATTTCTTGAGAACTTTTAAAACCACCGTTACCGTTTTCAATGTGGTAGTTAGACGGTTCTGCACCGACTGCACCAGAATTCTTAGCGAAAATTATAAATTCTTCTAGAGTTTTAGCACCGTGCTGAGCACCTTCAATACTAGCGTGAAATACTGTTTTAGCCATTATTTATATCCCTATACACTATAATTAAGTTTCGATTACAGTCCAAGCTGCATTGTTTTTAGAACTTGAAACAACGGCATCTATAAATGCCATACCACGAATACCATCTTCGATTTTCGGGTAGTCCAGACATATATCGTCTGGAGTCTCATTTGATTCGATTGCATCAATATGATTTGCGAAGTTTTTATATACATTGGCAAATGCCTCAAGGTAACCTTCTGGGTGAGCCGGAGGAGTACGAGTTGCTTCTTGAGCTAATTCACTTATATAACCCATGCCTGTGCGGTAAACCTGCATTGGCTCATCAATCCATTTAACAAGCATTGAATTTGGTTCTTTCTGATGCCATTCGAGACCACCTTTTTCTCCATAAACGCGGATGTTAAGATTATTTTCTTCACCCACTGAAATCTGGGAAGAGTGAAGTACACCTTTAGCCCCGTTATCGAAACGAAGAAGAACATTACAATCATCATCCAGAAGACGCCCTTCAACAAAGGCGGTAATATCGGCTGCAATTTCTTTTATTTTAAGACCGGTTATGTATTCAGCAAGATTCTGAGCGTGCGTACCAATATCACCAATACAGCCGCCTGCACCACTTTTAGATGGATCTGTTCTCCAGGAAGCTTGTTTTGCATCGGCATTGTCTTCAAGTTTAGTAGCCAACCATCCCTGCGGGTATTCAACGATAACTTTTCTGATTTTACCAAGCTTTCTTTCTTTAACCATTTGGCGAGCCTGCTTTACCATTGGGTAACCAGGGTAATTGTGAGTCAAACAATAAAGTTTTCCTGAGTTTTTAACGATCTCAGCCAGTTCTTTAACTTCAGCAGAGTTGAAACAAGCAGGTTTGTCAGATAAAACGTGAAAACCATTTTCCAGGGCCATTTTTGCTGGGGGGAAATGCATATGGTTTGGTGTAACGATGGATATGAAATCCATACGCTCACCTTTTGGAAGAGTCTTTTCCGTTTCAATCATTTCCTGAAATGTACCGTAGCATCTTTTTGAAGGCAGGAAATAGTCAGCACCTGATGCCATAGATTTTTCTGGTGTTGAACTGAATGCACCACAAACAAGTTCTATCTGTTGATCAATAGCTGCAGCAATTCTGTGAACTGCACCAATAAAAGCTCCACGACCACCACCAACCATACCCATTCGTATTTTTCTTTGAGCCATCTGGATATTTTCCTTATTTTGACAAAAAATATAATAGAGTTTTTCACCTCTACTATATTGAGAAACTATTAAACTTTCTAATTATTTAATATAAAAAAACTTGTTGAAATCCATTACTATCATAAATGAGCTACGGATGAATCTTTAAGGTTTCTTTATAGAGAAGTAGGTCTCTTATCTTATGATTTAGTTTGTCTTCCACATTTTTTATCAATCATTTTAAACGACTATCTGGTGTACGATGAATTTCAATATCCTGAATCATCTCAGCTGGTTTAACACTACCATTGTAATTAGGTATTAAAGACTGATATTTTTTAAGAGAAGTGTCTGGCCAATCATCATGCATGATGTGATAATCATTATTAAACCAGCTCCGCACCTTCTCTATAAGATTATCAAAATATGGTAAAATCCAAATGGTAATAACTGTTCTCCATCTTTTCGAATCGTTTGAGTGCGCAGCATGAAATATTCGACCATATCCAATAACTAGATCACCTGATTTGATTGGTACATCTATTTCATTAGGATAGTCTGAAAAACGCGGGTCATCTGGATTCTCATAACGATTAATCTCTTTTTGATGTGCAGCACCCATACCATGAAGCTCATCCCGATGGCGATGGCTACCAGGTATAACACGAAGACAACCATTATTCCGATTGGTGTCTTCCAAATAATACATAAAAAACAGCATTGGAGATATTTTACTGTATGCACTAGGATCCTGCCACATCATACAGTCCTGGTGCCAGTAAAGACGTGGACTGCCAGGTGACTTACTTATAATAACAGCCTTCCAAAATTTATTATTATGGTAATTCATTGCGCCCAGAGCTTCAAGAGGTTTTGGGTTACCAATTAAATATGCAAGCTCAGGATATACACCAGAACCAATCAACTTACCTGGAGAACGCTGTCTCTCTATGTGATCATCATTTATATCGCTAAGGGCACTCTTTACACATTCTCGGGTTTTATCTAATAGGTATTCATCTGCTGCATTTTCAAGAATACAAAAACCATCCTTCTGTAACTGATTTAACTTACTTGCAGCTTTGTTAGAGCTAATACTTTTGAATTTATAACTTTAACCAATTATCCGCTTATTATCACCTGATCTGTAGCAGTATACCCTTCATTAACTAACAGCCTAATGCCCACATACCAACCCAATAAATAGTAGGAATGATAAATATCTACGCATATCCAAATCTATCCATTCTCCCACAAATAAAAAAAACACAAGAATGTGGGTTTATAATTGAATGGAGAAAAATCTCCACTCAAATCTTCACCCATATTAACTGGTTAATATGTTCTTTTTTGTATTTTTTTGTCCAATTAACTTCTTACTCCATTTAAATGAGAAAGCCCTAGGGCTTTCTCGTCAGTCATTGTGATAGTTTCTATATGAATTTGATACTTATGCCGCGGTGGTGGAATTGGTAGACACGCCAGATTTAGGATCTGGTGCCCTCAGGGTGTGAAGGTTCGAGTCCTTTCCGCGGTACATTAAATCAAAAATCCTTTATTCTCATCGTGAGTAAGGGATAAGAAAAATAAAATTATTATAATACCAAACTCCAGTGATGATACTAGTTTTATTCAGTACTGTTGGAGAGCATTAAAGGGAGTTTGCCCAAAATGTGGCTTTGGTAGTATTGTTAAATCAAGAATTGCACTTAAAAAAAAGTGTGATTCTTGCGGATTAAAACTTATTGATAAATCTGGTGACGGATGGGCGTTCTTACTGTTTATTGATAGGGCTTTATTTATTTTCCCTATTGTAGTATGCTTCTATTTTGGATTTAATATTCAAATTGTATTTGGATTAATTCTTGTTTTACTAATCTGTTTTATTTTATTTACTGTGAAAAGATTGGGTGTATCAATAGCAATAGAATATTGGATCAGTGAAGGAAGAAAAAAAATAAAGAGTAATAATATTAAGACTTAATAGAATAGGTACTGAGTTGTCTAGCTTATAATCTACCAGTCTTCATCATCACCCCAATCATCTTCTTCACCAGCTTCTT
>CAJWLO010000022.1 GCA_913043235.1 uncultured Fidelibacterota bacterium
GGAATCGAACCAGCGACACAAGGATTTTCAGTCCTCTGCTCTACCAACTGAGCTACCGAGCCATCCCAATTTTTTGATGAATTTTAACACTACGATATAGTAAATAATTCTAATATGAATGACAAAAATGAGTGGTAAAAATAAACAATTAATCCAACTGAAAAAACTTTTTCATCAGTCAAAGGAAAAGTATGGGATTACTGAAAGTTTCTTATCACGCTCATTTGGACAAACAAAAACTATAAAACCATTATCCGAATCAACCATAAAACAAAACAAACATCATCTTTCAACATACTATAATTGGGTTACTGACAAATTCAAAAAATCTGAATCTATGGTTTCACATATTGATGCGCTTCAGCGCTTTTTTTTACTGTTTATTTTTTTCCCAGTTTTTGCTCAGGATCCTCCTGAAATTCACTGGAAAGTAATTGAGACCAACCATTACCGCCTCATTTTTGCGGAGGAGCTTTCAATAGAAGCGAATCGGGTAGCAAACCTCCTCGAAGAAAATTATATCAGCACTGGTGGTAGCATGGGAGGCCGCCACAGAAAACTCCCTATCGTATTGCGAAACCAAAGCGCCATTCCCAATGCATTTGTTTCGTTGGCGCCCTGGAAATCGGAGTGGTATCATGTTCCTCTACCATTCAAAGAAATGGGTTCTACTGAATGGTATGAACTTCTCGTAATTCATGAAGGTAGACATATGTTTCAGTTCGGACAGGCGGATAGACGAATTAATCGTCTTTTCAGACTTTTGGGAGGTGAAAGGATCCAATCCTTAGCAGGTTTTTTGATGATACCCGGCTGGTTTTGGGAAGGAGATGCTGTAGTTAATGAAACTCTATTGTCTGAAAGTGGTCGAGGTCGTCAACCTTACTTTAATAGAGAAATTCGAGCACTTCTCTTGGACGGCACACGATATAGTTATCGAAAAGCACTTCACGGTTCCCTTAAGAATGAATACCCAAACTATTATCACTACGGTTATTTAATGTCATCCCATGTATTCAGAAAGTATGGGTCTGAGACGTTATCAAAAATAATCTATCAAACATTGAAGTGGCCTATTATTAGAAATCCATTTAATCCTTTCAGTGCTGCCACAAAAAAAGTCACCGGACGTTCTACTTCTCAGCTTTTTCATGATGCCATGGATGAAATGTCGAATGTATGGAAAAATCAGATTGAGGGTATTAAATTCACTGAACTCGAAGTTCTCAGCCCCGTCAACCTCAAATATAGAACTGACTACTTATTTCCTGGCTATGACAAAGAAGATAACCTTTATGCCGTTAAACGAAGTCTATCTCAAGTAGCTTTACTTGTTCAATTAAATGATGGAGTTGAAGAGAAGGTTATTACAGAACTTCCCAGTATAGTTGAGAAATTTGGAATTCACATTACTGATGGATTTGCTGTTTGGAATGAGATTCAACCCGACAGACGTTGGACAAAACTAAGTTGGTCCAATATAGTTCTGTATGATTTGAAAAATGGTGTTAGAAAACAGCTTACGGAAAAGACCCGTTACTTTTCTCCTGCCGTCTCAGCTGATGGATCAAAAATAGCGGTCGTGGAATTTACTGAAACGCGAGAATGCTTTCTTGTTATCCTGGATAGAGTCACAGGGAGAATCTTAGACCGTTTCCCCTCGCATGGCAACACTTCCATTTTGAATCCCCGGTGGTCTGAAAACGGAGAAAAAATTGTTTTTGCCTCACATCAATTAAATGGAAGGTCAATATCGATAATCAATCTATTCAACGGTGAAATAACAACATTAATTCCTGAATCTAGGGAGGAACTGTTCAAGCCAATTTATTATAATAATTATATTATTTATGAGTCACCTTATTCAGGTATTGATAATCTTTATGCGACTGAAATATTGACCGGGGAAACATTTCAGATTACATCAGTGAAAGTGGCCTCATCAAATGCTGTCATCTCAACAAACAAGAAGGATCTGGTATTTAATGATTACACTTCCAAAGGTGATAGAATTGTATCCATATCCATAGATCAAGACCAATGGGTACCCATCCAGTCGGTGAACATTCGCAATGACACAACAACTGATTCTTTAATAATCAAAAATCTATCTTCTAAGACTAAATCATTAACTAAAAAGTATGATATAACAGATTACAACCACTCTGGCTCCTTTTTCAATTTTCACAGCTGGGAATTCATTCCAGAAAATGTAGAACCGACTTTTTCCATGTTTTCTGACAATGTTCTGGGAACAGCTAGTTTCCATTTTTTAATAACCTATAACAGGAACGAAAAGAAGCTGTTTTCAGAATTACGGGGAGGATATCGGGGGCGGTATCCAATCTTGAGTGGTGGTTTTGGTCTGGGCGAAAGGTTCAATCCAGAGACTTTAGATGTTCCTGTGGGTAGGGTGGACACAGCCAAAAGTCATCTCACTCATTTCTGGCAGGAGCAAAGGTTTGACATAAGGGTCTCCTTACCAGTTATTAATCGCTTGATTGGGGTAAAGACAGAAGCTTTAAACATCACAACCACTCTGCAAAGGACGACCACATCCAATCATGAAGTTGCCTTTACATGGCCTGAACGGGATGATCTTCCAGATAACACCCTTGCAAATGAAGGTTCAGACTGTACCATTTTCCCAATCACCCTTGAAACAAACTATGCATTCTATACAGAAGATGCACCAAGAGATGTTATGCCAAGGAAAGGGGCTGAAGTTGATATGGCCATTACAAATACGCCATTCAAAAGTGAGTTTAAAGGTAGTAGGGCATTTTTCGGTACCGCGGTTTTTTTGCCCGGGTTCTTTTCCCATGATGCTGTCAGAGTTTTCGGTGCCCTCGAGAAAAAGAAAGATGAAGGTTATCCTTTCAAAAGTTTGATAGAGATGCCATTGACCTATGAGTATGTTTTTCATGAAGAAGTGAAAAGTCTAACCGCTTACTACAGAACACCCCTTTTCTATCCTGATAGAGGTCTGGATATGATGCCTCTAATGGGTTGGCTAAAGTTTGGTTATGTAAAGAGAGTCTCTCTGGACATATTTGGTGAATGGATGCGTGGAAGTGATGGTAAAGCAGCTCAAGATTATCTTACAATCGGCGCTGGATTCACCTTTGAAGCAAGTGCCTTCCACCTGCCGCTCATGTTTCCTATTTCTATTCTTTATGCTTATCGTCCAACTAGAGGTGTCGGGTCAGTCGAATTCAGGCTCGTTTTTTAGCTGACTATGATTAACTCTGGTCGAGATGAAAATGGTGTAGATTTTATTTTAGATAGTTGGTTCACTTATAATGTAGGTGAATTAACTGTTAGTTGGGATGCCTCCGATTAATCTAACCGCTAGTGTATGGTTATCAGCTAGTTCTATTTATAGTGCATAGATCGCAGAGAAAATCTTAAAAAGTAGATTTTACTTATTTCTTGTATTGCTAGATGATTTCTTATAGGTTTCCCGGCATTTTTGGTAAGGGAAATGGATGATGTCTCGTCGACAGAAACTGGTACTAGCAACCCATAATCCAAATAAAAAGACAGAAATGAATGCGGTACTGTCAGATTTGGGTTTGGATGTAATTGGCTTAGATCAGTACCCCGGGATAGAAGATATCCCTGAAAATGGCACGACGCTTCTTGAAAACGCTATGATCAAGGCGCATACGGTGCACTTGAAAACAGGACTTCCGGCATTATCAGATGATACAGGTCTGGAGGTAGATGCACTTCATGGAGCGCCTGGTGTCTATTCTGCTCGTTTTGCAGGTGAAGATTCAACCTATCAGGATAATGTGCAGAAATTATTGTCCTTAATGGAAGGTGTCCCCAAGCTGAATCGGACCGCTCGTTTTCGTACGGTTATTGCTCTGGTTAATGGCGATACGGAACTATGGACTGAAGGAATCATAGAAGGATTAATAACCTGCGAAGAAAGAGGCACAGGAGGCTTTGGCTATGACCCGATTTTTGAGGAGAATGATACTAAAAAAACATTTTCGGAAATGAACTCTGCGGAAAAAAATAAAATTAGCCATCGGGCACTGGCCCTTCAAAAAATGCATAAAGAATTATTAACTATTTTTGAAATAAAAGGAGAATAGATCGAATAAACCGGTATCAGTTTAGTAAACACTGACACTTGCGTTATTATAAGCAATACATCCTTTTTCAAGGTCGAATTTACACTCTCGGCCTATGGGTCCTCTTTGCCCTAGGACACCTATTTCCTCAAGAAGCAGAATCATCTGTCCTACAAGAATCCATCCCTGTTTTACACTTTTCATATATTCCGGAATCTGATTTTGTTGTGAACCCATTTCCAAGGGTATACAGGACATTAATTCAGCCTCTTGATTCTTTAACTCAACCCATAGGCTTGCTGGCTTTCCCTTATCAGAAAAAAGAAGTTGTTATCGAAGTAACAATGGACTGGTCTACAATTACCGTATTGGAATTTGCTGATGGAATAGAACTCCGGATGCCTTTTACCGCAGATATGGATTGGTATCTGGATCGGTTATATAAACGCAAATGGTATGTAAATCTTCTTGAGATTATGCAAAAAGAGGAAAAAAAAGGCGATCAAAGACGCCGAGGCCAAATGTTGGAAGTCGTGGGCGTGGATATCGGCAATCTGGGGCGAGCTTCTTTAAGAGTCAGTGGAAATGTGAATATTAACGGTAAAATGGTTTTCCAGGATCAGGAATTAGTGCGTTCTACCCTAAATCAAACCCAGAACACCCACCTAGAATTTGATCAGAAACAAAACCTGAATATCCAGGGCAAGATAGGGGATCGCATTACCGTGGCCATGGACCAGGATTCAGAACGTGATTTTGACTGGGAAAACAATATCCGTATCTCATACGAAGGCTATGAGGATGATATTATTCAGAAAATCGAGGCTGGGAATATTTCCCTTTCCTTACCTTCCACAAAGTATGTGACATTTTCTGGAAAAAATCAAGGGTTGTTTGGCATCAAGGCTATTTCCAAACTGGGGCCGGTGGATGTGACTACTATTGCTTCTATTGAAAAAACGAAAAAAGAACAATCCGAATGGCAGGGGGGTGGACAATCCAGTTCTCAGAATATCCGTGATGTTGATTGGATCAAAAACAGATATTTCTTTATACATTCTTGGTTTAGAGATGGTTTCAATACATTTTTGCAAGGATCTCAGATTATGATTCCTTCTTTTTATCCATTAAAAAACGGATTGCATTCTATAGGTAATATGGTTGTGAAAAATTTTGAATTGTATAAATCTATCAATACAAATGAGGCCGGAGCGATGACCGGTATGGCTTATATAGATCCTCTAAATCCAATGGATTCTGCTTATGTAGATGAAAATGAAGAAGGCAGTTTTATTCGTTTAGAACAAGGGACCAATTATTATATCAGTCAGGACCTAGGATTTATCCGTGTTAGGGATCAGGTCTCCCAGGATATACTTGGATGTACATTTGTACTGGCAGACCGGGCTACCGGAGATACTGTCATGGTTGTAGGTCAGGGCCCCGATTCAGCAGGAACAAATTTATCCATGATGATGATAAAACCTCGCAATAGTCACCCCAATCATTCTACATGGAAACTCATGTTCAAAAATGTGTACAGTTTGGGGACCACCAAAATCAATCCAGAGGGGTTTGATGTACAGATATATAATAAAAATGCTACGCCGGTAACGGAGCGAGATAGGGCTACCAGTCTACCCTATATTACCCTGTTTGGCCTAGATAGTCTGGATGAGAACGGTAACCGAAACTATGATGAACTCATTGATAAAGATGCAGGGAATATTGTGAATATGATTGATGGTGAATTGATGCTACCGGCACTACACCCTTTTGGGAATGCCGATTCCATTGAAGGCGGAAATACATCTGAGTTTTTAAGTGAACAGTTGGGATCGGGAGTACTTTATACATCCACCGTTTCCTCGGAAGTTAACCTTGCCCATCGCTGGATAATTGAGGCGAAATATACTAATCAAAGTTCCACCATTAACCTGGGTTTTATGCTGGTGGAAGGCAGTGAAGAGGTAATCAGGGATGGTGTTACGCTGAAACGGGGCATGGATTACCAAATTGATTATTTCACGGGAACAATTGTTTTAATGGGTGACGCAGCAAGCGACCCCAATGCGAAACTAAAGATAAACTTTGATAAGCATGAACTAGTCTCCTTTGATAAAAAAACAATCTTTGGTACTCGGGCTCAAATAGATTTGGGTAAGAAGAACTCCTTCTTGGGAGCAACAGCTCTGTATTTCAACCAGTCAATCATTAATGAAAAAGTGGAGGTGGGTTATGAACCTACCCGTAACTTTATTTGGGATCTAAATGGTCGCTACCAATGGGATATAGATGGCCTAACGCGTATGCTTGACAAATTGCCGCTAATCGAGGCTGATAAAATGTCATCCATATCCGTGGAAGGTGAAATTGCCCAGGTGATGCCGAATCCAAATTCAATCGATAACCCAGAAACAGGTGATGCAAACGGGGTTGCTTTCATTGATGATTTTGAAGGAGCAAAGCGAACAACATCTCCATCAATCCAAAGAAGATTCTGGAAAGAATCATCAGCCCCTCTTGCTTTTGATTACATAACACAGGAATTTAGTAATGAGTTAAATCAAAACTATCGTGGTAAGCTCAGCTGGTATAATCCCTATATTCCATATCGGACCAGAGAGATATGGCCTAACCAGTCCACTTCACTCCGGGCAGGGAATGAAACTACCGACGTACTGATTCTTCGCTACAAGGCAAGGGAGCATCAAATTACTATCGATAAAGATTCAATTTGGGTTGGAATAACAACATCTCTTTATTCTGGAGATTATGATCAGACTCAAAGCAAATTTTTCGAAATCTGGCTCAATGGCAATAAAGGTAAATTATCAATTAACCTGGGGAAAATAAGCGAAGATAAGGATGGCAATAACAAACTAAATACTGAGGATATTCCCGCAGCAGGATTAACACTGGGGAATGGGTTTCTCGAAGAAAATGAAGACACTGGATTGGATGGCTGTTTTGATGATACAGAAAACGGTTGGGGCGGATGTTTGGAAAGCAGCACTTATGCAGAATTAGCAACTGAGAATAGTAACCTAATCAATAAGGCAGGTGATGTGGATCCTGATGATCCCAATGGCGATAACTGGTTTTATGAACAGGGTAGTACCAATTATTCTCAAGTAAATGGCACAGAGGGAAATGGTACAGGAAATAAGATTCAAGAAGGAGGAAAATACCCGGATACAGAAGATTTAGATAGGTCTACATTCTTGGATAAAACCAACGATTATTTTTCTGCAAGTTTTGATTTGATGGACACAACTTATCTGGCCGGGGAAACAATAAAAAATGGTCAACCCACTGGCTGGAGGCTATTTCGTATCCCTTTATCTGATTTTAAAAGTGTACGAAATATAGAATGGAATGAAATTCGCTATGTACGTCTGGCTGTATCTGGTTTAGATCAAAATTTTTCCAATTTGGCAATTGCTAAGATGGAAATAGTAGGGAATGAATGGCAGGAAATGGGTATTGTTTCTTCAGATTCCACTGAATATGAGGGCTTAGAGCCTTCTTTCCAGGTTGCGGTGATTAATACTGAAGATAACGCAGATTACATCCCGCCTAAGGGCGTAAAAGGTGAGTACGATATTTTAAATGAGATACGTTCCAAAGAGCAGTCCTTGGTATTGCAGTTTGATCAGTTGCCGCCTGGACATACGGGAATTGCACAGAAAACGTTATATACTTTGAATGACAATCAGAAACGGAGTTTTATGACCTATGACTATATGAAAATGTATATTAATGGGAAAAGTCCTTGGATCACACCACAGGAAACGGATGTGGAGTTTTTTTTAAAGTTCGGCCTTGGTGAGGATTTCTATGAAATCACCCAACCAATCTATAATGGCTGGGATGAGGATGATGGCCGTAACAGTATCAAGGTTGATTTGGATTGGCTTACCAGTCTGAAGCAGATGGATACATCCGGAGTGAAAATACATGATTCAGATCTTATCAAGGATTCTGCTGATGTGCGCCAATATATTTATACGAATAAGGAAGGGCTCAAAACAGGTAAACGAATAAAGATAAAGGGAAAACCAGCTTTAAATAGGTTACAGTATTTCATGGTAGGTTTACGTAACACAGGTAATGAACCAATTACAGGTGAATTGTGGTTGGATGAACTGCGTTTAAGCGGGGTTAAGAAAGAAAAGGGTGTGGCTATGCGTGTGCAATCAAGTATAAAATTATCTGATTTGGGGAATGCCAATGTGGTTTATAGTCGACAAGATGCGGAATATCATCGTCTACAGGAACGACTCTCGAAGAGTACCAATACGTCAGAGAACCTGAATGTTTCCGGTAAATTGAGTATACATCGGTTTTTACCTAGCTCTTGGGGGTTGTCCATACCGGTGAATGCATCACTTTCCCGGAATCAAAACAAGCCCAAATACTTTCCAGGAGAAGATATACTTGTAGATCAGGATTCTCCACCGGATTCTGTATTAACCCTAAGCGAATCTGTTTCTCTGAGTACATCCATATCCAAAACAGGTAAATCTGATAATAGGTTATTTAAATATACCATTGATAAAATTCAGATGAATTTCAGTGCTTCCCAATCCAGGTCATCTGATATAACCTACAGTAATAAACGTTCGGAAACCTATTCTGGTAAATTTTCTTATAATTTACCATTTGGTAGAAATAATTATATTAAACCCCTAGGTTGGATTAAGGGATGGCCACTAGTGGGCGCTTCATTTAGTGATCTGCAAATTTTCTATACCCCTTCTGCTTTTAGAACTGGTTTGAACTTGAATGAAAAGTTAAGCTGGAACCAGACCAGATCTGGAATCCGATCGCCGGATAATTATAACTTCAGCTTGGATAGATCATTGAACTTAGATTATAAGATCACCAATAATCTTTCCACAAAGTACTCTTGGTCCGGACAAAGCAAGCTCAATGATTATCGCGGGTACGCTTGGATGGCTCTGAGGGATCTGGATCCGGGTACGGTTACTCAGACTACAGAAGCCTTAAACACCTCATTTTCTCCCGGGTTTTTTAAGTGGCTTAGGCCATCTTTTACTTATGCCGCAAATTATAGGTGGAGCAATGATCTGTCTCGGGAAGGTCAAAATATTAGTACCCAGTTACGGTTTGGTTCAAATTTTACATTATCACCGGTTCAATTATTTGAACTTGTTTATAAGCCACCAACAAAATCAACTGCACGGAGTAGAAAAACGGGCAGTCGATCCAGATCTAGAAACCGGGGAGCGAAATTGGAAAGTAAAGAAAAACCTCAAAAAGAAAGACGGGAATACAAATCTTTAACTTTGGTTCATGGAATAATAAAAAAAATAAATCCTATCAGTTTAAGTTACACAGAAACCTTAAATCGGACAGCAAACCAGATTATCGGTGAAGTGCCTATAGGATATAAATTTGGATGGCTTCCGGAACATGATTTAGACCAATCAACTGAGGTCGGTAGTAATCTGGGTAAATGGGATCATAAACGGGATGGCTCTATACGCAGTGGATTAAAATTGACCCGAACCTTATCAATCAATTTGAATTTTTCGCAGAATTTTTCTACAAACCGTGCCAGCACAGGCCTGGAACAATTATCCATGCAACGGGATTATTTTGCTTACGGAGAATATATGGAAAACGGGATGCCAATTCCGGGATGGAGTTTTCGGCTTAGTGGGCTTGAAAAATTGCCAGTAATAAAATGGATTACCAAATCTGTATCTTTGGAACATAGTTATTCAGGAAAGGAATCCCGGTCCTGGCAGTTTGAGAATATCATACGAGAAGAGATGAATATTTTAAATTTTGCCAAATTTATACAAGATTATAAAGAGTTTGAACGAACTGCTAGGATTAACCGTAATTTTTCACCTCTAGTGGGTATAAACATGACTTTGAAAAAAAATATATCAATGACTTTCCGGCATAACCGTAATAAGTCCTTGGATGAAACAACATCTGGTATGACCATTCGGGAAGACTACAGTTATACCTCCACAGGTACTTATTCTCATCGAGGTGGTATGACTTTGCCGATTCCATATTATGGTGATCTGAAATTAAACAATACAATGAGTTTTACGCTAAATTTCGATCTGAATGAAAGTAGAGAATTTCGATCTGGCGATAAAATTAATTTTGAAGAAGGTACTTTTACAGAAAACTGGAAGGCTGGTCTCCGGGTTTCTTATCAATTCTCTACGAAAATTAGCGGCGGACTCCGTTATGAATACCGAGAGAGCGATAGTAGGACAGCAGGCAGAAAAATTGACCGCGATTTTGGATTTGATGTGAATCTCGCAATTTCAGGCTGATATTTATGCGCAATATAATTCTGATCCTTATTTTTGGAATGGTTGGATGCCAATCCAATGTTCCGAAATTTGATAAGAATAACGCATTTGAATATCTCAAAGATCAATGTGCTATGGGCCCTAGGAATCCTGGATCAGATGGTTATTACGCCTGCCGCAAATATATTGTTGCGAAACTGGAGTCCTATGCAGATAATATTGTTTTGCAGGATTTCAGCTACAAGGAAGAAGTAGAAGGCAAAACGTATAAT
The DNA here is from genome assembly GCA_913043235.1 of uncultured Fidelibacterota bacterium. GTDB lineage: Bacteria > Fidelibacterota > Marinisomatia > Marinisomatales > UBA1611 > UBA2134. Next base: position 10,663 of record CAJWLO010000022.1, read on the forward strand.
GGCCAAAATATTATTGGGCGTTTTAATCCAAATGCAGATTTTCAAACCATCATTTCGGCACACTGGGATACCCGTCCTTGGGCAGACAGAGACCCAGAAAAAATAAACCATCGTACTCCCATCATGGGTGCCAATGATGGGGCATCTGGTGTAGCAATATTGTTGGAACTTGCTAGAATCTTGGCAAGGAACCAAGCACCTATAGGTGTCAATCTTGTATTTTTTGATGCAGAGGATCTCGGTTCACCTGGTTTGAATGAAACCTACTGCCAGGGCTCCAGTTATTTTGCCAAACACCTGCCAATTCCCAAACCCGATGAAGCTATTAACTTGGATATGGTGGGAGATAAACAATTAACCCTACCAATCGAACGTTACTCCTATGAATTTCATCCGGACTTGGTTCGAGATTTATGGGACAGGGCAAAGGACCTAGGGCTGGATGCATTCATCAGGAAAATAGAATACGCAATTTATGATGACCATGTGCCGCTTTACAATATTGCCGGTATACCGGCAATTGATATCATTGATTTTAAATATCCAAATTCGTATACCAACTTTCATCATACTTTAAATGATGTGGTGGAAAATTGCAGTGCAAAAAGCCTTGATCAGGTGGGGCGCTTGATGGTGGATTATATTTACAACCGGAAAAGAGAAAGTGAGAAATAGGATTGTTACGCCAGGCAGATAATTATTTTTGGAACCGGATCACCCCCATCATGATTCTGAGTCTCCTTTTTTTTGCATGTGTGGGTGATATACAGGAACCAGACCTTGAGAATCCTATTTTGAATACGCATTTCACCTTTCACCAAGATGTGAATAAACTGTATTTAGGATTGGAAACGAAAACAGTATATCATAACCAGCAGGTAAATTCAGTTTCTGCTCTTTGGTTTGGTATAGACCAAGGCAACATACCAGACACTTTAACCCTCACAGACAATGGCTCAAATGGTGATATAATTAGAGATGACAATATATATGCGGTAAAGGTCAATAATAATCCATTGGTAATTCAAAATACCTTGGGAAACGATTCTGGCAGTGTATATATCCAGTACAGGGTATCTTTCGGTGATTCCATAATTTCTGAAGCAGATTCATTCGAGATTGGTAATCTGATCCCTAAAATTCTTTCCGTTGTTTTCCCGGACTCTATGCAGCATCCAACTGAATCTAATTATTATGCCATAGATAGTATTTTTGTAAGTGTATATGACCCCAATGGTTTGAATGATATCCGTAGTTGCTATCTCATGTTTCAAAAACCAGATGGTTCCTATGCTAATAATGGAGAACCCATATATCTTTTTGATGATGGGAATAAGAGTGAAAATAATATTTCGATCTGGGACCAAACTGCAAATGACGGCATTTTTTCCCGCCTGATTACAATTGGCAATGAAAACCCTGTAGGGAAATATCATGCTACTTTTTATTTAAATGATTGGGCTGGTTTGTTCACATTTAGATCTGATTCAGTGGTGGTGCATGAATAAGACAATTAAGCGCAGATTCAGGGCATCATTTTTTAGTTTAATTTGGATGTGTGCAATTGGAATGACTCAAAGTACACCAAATAGATTTACACTAAATACGGAATTATCAGATACACTGTTGGAGGTGGGTTTAAGCACAAATATAGTGGCTGAGATTCGAACCATGGGTGATTCCCTCACTTGGTTTGGGACCGGACGAGGCTTAGCAGTTCATGATGGTAAGAGTGTATTTATGTATAGTACAAAACCAGATTCACTGCAGGACCTTGATAGCACTGAGCTCCTACCGCAGGGTGGTATACCGGCAGTTGCTATTTTGGGTGATTCTATGCTGGTAACATTTTCTGGAGATGACGGCAGTATACAAATGGGACTAGGTTTGGCACTGACTTTTTCTGCTGATGATACAAATGGTATCGGCTGGTTGTATTTCAACCAACCTATGGATTCTGAATCAGATTCGCTGGAACTGGTTGGTGGAGTTGGTTATTTCAGGAAATTGCCAGTTACTGTTCCTCAAGCCAATGTAACCTATGATGCTAGTTTGAATAGTAAATATTTCTGGATCGCTAGTTGGGCAGGCGGACTCAGGAATTACCATTTTCCTCGACAGGAATGGCGGCATATTCCTCTTCCATTAGATAACCAAAACGATTTGGATTTATGTGATGAGAGTATTTTTGAATCTATCGAAGGTCCCAATCTTTTAAAAAATTATTATTTGAATCCCAGAGATCCCAGTGATGGTGGCAATCACAATCATAAAGCATTTTCTGTATTGGCCTACGGAGATACAGTCTGGGTAGGGACTGCAAATGGTGTGAACCGGGGTTTGATTGTGCGTGATACTCTTTGGGGTCAAGATGCCATAGAATGTATCCGCTGGAAACATTATTCCTACCCTGAGGATGGATTGACCGGAAATTTTGTAGTTGGTCTTGCGAAACAGTACTGGCGCGGGCAAATAACCGTCTGGGCTGCTACAGTGAATGCGGATTCGCCCGGTGAGGTGCGTGGATTAAGTTATACCCGTGATGGAGGTGAAACGTGGGAAACAGCATTGGTGGGCGAACGAGTCTATAATATTAATGCCCGGGATTCTCTAGTATTAGCCTCTACAGCCTCGGGATTGTGGAAAAGCCTGGATGGTGTAAACTGGGCCCGATTTAACTCTGCAATAGATCAAACGTTCTTGGCCCAGAAGCAAATTTTAAGTGATGTTGTGTATTCGGCAATCCTAGATGAAAGAGATACCATCCCACGTATATGGTTGGGGACACCCGATGGTGTCGCCATTGCCCATGATATTCACGGATCAGATTGGTCCATTATTCAAGCAGAATATGATAGCGAAGAGATTTATGCTTATCCCAATCCGTTCTCTCCACTGACTCATAATCAGTTGGAGGGCGATGGCTATGTACGTTTTCACACCGGTCCAATTACGAGTGATGAATTAAAGCTTGATATTTATAGTTTTTCAATGGAAAAAGTACATTCTAATAATTATAACCTTAATTTATATCGAGGGGCTATTAAATGGAATGGCCGCGGTCAGGATGGCAATCATGTAGCTAATGGCGTTTATTTTGCTCGGCTTAATTATTCTTCAGCTTTGGGTCAATCTTCCAACGAAAAGTGGACTAGGGTGATTATTGTAAAATGATGAAACGATTTATTCTTATTTTTAGCATGGTGTCTGTATTGATAGCACAACAATGGGCTGGACTACCAGGCGGGTTTTTGCGAATGGGTATGACATCCCGATCTGCAGCCATGGGCGGCGGTTTTTCTGGTGACTTGGACCACGGCTTTGCAGTTTTTTATAACCCGGCCTGGGCATCATTATTAACTCAGAAACAGGTCGGTTTCAGTTATTCTAATATGACCCTGGACCGTAGACTAACTGCCACCAGTTTTTCCACACCCCTACCGCCTACAGCAGGGATTGGTTTGTCCTGGATCAATTCTGGAGTAACCAATATCCAGGGCCGTACCAGTGCCGGAGAAAAAACTAGTAAAATGCAAACAGGAGAAAATGCATTCATGATAACATTTTCCCAGCGTATTTTTCCATGGCTGTCGGTTGGATCAACTGTAAAAATATTGCGTCATGATTTGCCCATCACTGAATCAGACCAATTGGTAGGAAAAGGGATCGGGTTTGACATTGGTCTTTTGATCAAGACTGGTCAATTTAATACCTTGGGAATCATGATCCAGGATTTGAGTTCGAATTATCAATGGAATACAGGTGATGTTTATGCTGAGGGCAGAACCTATAAAGATGTGTTCCCCACAATTTACCGCATTGGCTCTAGAACAGAATATAAAGGTCTATTCATTGTAGGTGACCTGGGAATGATTACGGACCATAATTCTTTTGCAAATCTAATACCCAGGCTTGGTGTAGAATATACAATTTTGGAACAGTACAAATTCCGAGGAGGTTTTGGCAATAGCCGGTTCGGATTTGGGTTTGGTTATCAATACAGTCTATTTGATTATCTTGATTCTCATCTAGATTACGCATTTTCCATGGATTGGGCTGCCCAGACAGCTCATACTATTTCTTATGCATTTAATTTCTAGGATCTTAACTTTAATTCAGGTGCCGTTATTTGCTATTGGTGCCCAATTTTTAACCTTACCTTCAAATGCTGAGGAACTTGCTGCAGGTAGTCATCCAACTGCTGGTCGCTTCTTCTCTGTTAATCCAGCCATTTTCATTGCTCCGGAAAAACACCCTGAATTTTCTGTATGCCGCGGTACCTGGCTTGGTGGTGTCACCACCACCAACTTGGCCTACAACCAAAAAATCAATAATCGTACGTTGCACGTACAATTACGATACACCGGTTTGACGGGTATTGAACTGCGAGATCACCGCCCTTCAGATGAAGCACTGGCTCATTTTTCATCTTTTGGATTATCAGGTATTGTTGGTGTTTCATTTGGTTCAGGGCGATCCAAATATGGGTTTTCCCTAGAGACTATTCGGATGGGGATTTATAATGAATCTGCACAAGGACTAGCCTTCAATGCTGGGTATCTATACCGATTTCCAAACAAGCTATCTCTGGGTTTTTCGATACTGAATGTAGGAAAAATGTCTTCTCTAAGATCAACAGCACCTAGGTTACCTACCCGTGTTTTTGCAGGACTAGCAAAAGAGCTGAATTTTGACGTATATCGCAATACATTGCATTTATCATCCGAGTGGAATGAATTGGCCCAAACAATTCAGTTTTGGATTGGCAATATATTTAAATGGAAAAAACTTCGCCTCATGGCAGGAACATCAGTAGCCAATAATATATATACGACCTCTGCTGGAATGGGACTCCAGCTTGGTCAATATAATATCAGTTATGGGATTCGCTTTGGATCCCAGGATATAGGTTTACCCCAAACCATTACTCTTCACTTTCGTCTGCCATGAATAAATCCGACCCCCGGACGCTTATTATCTATTCTTTGACGATTGTCATTGTTTTATTGCTGATTATTATTAAACGTATGGGTGAGCCAGATGAAAAACCAGATAAATCCGTAAAAGAAATAGTAAAGGCTCCTAGTGATGAAGAAGCATCGATCCAGACATTAGGGGAAATAGGTCTTATTATTGACGATTTTGGGTACCGTAATGATGATATATCAGATGGTTTTTTATATTTGGATGTGAACTTGACCTGTGCTGTAATTCCTGGACATGCCTACAGCAGTTCATTTGGCGAAAAGGCCGTATCCCGAGGTCACGAAGTAATCGTACACATGCCCATGGAAAATATGGGTGAAAACAGAGGTGAAGAAGAATTTGTTCTTAGGGTCGGTATGACCCCTGATTCAATAAAGAATCGGGTAAATAATGCATTGGATCAAATTCCAGAAGCCATTGGCATGAACAATCACCAGGGATCTAGAGCCACTACAGATCCAGGGGTAATGAATTCTTTAGCAGCTGTATTAAAAGAGCGCAATAAATTTTATATTGACAGCAGAACAACACCGGAGACTGTTGCAGAATCTATAATGAAAGATTGGGGAGTCCCGGCTTCGAGGCGCAATGTGTTTCTGGATAACGAACCTGATGAAGAAAAGATCACAAGTCAATTATTTTTTTTGGTAGAAATTGCAAAACGAGATGGTCAAGCGATTGGCATTGGTCATGTAAAGCAAAATACATTGGATGTTTTAAGAAAACAGATACCTGAATTAAAAAGAAAAGGATTTAAATTTGAGTTCGTTTCAAATATGCTGTATTAGTTATAATGCCCATCCTTTGCAGAGTCACCCGTGGTGATTTTACAGAAAGCATCCATGTTGTTTTTGCTGTTGCTGTTGATGAAAATGGAAAATCATTTTTTTCTACAGGGGATCCACATTATTTAACCTGCGTTCGCTCCGCTTTAAAACCTTTCCAGGCTGCCGCTGCCATCAAGGCTGGTGCCGTAGATGCCGCTGGTTTTTCCGATCGTCATATTGCCTTAATGTGTGCATCACATAAAGGTGAAAAAGAACATGTCAAAACTGCTCGGCACATGCTTGAAAAACTTGATCTCACTGTTAATGATTATGAGTGCGGTGCTCATTATCCTTCAGATAAAGGGACCCGATGGAGAATGATAAAGAAAGGGGAGAAGGCATTAGCATTGCATAATAATTGTAGCGGGAAACATGTCGGTATGCTGGCTCTGGCCAAACACCTTAACCAAGGAATATACAATTACACCCGGAAAAATCATCCGGTCCAAGAGATGATATTCACCCTGCTGCAGGAATATACAGGTCTTGAGAAAATACCAACCAGTATTGATGGTTGTTCTGTCCCAACTCCCTTTATGACTTTGACTACTATAGCACGTTTATTTCAAAAACTGGGAACAGGATCTTACCCTGAATTAAAAAGGGCTTATAATGCTATGGTGAAGCACCCTTTTCTTATATCCGGATCAGATACTTTTGATACATTATTTATTGAAACAATGAAAGGCCGTGGTGTTACCAAGATTGGCGGTGAATCTATCAGGGGCGTATCCATCAAAAAGGCCGATGGAGGTTGTATTGGATTAGCTCTGAAAGTACTGGATGGGAATTTTAGAGCTCTATCCCCGGCTACCATGAGATTATTAGAGCATTTGCAATTATTAGATAAGAAAGAACTGTCCAGGTTAGAACGATTCAGTACAATTGGTCTGAAAAACCATAACCAGATTAACATTGGTCGAATTGAGGCAATGGTGGATGAATAATATTAAATTGGCTCTTTTTATTCTGGTATCATTTAGCTGGGTTTCTGCTGGTACAGCAAGAATTATGACTTATAACTTGTTGAACTTTCAAGATGAAAATAACCGTGAACATGATTTTATTACTGTTATTGATTTTGCCCAGCCTGACTTGATAATTGCACAGGAAATAGTTGGTCAGACTGGTTTTAGCCATTTTAAATCTGATGTGCTTGATGCTTTGGAACCAGGTTCATGGTCAAGTGCCACCTTTATCAATCAAAGTGCTAGCCAGGATATTGCGCTATTCTACCACCATGATGATTTTACATTCATCAGTACGGATGTGGTTTATACGGCACAATCATCTGGGACTCGGGATGTTATTGAATGGGTAATGTTACATAATCAATCCAATTTGCAGTTCAATGTTTATGGAGTCCATTTAAAAGCAAGTTCCGGGAATTCAAATGCCCAACAGCGCCTACAGGAAACAACCATTCTACGCACTCACCTAAATAATTTGAATGAGAATCATTTCATTGTTGCAGGTGATTTTAATATTTACTCAAACAGTTCATCTTCAGAACCTGCTTTTGAAATGCTGACAGGTATTTCTGATAATAACAATGGTAGGTTATTTGATCCTATTGATCGCATTGGTCATTGGCATAATAATAGTTCTTATGCGGATGTTCACACCCAGTCTCCAAGAACAACACAATTTGGAGGAGGGGCTAATGGTGGTATGGATGATCGTTTTGACTGGTTATTTGTATCAGAAGATATACTGGAAGAATCATCAGAAATTAGGTATGAAAATAATACATATCTGGTTGTTGGCAATGATGGTAATCATTTTAACCAGGCTATTAATGCTGGAAATAATTCATCTGTAATTGACAGCATTGCTGATGCTCTTCACGATGCATCAGATCATTTACCAGTTTATATGGATATCTGGTTTGATGATTTAACCTATAATGATGCAGGGATTGTGATTACGGAAATAATGCCTAACCCTGTTTCAGTATCTGATTCTTACGGTGAATGGTTTGAAGTTTATAACACATCTGATACAACTATTGATATTGCAGGCTGGGTGATTAAAGATGCTGGAAATGATGAACATATTATTAATAGTGACACTATGTCTGTTATTCTGGTGCCTGGGGATTATTTTATACTTGCCAGGAATGGGGATGGAGCACTGAATGGCGGATTGGATGCTGATTATATTTATTCTGGTTTTACTTTATCCAATAGTGAAGATGAAATCATTTTGATGGATGCAGGTGGCGCTATTGTGGATGAAGTACACTACACCAATACATGGGCTTTTGGTGGTGGAGTTACCATGGAAATCCATGATTTGGAGTCAAACAATAACCTCCCAGAAAATTGGTACGCAGCCACTGTTCAATATGGAGAAGGTGATTATGGTACCCCAGGAGTTGATTGGCAAAGTACAGCCAGCATTGAAAGAAATGTCACAATAGCGGAAACTTTTCGACTTTACCCTCCATACCCAAACCCCTTTAATCCGGTTACTACCATTCGATTTAGAATACCTTTGTCAGGAAAACATGCAATTTATATCTATGATGTCACTGGCCAATTAATACAATCATTATTTGATAAGCATTTTACTGCTGGTGATTATATTATGAAGTGGGATGCTGTAAATCTGCCTTCCGGTGTGTATTATTTGAAAATGGAAAGTATATCACATATCCAAGTGATTAAAATAACTTTAATTAAATAATGTATAGTAATGTATAGGCTTTTTCTTTTCATAATTATAATTGGAAGTATATGTGGACAGCCCAGGAAAACTTCCCGTACTACTGTTTCTACAGCGATATCCGATGAATATGATAAATTTACTTCTGTAGGGCAGCTGGGCCTGACGATCACTAATTTTGGGATCTTAGGAAATGGATGGAACCGTATGGAAGACGGCAGCATCCAGCCTTCCTGCCAGTATAAACAATATACCGAAACCCTTCAAGAACAGGTAGAGCATTTTTCCTATGCTGGTTTATGGGTGGGTGGAATAGTAAATGGTCAGCGTAGGGTCTCTACTGCTATTGTGGATGGAGTATTTGAAGCAGGCGATGAAGGGTTTGAACTTTTTGCTGATGGACCTATTACAATACAGTCATCTATTGCGTCTACGACTCAAGATTCTATGGCGCAATACTATTCACCCTATGCTGTATCACACCAGGACATGATTGTTGATTTCAAAGACTATGGGATATCCCCAATAGATAACTTAGGGATCTCCAATCACAATCCTCTTGGTCTGGATATTCACTTAGAAGCTTATGCTTGGAATTATTCCTACGCTGATGCTTTTGTTATCCTGAATTATACCTTTACCAATATGGCTGCTGATACCATCAAAGATATTTATGCTGGAATCTGGATGGATCCTTCCGTAGCGAACTTTAATTATACTGATTACTATACCCCTGGAGGTGGATTTACTTGGTATGACAACTTGGATGGGTTTGATCGGTCTGTGGATGAGGCTGGATTTGAAAGGGGCATTGGTTACCAATATGATGCTGATGGAGATGATGGCTGGGCAGAATCTTATGTGGGGATATCGGTTTTAGGATCCAATATTCCAATGGATTATATCCAAACCAATTACCACCAATGGGTATGGACTAATTCCAATAATAGTGACTATCCATCCTATAGTATGCCAATTGATGATAATGCGCGATACGAGAAAATGTCTTCCCGTGTAGCTCTAGGGACTGGACCAGAATATACTGCTGAAGGGTATCCAGCATCGGAGAATAGTTGGCTTTTCCTCCTTTCAGCAGGGCCTATAGGAAGCAGACCGTCATTACCAGATTCATCCAGTTGGGATCTGGCTCCCGGTGATACCTGCTCTGTAGCTTTTACAGTTGTTTGTGCCCGATGGACCCTTGGAATTGGCGCTGATTCCCCTGCCCAGCGCAACAATCTTTATGTGAATTATGACTGGGCTCAAAAAGCCTATGATGGCGAAGATAAAAATCGTAACAATGTTTTAGATGAAGGAGAAGATTCGAATAATAATCAAATCATTGATCGCTATATTCTGCCTGCTCCTCCACCTTCACCTAATATGGAAATAGTGGTGGAATCCAATAGAGTTACACTGTACTGGCAGAATAATGCAGAGTCTTTTCTGGACCCTGTAAGTCAGGTGTTAGATTTTGAAGGATATAAAGTCTATGGTGCCCGAAAAACTGCTAATGAATCCTTGGGTGAATTTACCTTACTATCGGAAAATGATTTAAAAAATAACATTGGTTACAACACCGGTTTTTCCAGTATCCATATCATCAATGATTTTGGTGAACCGGATAGCTTGGAAATAAATGGGATATATTACCATTATAAATTTGTCAATGAAGATATTAAGGATGGATGGTTAAATTACTATGCAATTACAGCCTATGATCAAGGTGATCCGGAGGCTAATTTGGAAAGTTTGGAAAGTTCCATTTATGCCAACCGTATTTATATTTACTCCGGTGAGCCTAATGCTGTCAGTGATAACTGGTATCCCACAGTCTATCCTAACCCATATAGAGGACAGGCTCTTTGGGATGGCTATGGTAGCCGCAATAAAATGATATGGTTTAGAGGATTGCCTGCAAAAGCAGAAATCAGGATATTTTCTCTAGCTGGAGACTTAGTTGAAGTAATTCAGCATGATGAACTTTATATGGGTAAGGATATTGCAAATATTGATGAAAGAAAAAATCCAATTATGTCCGGTGGTGAACATGCCTGGGATTTGATTTCCATGCATGACCAAGCTACCGCATCAGGCTTGTACCTTTTTACTGTTGAAGACAAGGATACTGGCACGATTAAAGAAGGAAAGTTTTTAATTATTAAATGAAATAGGGAGATAAAAAATGAAAAAAATGATATGGTTATTTTTAACAATTGGAATTATTTGGGGACAAGTAGACTATACTAATGATATTCAAACAATATTCACTCAGAATTGTGCCAGTTGCCATAGCTATAACGGTGGCACTTCAGGCGGTTTAAATCTCGAAAGCTATAGCGGTGTTATGGCGGGTGGCAGTAGCGGAGCTGTAGTGGTAGCTAGTGATCATGCGAGTAGCCTGCTTTGGCAAAGGGTGAATAATGGTTCAATGCCACCAGGTAATGAAAATTTAAATAGTGATCAGATTGATATAATTGCCGAGTGGATTGATGAGGGGGCGTTGGAAACATTGGATGAATCTATAACGATTGCTGAAGCAAAAGCTCTCGATATAGGATCTACTGCAACTATAAGGGCTATAGTTACATCTCCTAATTATGGAACTGACTACACCAGCTACTATATTCAGGATGCAACCGCGGGGATTAATTTGTATGCGAGTGGCAGTAATATTAGCCCCCCACTATATCTAAGTCTTGGTGATTCAATTGAGGTAACTGGTGTCACCGCTACCTATGCAAATTTTATGGAAATTGTTATTACGAGCGAAACAAATTACACACTTATTTCCACAAATAATACTCTACCAGAGCCACAGCTTGTAACCATTAGCCAATTATTGGCAGATCCAGAAAGCTATGAACATGAACTTATTCGCATTAATGGTATATCAATTACAGCGTACGGACAAGCGGGAGCCTGGCCAACAAGCGGTAGCGATAATTTAACTATTAGCGATGATGGAGGATCTTCCACACTAGTGATGCGAATAGATAGTGATACAGAAATTATTGGCAATCCTGAACCAGTTGCGCCATTTGATCTATTGGGTATAGCGGGGCAGTATAATGATGATTATCAAATACTACCAAGATACTACAGTGATTTTATGGCAGGTACTGTTCCACCAGTCATTACTAATATTGTGATTACTCCATCTTCACCGATAGAAACGGATGATGTAATGGTAACTGCCACAATTTCAGATGCTGATGGTAGTATTACTAGTGCGGTGTTAGCCTATAATTCTGGTGGAGGTAGCGTGGATATCTCAATGTCTACTACTGGATCAGATAATCAATACACTGCAGTTATTCCAGCTCAGAGTACTGGTACAACAGTTACCTTTAGCATCACGGCGGTTGATAATGCAAGTAATTCAACCACATCCGCTGAGTTGTCTTATCTGGTGATTTCAACTGGTGGGCAGATTACTGCAATTCATGATATTCAATATACAACCGACTCATCAGGGGATTCGCCTCTAGATGGACAAACGGTCAACATCAGCGGTATTGTTACTGCTGAATTCTGGGGTAGCAGCAACAATCGTTATTTTTATGTACAGGATGCAGAAGGCCCCTGGAATGGTATAGTATGTTTTGAATATGGTGGCTGGGATACATTTGATTTTACTTCATCTGCAGGAATAGTCCATTCAGTGGCTGAAGGAGACAGTGTTACTGTTACTGGAACAGTGGACGAATATTACAACTTAACAGAAATTGTTGATGTAACGGAGGTTATTATTCATGGACCAGCTATAAATATGATTAGCCCAGCAGTTGTTACAGCCGGACAGATTATGACTGGGGGATCAGATGCAGAAGCTTATGAAGGGTGTTTGGTAAAAGTAGACAATGTTAGTGTAGATAATCCAGATCTTGATAACGGTGAATGGTCAGTTACAGATGGAACTAATTCTGTTCGCGTCGATGATAAATGGGCTTACTACTTTTGGCCAGAATCTGCGCAGGAATTAGCGAATGTCACTGGTGTAATGGATTATAGCTATAGCAATACTAAGATACAGCCACGGCTAGCACGGGATGTTGTGGAACAGCCAATCGTTCTCGATATAGGAGCTGGTCCACAAACAATCCACCGACCTAGAATACAGCGTATACAACAGGTTCTATATAGTGATCTCCTAAAAGCCGGTACTGATGAAGAATCAGATATTTCCTATATGGATGGAGATACCGTAATGGTAAGGGGAGTTGTTACGATGCCATCAGGTTTGAGCTATGCAGGGGATGGATTAAAATATATTTGGGCTGATATAAATGGAGGACCGTGGAGCGGAATATTAACCTATTCTGGTGGTGGTGCAGGAACGGGTGCAAGTACAGTATATCAAGGAGATTTGATAGAATTGATTGGATATGTAGATGAATACTCTACAGGCCCGGCAAATATGACGGAAATTTTTTACTTAACAGGTTTTGATTTACAAGAAGAGTTCCAAACGTTACCTGATGTAAGTTTAGTGAATACTGGTGACTTACGCTGGCCTACTACTGCTGAACAGTGGGGCAATGTCATGGTACGTGTTGAAGATGCAGTTGTAACAAATAACGAATTACAATACGAAGTATTTTCCTTGGATGATGGCACGGGTTCAGTGCTGGTAGATGATGATTCCGATAGTATTCAGGTTTACTTTGAGACAGTTGGTCCTCCTCCGGTTGGATCTCTGGTACAATCCATTGAAGGTTGGGTCTATCATCACTATGGGAGCAATGCAGATTCCACTGCCTATAAACTTTGTCCGCTATATGTAAATGATATGGTTTTTGGTGCTGGCCCGCCATCTATATCAGGAATTAGTAGGGAGCCCTGCGCACCAACATCCACAGATACAGAAGTTTCCGTATCCTGCGTCATTATGGATAATTCTGATATTGCCAGTGCTGAAGTCCATTATTCCGTTGATGGAGACGCGTATCAGACAGCCACCATGTCTTCCGCAGGAGATTCTACCTGGACTGGAGTAATCCCTTTAAATGGTGCGAATGTTGTAAATTATTATTTTACAGCAACGGATGATGGCGTAGATCAATCGGAGGCAAAGACTAGTATGTTTCCCTATGATATTGAACATGACCAGCTTGGTTTTGTGATAACAGATGAGCTAACCATTGCTCACGTCCAGCAAACACCCTGGCCTTCTGGTATTACCCGTTACCAAGGCTGTGAAGTGACCTTAAATGGTATTGTTACTGCAGATACAGCACAATATTCCAGCGGTTACAGTTCTTATGCTTTCCAGGATGGAACGGGTCAGTGGAATGGACTGATTTTCGATACTCCTGAACAGGTTACCCTTACCAGGGGCGATGAAGTGGAAGTTACAGGAACCATTGATGACTTTGATGCAGACTGGCACTTTAAATTCGATGGCAATACACGTTTGATCAATTCAACTGTAACAGTTCTCAGTTCTGGGAATGATGAACCTGCTCCTGCTCTTGTTTCGGTTGGTGACTTGGCTCAGGATGGTGAAGAAGTTGAATCCTACGAGGGTGTAGTTGTTAGATTACAAAATGTTACCGTCTCTGCAGTAAACTCTTATGATTGGGCAATTACAGATGCTTCTGGCGGGGTTACACTCATCGATGATGATATGGCTACCATGGCAGCAGATAATTTCATGAGCACCTTTGCAGAAGGACAGGAATTGGAATATATCATGGGAATATTTAATTATAGTTTTGGTACCTATAAAGTGCAAATACGTGACCTGGCTGATCTGGGACAGACAATGGGTATCAATGATGAGATCAATTTAAATCCCTATGCGTATAGGCTTCTTGATAATTTCCCCAATCCTTTCAATCCAGAAACATATATCCATTTTGAACTGGGCGGGCAGGAATCAGTAAAACTGATTATCTATGATGCTTTGGGGCGCCAGGTACGAACCCTCGTCAATGGCCAAAGCTATAATCCCGGCTTCCATGCAGTAAACTGGAACGGCAGAGATAACAATGGCCAGTCAGTGCCATCCGGTGTCTATATTTACCGAATCAAAGCAGGAAGATTTATTGCGGATAATAAAATGCTACTGGTGAAATAATTGTTTCTTTGATATGAAAAAGGGCAAAGTGATACACTTTGCCCTTTTTAGTTATTACCCTTGAAAAAATACATTCTATTCATTTTTATTTTTGTCGGCTGGACCTGTAGTCGCTGGGACTATGACGACCCATCGGAAATGATGTCTTCAGTAGCACCGGAAACCTATTTATCTTTGGTGGCCATAGATACCATCTATGCTAGTGTAGACTCAGTGGGTAGTATTATCTATTCCATTGGTGAAACACCTGATCCAGAAATGGTTTGGGATACCCTTGATCAGGCTTTTACTACTATCACTACTAGCAGGCAGGTTCTTCATTGGTGGGGTGAAGATGCTGATGGGCAGGTTCTTGGGTATTACTATAAGTGGAGTACTGATTCTTCTTGGACCTACACAGATTTAGAAAGTGGAACCTTTTACGTCCCGATCCGCTCTGAGTTGGATATATTTAATTTTGAAGTTAAAGCAGTAGATAACGAAGGCAATGAAGATAATACACCTTCAAGAATTGTACTCCCAATTCGCAATTCTGAACCAACTATTTCTTTTCGGTATCTTTCCAATCCGCAGATCGCAGATATTGGTGGTGACACTAGCTATACTTTTCCGACACGTACTTTCAACTGGGATATTTATGACCAGGATGGAAATGAAACTATTACAGATATTTTTTACACCCTGGATGATACCTGTAGCACCTGCTGGATTCGTTTGAATGGCAATCAATCCAGCCTGACCCTCACTGGATTGTCACCGGGTCGGCATACATTCTATTTGAGGTGTCAGGATATTGCCGGTGCCAAAAGTGGCATTGCCCAGTTTCCCGATACAACGGTACTGAATGAGGCCAAGGTATGGATTGTGAAACCTGTTATTGGTGATGTGTTGATTGTAGATGATTTTCCATCTGATTATCAAAATATTACACTTTCATGGTATAATAGTATAATGGACACAATTGTTGGAGAAAATGCATACTCAATGTGGGAAATAGGTGATGAATTGCCTTATTCATCAGCAGATTTAACTGCCAATTTAAATTATTTTAAGACGGTGTTATGGTATACAGCTTATATAAATACTGAATTTCAAAATGACACATATTCAGATGCTGATGCGAGCATAAACAATTTTGTCATGGGTGGTGGTAATATATTTGTGAATTCAATAATTATTCAAGATAGTACATTTACATGGTTTCCATTGGATTCTATGATTACGTTAAATCCAAATGGTCGATTACGCTCAGGACGGCAAATTATTTGCGATTTTGATTCAGTACTTAATTTATCAATTTCCCATACAATTAGTGTTTGGGTCCAAGGTATCTGGCCAGATGAATCTGAATTCGCTGAGGTAAGGGAAATCTATCATATGGCAGACCCGGAAAGTGGAGATAGCTGGCAGGGGAACCCTACTGTTTGTTCTATTGGACAATTCCGTAAATCCCCTATAGAATTATCTGGGAAAGTAGTAATGCTAACATTACCGCTTCATGATGGATTGAGGCCTAAATTAAATGGCAACGGATCTTCCATAAAATTGTTCCAGTATTTATTTACAGAGGAATTCAGCGAATGAGGGTTTTTCTGATATTTTTATACCCTCTGCTTCTTGTTGCTCAGAGCTCAAGTGGTATCACAGGAAAGATTGTGGATATCAATAGTGTAGGACTTCCAGGGGTAAATGTGATGGTTAAAGGGACCTATTACGGTTCATCGACTGACCTGGATGGACGCTATCGGATCGACAAAATAAACCCTGGAAGTTATGATGTGGAAGTTTCCATGATTGGTTATAAGGTGATCCTGAAAACAGGAGTGAATATAAAACGTGAAGAAATTTTAACTCTTGATTTTACCTTAGAGGAAACAGTGCTGAGTTTTGGTGAAGATGTGGTTGTTATGGGTAAGAAACCCCTTTTTGATGTGGATGAGACCGCATCGCTGACTCGGGTGCGCAAGGAGGATATCGAGAACAAGGTTGTTTCTAGTGTGGAAGATATCTTATCTGAACAGATCGGTGTTACTACCCAGGATAACGAGATTCATATCCGTGGTGGCCGTATTGATGAAAGCCTATTTATCGTGGACGGTTTTTCGGTGAAAGATCCGCTTACCGGTTATTCTGGAAATCTGTTTGTTAATGCCGATGCCATTGAAGAACTGGAAATCGTGACCGGTGGGTACAATGCGGAGTACGGTCAGGCGATGTCCGGTGTAATCAATATCAAATTGAAGGAGGGCCGGGACCGGTATGAAGGATCATTAAAGTATGCCAGCGATCGGTTGTTTGATGGTCAATTTAATACGGACCGCATTGAGTTCAATCTTGGCGGTCCCGATCCTTTTTTCCAAACACTCCCCGCTTGGTTGGGGCTGAATCTTCCGGGCCGTTTTTCATTCTTCTTAAATGGATACAGTAAGGTCTATGATGGGAACTTACCTGTAGCTTCAAAATTATATCCCCATCGTTTCTGGTCATCTGGACTGTTTTCGGAGATAGCAGCGGATCAAATAATGGAATCCTTGGCACCGCGGGAAAATAATGACTGGCATGGCCTATATAAGCTGGTTTGGGAATTGTCAGCCCAGAAAAAACTGGCCTTGTCCTATGATCTGTCCATGAATGTTAACCAAGGCTACTATATGCCCCGTGCTTTTGCATCCACCTATTTCCCCTATGCTTATATGCAAATATTGGATAACTATAATACAGTTACGCGGGATACCCGGCTTTTAAATATCAATTGGACCCATACATTATCCACAAAGTCATTCTATGAATTAACGTTCGGGAAATTTGTGACGATGGAGCACAGTGCAGTCCAGAACTTGATGTGGAATCAATACCAGGAACGGCTAGATCTGGAACCTATAAACTACAGCTTGGATGGTACCAGCAAGGATGGGAATATCTATATAACCTACGGTGATGAATTTTATGATACTGGATTTGCACCGGAATGGTATGACCTGGTCAGTGATAATACCCGTCTCGATCTGGACTGGACCTATCATACAAAATCACGGCATAAGATCAAGACAGGATTTGAACACACCATTACAGAACTGCAGGTCTTAGATATTGATGAACCTTGGAGCGGTTCATCTGCTTTTGGTGCCAACTACGACAGTTATAATGCTAGAACTTATTTTGGCGCTTTTTACATTCAGGACAGGATTGTATTCGAGGGTATGACCTTGAACCTGGGAGCACGTACCGATTACTGGATTCCAGGTCGTTATGTGGAAAAAGCGATTAATGATACCAGTAATATCATTATTACGGATGAGGCTCGTGACCTGTTTAAGAAAGAGACTTTTTCTTTCCCATGGATTGGAGAACCCTATCGTATGAAGGCAAGGCTGAGCCCTCGGTTTGGAATCTCTCATCCGGTGACCGATAACGATGTTCTTTATTTTTACTACGGCCACTTCTCACAGTTGCCAACATTTCAGTATGTCTATGCAAAAATCAACTCTAAAGCCCAGTCCACTTATCAGGTCTTTGGCAACCCGAACTTGAATCCCAAAACCACTGTTCAGTATGAGATTGGAATCAAACACCGCTTCAGTGAAGATCAGATCCTGGAATTGAAGGCTTACTGGAAAGATATGTTCGATTATGAAACGTCCCAGACTATTCGCCCATCTAATCCCAAATATGCTCATCTCTCTTTTAATATGTACTTTAATGCAGACTATGCCCGTGCCCGAGGAGTGGAAGCCATCCTTAAAAGCCGACTATTTGAGAACTGGTATGCTGATGTGAATTTTAATTACAGCATCGTGACTGGGAAAAGTTCTTCACCTTTAGATAACCTGTTGGTACAGGCTGGACAATTATCTGAAAAACCTCTTGGGGAAAATTATATGAGTTGGGATCGGCCGATCCATTTTTTTACCAATCTATCCTATAGCCATCCCCGAAACTGGGGTCTTTCTTTCCGGCTGGATTATGAATCCGGACGCCGGTATACGCGCTCGATCATTGATGAGATCCTAGTTGTGAATGGACGTGAATATTATAATGGTCCTCGGGAAGATGATCGTCCATATGCTTATCTTGCTGAGATTCCTTCCCGAAATATTGATATAAAATTCTATAGGATATTTAAGGGAACACATTTCCGGATCAAGGCTTATCTGGAAGTAGAAAATCTGCTTGATGAAAGAATTCCGCGCAGGATAAATCCTTTTACTGGCCAGGGCTACAATGAAGGTGAAATCATTGGTTACTATTTGGCTAACAGCCCTGACCCAAACCAGGACCCATCAAGATATCGAAAACCTAGGGGAATAGAATTGGGTCTGCAATTAATTTTTTAATGTTAAGAATTAGGCTACAATTCATATTGTCCCTTTTACTCCTGTCTACTGGCTGGAGTCAGAGTTTATTTCCTATTCTGGGTGGTCAGCGAGCAGGAACTTCTGTCTTTTCATTCTTAAATATTGGAGTCAGTGCCCGTGCTGTTGGCATGGGGGAATCTGTGGTGGCGCTGAGCCAAGATGCAGCAAGTATTTATTATAATCCCGCCATTATGGCTCAGCTTAGTCAGACAGAAATATCCATATCCCAGATCCAATGGCCGGCAGAGATTAAATATGATTATTTCAGCTTTACCCG
Organism: uncultured Fidelibacterota bacterium; assembly: GCA_913043235.1. Classification (GTDB taxonomy): domain Bacteria; phylum Fidelibacterota; class Marinisomatia; order Marinisomatales; family UBA1611; genus UBA2134. The sequence continues at coordinate 29,857 of CAJWLO010000022.1, forward strand.
TAATATTTTTGGCAGGAATTATTTTGGGATCAGTGGAGGGATACTGCATATGCAGCCTATGGAAGAGACGACAGAATATCATCCCGCAGGTACAGGCAACTATTTCACATTCCAGGATAGGTTTATTGCATTCAGCTATGGTGCAAAAATGACTGATCGGTTCAGTTTTGGTGTAACTTTGAAACATGTAGCTGAAACATTGGCTGGATATGGTATGGATGCTGTTCTAATGGATATAGGTACTTTCTACTGGACAGGTTATAAGTCATTGCGGTTTTGTGCATCATTATCTCATTTTGGAAGCCAGGTGGCTGCGAGCGGTTCCTATGAAAAACGAATTCTGGATATGAACTCAGGGCAGGAAATTATAGATACAACACATTTTGAACAGTTTTCTCCGCCAACCATTTTTCGTGTGGGAATGGCGATAGATCCGGTTAGAACAGATAAACAGCAGTTGGTACTTTCACTGCAGCTTAATCATCCGGTTGATAATGCTGAATATATCGTAACTGGTATTGAATATTCATTCATCCAAACACTGTTTATTAGAGCCGGTTATAAGTTTAATAAGAATGAGGAGGATTTCACTTTTGGTGCCGGTATTGTTTTTCCAGTGGGACCCCTGAAACTCAGGGCTGATTATGGCTATGCCAATTTTCAGCATTTATCGGATCCTAAACGTTTCAGTATTGGGTTTTCTTTATAATGATGAATAAAAACTTTCATTTGATCCTGATCAGTTGTTTATTGATATCAGCCTGTCTGCAAAAATTTTCTATCCCAGAGGATATAGAAAATAAATCCGGATTGGAATTTGGAGCTGGAGACACCACTTATCTTCAGTTAAGCCCTGTTTGGGGAGAAGATTATGGTATTGGTGACCCTACCGAAATTTCTATTGCGCAGGATGGACGTATTTTTATCGCTGATTCTATTGCTCAGTCCATCGTAGTCTTGGATCAGGATGGGGATCAGCCAGATGGGTTTTCAGTTCTCAGAAATCTAGAGGATCAAGATGGTGTAAATATTTCACCAATTGATCTAGATGTGGATCAAAAAATGAATGTATTCTTTATTGATGGTTCACAAAGAATATTTATCTGGAATCAATACTGGAACACTACAGGAATTGACCAAATATCCAGTGCCGGAACATTTAGGCATATTCAAACGGGAGCCTTACAGGATGAAACTGCCGGAACAGAAAGTTGGTTATCTCTGTTAAATGATGATGAATGGGAACTGGAGAGCACCATATTTACTACTGACCAGTCTGTAATTGACTCCCTTTTAAATCCCCATTTATTCTATGATGGTAGAATGGTAAAAAACCAGTACCTGGACCCTTATTATAGGCCTGATTCTAGTCAATTTACCGGTATTTCATCCCCGGCTGGACAGAGTAATATGATCTTTGTGTCCGATAGTTACGGCGGCACTAATAATCAATACCGACTCGTGCAGATAAGTTTCCAAAAATCTAGACTCTTGGAACTGAAAACTGGAGAATTAGTGTGGGCTTTCACGGGTGTATTTGGAACGACCATTAAAGGTTATGGTACTGGTGCGGGAACAGTGAATGAACCTTTAAGCATCGATGTGGATTATCAGGGAAATTTGTATTACACTCAGGCAGGTGATTTTTTCCCTGTGCATATGATTATCCCCAATTTATCTGGTGATTTTGCAGTCTATTCTTCTGGCTTTCAACCGGAAGCAAGCGATATTATGGATGCATCACTGTACGGTACAGCACTAGATGTGGCTGTTGATGAAAATAAAAATGTTTATATTGTAGATGGTTCAGATTCTGATGTAATTGTTTTTGATGCAAATGGGAAATACTTTAAGGAAGCGGGTTATGAAACCAATAGCAATATCAAACAGCCAATCATGAATCAACCTGTTGCAGTTACTGTAGATAAAAGGGGAGTGGTATATGTTTGTGATCGGGGTGATGGTTCCGTTTACCGGTTTAAATTATCCAATTCTCTCGATGAAGACCTTAAACAAGATGATTAAATGAGAAAAAACATCCGCCACGGTATAGTTCTATTGATACTGCAGATCGCCTTTACCCAGATGGATGTAGCCTATGTTCGTTATTTTAAAGACGACAGAAATTTTATGTCCAACCTATCGATGTTGTCTACGGATCGACGGGGGCTGAGCCATCTAGCGGTCAGTTACAATGAAAAAAATCTACCGGTCAAAATTGAACGTTATGCTGCCAATGGTACCTTGACCAAACGTGAAATGCTTCGTTATGATAAAGATGGTAAGCTGGTTGAGCGAGGGGAGTATGATGACGATGGAAAATACCAGCGACTGATTGTTATTGGTGATCAGGAACCCTGGAGCAAAGAATTCCGTCGTTGGCAATTCCCCGTATCGGAACCGCTGTCTTTCACAGATCAGCGGACCCATTTTACGATGGAGGACGGCCGTCATGTATCTAAGATTCTTTTTGAAACAATCGATGGTCAGGAATATGGTCAGATTGATTTGGATTATGATTATTTGAATAATTTAGGAGAAGAAAGGTGGCGAAATCTGCCTTCTGGAAGAATTATTCGTCGTTTCAAATACCAGTTTGATGTGATGGCTTCGATAGTGCAGATCTGGGAATATAACCATGATGGTGATCTGGTTTCCCATATGGCATTAAGCCAGGCTCCGGCAGACGAATTGTATCGAACACCGCCACCGCGAACAGGAAATGTTTTAAATGAGGCAGACATCATTGCTAAAGAAATTTATGAAAAACGTATTATTGTTCCCCATGGTGGTGGCTTAATACCAAAAACCTTCTGGGATGAACTGATCTTAAGCAATGGTGACCAACTGATGATTGATTTTGTGAGTTTAAATGAGAATGGCATTCGGTTTCGGCTAAAGGGTGAAGGTGAATTATTGACGATTCCGATTACCCGGGTCAAAACTTTGACATCAAGGTTAGGCGATGTAATTTATCCTAAACCAACCCGAAGTGGATTATAATGAAAACATTTAAGTACATTTTATTTTTTGCTTATACTACAGTGGTTTTAGGCCAGGATTACCCTCCTCCTACCGATCTGATAACCATCCCTACAGCGGGTACTTTGGTACGGGGCAGTTATGCTCTGGATATGCGTATCCAGGATGCAGGAGGAATGATTACCAGCCTACAAGTTGGACTAACAGACCGATTCCAGTTTGGACTTTCTTTCGGTTCTCCAAACTTGATTGGGGATGATAGTCTACGTTGGTATCCGAGGCCGGAAGCCAGCCTTAAATACCTGCTGATTGATGAAAAATCATCTATGCCGGGAATTGCATTAGGAATCAATACGCAAGGATATGGAAACTTCAATGAAGCGGATACTCTTTCACGTTATGATGTTAAGGCCTATGGTGCTTACCTGGCTGCTTCCAAGAATTGGCAGACACCACTGGGGAATGCAGGCCTGCATACCGGAATCAATTATAATTTTATTGAGAATATAGATGGTGATAAAGATCCAAATTTGTTTTTCGGACTAGACCTGGAACTGAACCCGGAATTTTCATTGCTAATGGAATACAATGCTGCACTAAATGAAAATGATATGACTGCGAAAACAATGTCTATCAGTACCGGCGGGTATCTTAATGCTGCCATCCGTTGGACATTTGTAGACCACTTTCACTTGGAACTGGACTTTAATAACTTGCTTTTTGATGAAGAAAAAGTGGACTATTTCAAGCGGGAACTTAAGATTACTTATATTGAATATTTTTAAGAGTAAGATATGATCATTACCAGGTTTGCAAATTTATCTTTTTTATTATTTTCTTTCCTTTTGGCCCAATCTGACATGGAACTGGGGATCGCTGCTTATAATAAAAGAGGAGAAGGCAGTATAGGCGCTACTGCTCAAAGTGGACCCATTAGTGAGGCTATAAATCATTTTAAACGAGCTATTAAATATTCTGAAAACGAATTGGATGCAGGGATCTATTTATTACAATCTTATTATTATAAAGGGAAATATGTTCTTAAGGATCAAAATAGTCAAAAAGAAACTTTCAGCAGAGGTAAGGTTCTTTCAGAAGAACTAATAAAAAAATATCCGAATTCTGGAGCACTGCGATATTGGTATTTGGTTAATCTAGGTAGTTGGGCAGAAGTCTATGGTATTATTGCTGCAGCCAGAGAAGGGGTTGCTGATATTATGCGTACAGAATCATTAAAGATTATAGAGATGAATCCAAACTATCAAAATGGTGGGGGGTACTTTATGCTGGGAGCGGTCCATTATAAATCACCCCGTATTCCATTTCTGCTTTCTTGGCCCAGCAATGATGAAGCTGTAAAATATCTGACCATGGCTTATGAAACGGGTAGTACTACTCCTAATCAAACTGTATATCTGGCTCAGGCGCTAAAAAAAGATGGTCGGGATAAGAGAGCAAAAAATCTGCTGCAAGAACTGGTTGCAGCAGATTTATTATCTGAATATCTTGTAGAGAATGCGGAACAAAAAGAACTTGCAAAGAAATTACTTGCTGATTGGGAATAGTTTTATGAAACGCCTTATCAAAGTAACATTAATTTTGTTTTGTATGCTTATTGCTCAAGAATCCAAAATCTATTGGAACAGCCTTTCCACTTCAGTAAAAGTAGACGTTCCCATCGCTGATGATGAAACGTTGAAAGGTGGCCGTATCCAAATCAAAGTCAGCTTTGATGGTGGAAATAATTATTTAAACCTTGGACAGCCTTCACTAATCGATGGAGGAGATCTTAGTGATTTAAAGGAAATATTGATTGCCCGTCAGGATTTTGTTTCCTTGGATGGTTACAGCGAAGGTGGGACTGCTCAGTTTATCGCTGAAATTTGGGATAGGGCCGGCAACAGCGCAGTTGGGACAGTAAGCGATAGTATACTAACTATTGATGAAACGATTCCAGTGCTAAACGAAGTCACAGTTACTTCCACAAATATGCAAAATAATGCCCTGGCTGTCCCTGATGATATGCTGACATTAACTATCATTGCTAGCGAAGGAATTGAGATGCCAATAGTTGAAATCAATGGAGATGAATTTCAAGCTACTGGTGATGGTAGCTCTTGGAAAGTAGAAAATGTTTTTGAAGATGGTGATGATGGGCTGATTACTTTCACTATTGATTTTAAGGATTATGCTCAGAATCCAGGCGTAAAAGTTACTGCCACTACTGATGAAAGCAACGTTACTTATGATGGCACAGCTCCAGAGCTAGATGATATCAAACTTTATTCCAATAACTCTTACGATCAAACCCTAGCTGTAAAGGGAGATTCCATATTCCTTGATTTCATGGCCAGTGAGACTTTGTCAACAATAAATGTCACCGTTAATGGAAATGAAATATCACAGTTAACTAAAACAAAACTCCAATACCGGTATTCCCATGCACTTACCGAAAAAGATGCCGAAGGTTTAATTCCTTTTACTATTGATTATAATGATTTGGCCGGTAATCCAGGGGAACAGGTACTGGAAACATCGGATGATAGTGAAGTATTGTTTGATATGACTCCTCCAGCAACCTTTAAAGTTGAAAGTGTGGGTTCTTCCGCTAAGGAAATCAAGAACACTGCCCAAGTAGAAAAGGGGAAGCCATCTAGCTCAAAAGGAGCGAAAGCTCAGCCTTCTTTATTTAGTGGTACGACCTTGATCATAGTAGTTTCGGTGATAGGTGTTTTATTTTTATTAATTGTACTATCTTGGTGGAAAATATTTTCCAAAGCCAATCATGCCGGTTGGAAAGTGCTTGTGCCATTTCTGAATTTTATTGTAGTGACCAAGATTTTGAATAAGCCCATATGGTGGATGGTGATATACCTTATTTTTCCTGTGGGACATATTCTGGTATCTCTTCAAATGGCAAAACTTTTTGGGAAGAAAATTATTTTTGCCATTGGTATGATTCTACTGCCATTTGTTTTTTATCCATTATTAGCTTTCAGTAAAGCTCAAATAGCAGAATCTGCTGCAGCTTCTAAATAGAACCTAGAACCCATTTTCTGTTCTATATTTTTACATGACTGAATTAGTAGAAACCAAACTGAAATCTGAAGTTATTTTCCAGGGTTGTTTCTTGGATGTGCGCAGGGATGTAGTAAAATTGCCGAATGGGAAAACAACAACCAGGGAATGGATTAACCACCCTGGCGCAGTTGTAATCCTTCCCATATTACCTGATGGTTTAATCGGGCTAATTCGTCAGTACCGTTATGCAGCACAGGATGAATTTATTGAACTGCCGGCGGGGAAACTGGATTTTGATGAAGAACCAATCGTTTGTGCTGCCCGAGAATTAAAAGAAGAAATTGGTTATAAAGCAGGAAAACTCACCTTTCTGACCAAAATTCATCCGGCCATTGGTTTTGCTAATGAGATCATGAGTGTCTACCTGGCAGAAAATCTGGAGAAAACAGACTGCAATTTGGATGCGGATGAATTTCTGGAATTACTACCCACATCCCTAGAAGATGCAGTAAACTTGGTCTGGAATGGAAAAATTACCGATGTAAAAACAATTATAGGTGTTTTATGGCTGAATAGACTATATCAATAATGAAAAGAATTATATTATTTTTGATCATTAATGTATTAGCCTTTGGACAAGCGGAGAAGCAGCATAACGGTTTGCTCTCAAATACCCGGTTTGGAAAAGGGATGGGTGTTTTTGTTAACATTGGAAGTGAAAATTTTGAAATTGATGGCTATGTGGATATCAATACAGATTTTGGCCTTTTTGGTGATCTATGGTTCAGCCAAGTCGACTTTGATCAAAATACGGATACAGAGCTGAATACAAGTTTAGGATATGCATTGAAGATAAAACCAAATACTACAGTTGGATTGGGGTATAGTAAATTTTCTTACCTGGATGATGATGCAAGTTTTCTGAATGATGAGGGCGAGTTGTTTATTGGGGCAGTTATTGGTCCAGCTACTGGTGTTGTTTTTATCGATTCTGAACCATATAGTCTAGACTACTTTTGTAAGATAGACATGAATCATGGACCACTGAAAAATTTTTCTGCTGATATTTTTCTGCAAGGTTATTTTGAAGGAGAAAACTATGATATTGATATTTCCATCATAAAAAATGTTTATAATCATTTTACTCTGGGATATATATTATCCAGGGAAAAGTATGATTATGAACAACCTTATAAATTTATAAAAAATGGAGAATCTTATATAAAAAATTCATTCCAAAAAGAAGAAAGATTTTTTCATAAAATCTATGCTGGTTACACATTTTGAATAATATCTGATTAATAATATATTTATATATTTAAGGTTTTATTAGGAATTTTTATATTAACAATAATGTATACATCTCTACATGAAAAAAACAGTGAATCGTAAGTGAATGTCCTAGAATTCATTAGGGAAAAAAAAGAAGATTTTCAGGAAAATACAGCTCAGTTCAAGGCAATGTTAGAGCCTACATTCCAATCTTGGTCAAATAAACTAAACGATCGAATCACCAATACACTGAATAATCCTTGGATTGCAGGTTTGAATCCTTTTGAGAGCAGTAATCTTTTTATTACAGGACAAGTCTTCCAAAATGAAACAGCCGAACGAACTTACGAAAATTTAAAAAAACAAATTGGCCAAGAAACTTACGTAGGCCAATGGCAGATAATAGACCAGAACTGTATTAATCAATTTGCTGATGTTACGGGGGATCAACAGTGGATTCATACAGATCCGAGTCGAGCTAAAAAAGAATCACCATTTAAAACGACTATTGCCCATGGATTTCTTACTCTGGCTTTATTGCCGAAATTGACCGATACTATAAATGAAAAGATAAATTTTTACCCAGAAGCACGGTTGGTAGTGAACTATGGCTTGAACCAGGTGCGTTTCCCATTTCCAGTCAAATCTGGTTCTAGGGTCAGGGCGCGAATACGATTGAAAAATGTGGTTCCATTAAACAAAAGCATTGAAGTAATAAATGAAATTAGTGTAGAAGTGGAATACAGAAAACGATATGCCTGTGTAGCAGAAACCGTATTGCGACTCTATTTTTAGTTATTATATAATATTAGTGATGTCAGATTTTATTTTTAATGTATCCTTCTTTATCCATAGCAGGATATGATAAACCAGATTCTTGACAGCGTTTAGCCACATCTGGATAGGAAAATTCAAATAAGAGTTTATCGTAGGTATTATGATCTAATCTGTTTTTCTGATACAAGCCAGCTTCTTTTCTTTGCCTTTGAGCTTCAAAGAGAATAACAGCTGCTGCCACAGAAACATTGAGGCTGGCAACCATTCCATCCATGGGAATCATGATTTCATCATCTATATTTTTTAATGCTTTAGGAGAAATTCCATCCAATTCCGCACCAAGTATCAGGGCCGTTGGCTCAGTATATTTGACGGATCGATAGTCCTTTGCTCTTTCACTTGTATTTGCCGCATAAATACAAAATCCAGCTGATTTTAAGTTTGAGATAACAGTCAATATAGATTTATGAATATGCAGATGAACCCAATGGTTGGATCCGCCGGCAGATTTGAGATTGGTCCCCACTTTACGTTCATTAGATGAAATACCATGAATATCCCCAATACCTACGGAATCAGAAGAGCGAATAATCGCTGCAAGATTATGAGGTTTATGTACATTATCCATAATGATGGTTAAATCAGGCTGACGCTTATTTAAAACATCTTTGATCTTTTGGAATCGCTCAGGAGTCATATAGTTCCGTATATGGGGTGGAGACCATATCTAACTTTTAACGTTGTAGTAGTCACACATGAGTTTTC
>CAJWLO010000023.1 GCA_913043235.1 uncultured Fidelibacterota bacterium
AGTCAATGCAGGAGTATCATCAAGATGAATAGGCGCTTCAGCCAAGTTACCTACAGATAAACTCAGGTTTTTCCAGTGAGTTTTAGGGAGATTCCCAGTTCTTACCAAATGGCTATCAACTCTTGCTTCTGAACATAACATTCGCATCGCTAATTGATGATTTGCCATTTCTAAACTAAACATACCTATACCAATCCCATCATCTACTGAAGCATTCCTCATTATTGATAACGCTAAAGCTGTTTTACCCATTCCAGGCCTTCCCGCAATAATTACCAAATCTCCATCCTGAAAACCAGATGTTTTTGCATCTAGATCTAACAACCCAGATGGGATACCAATAATCGATCCTTTATTAGAACTAATCTTATCTAACTTTTCAATTGTTTGTTGAAGAATAGGATCAATATGTCGGAAGCCTCCTTTTAAACGAGTACCAGATATACTAAAAATAGATTTTTCAACTGTATCTAAAATATCACTTACCTCTTGACTATCATCATATGCTTCTTTGGCAATATCTTGGGAAAGAGTAATAAGTTCTCGCAGGAGAGCTTTCTCCAAAACAATCCTTGAATAACGTTCAACATGGGCAGTTGTAGGGACTGATTCAACCAAACCTGTTATATAATATGCACCTCCAACAGAATCCAATTCTTTTTTCTTTTTTAAAATATCAATAACTGATACTGTATCTATCGGTTCGGAGCGATCAAAAAGCTCAACCATTACTGAAAAAATTTTAATGTGAGCATCTTTATAAAAATGATGAGACTTAAGCAAATTGATTGATTTACTTACAGCATCTTTGGAAGCTAACATTGAACCTAATACTGCCCTCTCTGCATCATCAGATTGTGGTTGTAGATTCAAACTATGATCTGCAATTTTATTCATTATTAAGATTTGTTATTAATATATTTCTGAATCCATTGAAAATCCTCCCATGCCGCCTTTTTTAACATAGGATTGCGCAATAAAGCTGCTGGATGATATGTAACACGTAACGGTATACCTGAATAATCGTGTATTTTATCACGAAGATCTTTCAATGGCATTTCAAGTTTCAGTAATGTTTTTGCTGCCACACGGCCTAAGGCAACAATTAATATAGGGTTAATTAAACTAATTTGTTTATTTAGGTATGGTTCACATTTTTCTACTTCTGATGGTAATGGGTCCCTATTGTTAGGAGGCCTGCACTTTACTACATTAGTAATAAATACGTTTTTATTTCTATTAAGACCAATTGCCAATAATATTTTATCTAATAATTTTCCAGCTCGACCAATAAATGGCTCTCCTTTTAGATCTTCCTGCTCACCTGGTGCTTCGCCAACCAAAAGAAGATTAGCATTTGGATCCCCGCCACCAAAAACAAATTCTGTACGCGATTGGCCTAATGGGCATTCCTTACATCCGCAAATGGATTCTTTGAACTCATTAAGATTTAAAACAGGATAATTATCATATTTACTAGTATTTACTATACTATTTATAAATAATTCACTACCAAAAAGATCTCGATTTTGAATTAAGTATTCTCGAATCTTATCCATATAAAAAATCTAATCAAAATTTTCTATTTTTCTCCAAGAGACATCGCCTTCAAGAAATTTATTTATTGCAACAGTTGTAACTTTTTCTTTCTCTACATATTCTTCAGGAGTTGGTTCATCTACTTCATCCAATACACCATAATCATCTGCACTAACTTCATTGATTGTTGCTTCAAGAACTCGTTCTCCTAGTTCGCGACGAGCTTGCCCAAAAATAGCAGCGACTGCTTCATACATATTCTCTACATGCTCTTCTAGATCACGGAATGGTATTGTTTTAATTCCCATAAAGGACTCCTTCTTTTAATTGATTAACAACATTTATTAATTCTTTTATTGCCAATTCAAGATTATTATTAATAATCACAAAATCAAAACGATCTTTATATCCCAATTCTTCCTCAAATCTTTTTAATCGTATTTCTATTCTTTTCATTGTATCCGTTTCACGATTTATTAACCTTTCCCGCAAGGCTTCTATACTTGGTGGTAATATAAAAATCGAATAGGTATTATCGGGGTTATTTGCTTTGATCGACATAGCCCCCTTTACATCTAGCTCAAACAAAAGCATTTCATTGTTATTAATGGCCTTCTTTAATATAAATTTTGATGTTCCGTAATAATTTCCGTGAACATTTTCCCATTCAGCAAACTCATCTTTTAAAATACGATCTTCAAATTCCTTCGTTGAAATAAAATGGTAATCTACACCATTTTGCTCATTTTTACGTTTTTGTCGTGTGGTGTATGAAATCGACCATCCAATATCCTTCCGTACCTTTCGCAGAGCTTTGCATAAGGTAGTTTTCCCGGAACCTGAGGGTGCTGATATAGTTATAATATTTTTCATTATAAAATGTTCTGAGCCTGCTCTCGGATTTTTTCAAGTTGATCCTTAATCTCTACAACGTTTTGTGTAATTTCCGTTTTTGGACTTTTTGCCCCAATCGTATTCACTTCTCTGCCAATTTCCTGGATCAAAAAGTTGATCCGTTTACCCACAGGGTCAACTTCACTTAAATAATCTTTGAGTTGACTAAAATGAATTCGGCAGCGTACAATTTCTTCTGTAATATCTGCTCTATCCGTAAGATAGATGATCTCTTGGAGAAGCCGGCTTTCATCCAGTACTTCCCCCTCTAAAATATTTGAAATTTTATCTCGAAGTACGGACTGACGTTCTTCGCTATAGTCAGCCATACAATCTGCAATCGTATCTATGGTTTTCTGCAATAATTGTATTCGACTCAATATGTCATCTCGTATCAATTCTCCCTCTCGCAACCTCATTTCATTTAACTGCTTGAGGGATTTTTCAACCGCTTTAAATACAAAGTCCGGTTTCACGCTGTCCGGTTCAGAAGAAATTAACAAATCATTGGTTGTTATCAGGTCACTTAACCCTAATCTTTGTCCATATTCGACATGTATATCATTTAAGATATTTTGAATAATTTCATATCGTTCTCTGTTAAATTGCAAAACAGATGTATCTTGACTTCCAACAGCCTCAATTCGGACTTGCACATTACCTCGTTTCAGACTGCTACTGATTTGAGCACGAACTTTTTCTTCTGTATTGGGATCTATAGTCAGTCCACGAGTTCTAACTTCAAGAAACCGTGAATTCACAGTCCGTATCTCTATTTCTACTTTATTGTTATCCTGGCCTGCTGATCCCCGGCCAAACCCTGTCATACTTTTGATCATATTTCCTTGGGAAATTTAGCCGGGAAACCTACGAAATCGCATTTGTATAATCCACACTAAACTATTGATTATGGTTAATTTAAAGTTCCTGCTCAAACAAGATAAATTTGCGAATCCAATCAGGCGAAATACATATTGTTAGAAGATGATGATTTCCGAGCCCTGAGTTCAAATCGGTTGCGAGGAAAGCATAATCTATGGCAAATCCTGTCCAGAGAGCGCCAATCCCTCCTGTCATATTGCCTAATTGATTTTTTCCAAATCGAAATGACAGCCTTTTTTTCACTACAGCTTCCAAACCAAAAGAAGAATCCAGCGAGATTGTTCCAGCTCGAATTTGCGTTCCCAAATGACGCATATTACCCGAAATATCAATATTAAGCAACGTATGCAAATCTAAAGGTAGCGTCCCATTTGAGTAGGGCACATGCAATCCAAATGCCATCGATGGTGTAGTAGCTTCAAGTATTCCATGGTTCCAAATTAGACCTGAGGAAGGTAAATTTCTTATAACAAACCCAAAATCAATATTATTTATTTTTCGTATTGTCCCTATATCCACCCCAAATCCTAAGGCATGGTATATATCAATGTTATAGGATAGAATTTTTACACCTAACCCTAAAGACAGGCCTCTTATTTTTCTCAAGAATGCTCCATGAATACCTACCTGCTGTTGAGAAAAATAACGGACCTGGTCCCCATCCAGTCTTTCGCCCTTATCAAGAATGCCATTGCCTTCACCCGCATCCTGGGTACCAAACATGCCATCCAGTCCCCAATCCAATAGTGTTTCTCTTGTGTCCGGAATAGACCCAATTCCTTCATATAATATATTAAATCCCATCCTTGTTTTTTTTTTGGTTATCACCTGACCACTTAGAATATCACTATTAATTAACCCCGCGAAACGGGATTGGTGCGTTAATTCAATCTTATCCTGGGGTTCATAGACAATAAACGGATTTACAATTGCGGCTGCAGCTGTTGGCATGGCATAGGCAGTAGTGGCATTACCCAGAGCTGCGATGCGGGCGTTAGTCACATGGTCAAATAATTCCCAGCCATAGTTCACCCAGACACCATCGCCAGTTAAAGGCGATAAGGTGCATATAATGAAAAAATAATTAAAGACCGTGATCTTTTTTAAGTTCATCCAACTTTTGCAATGCTTCTAAGGGTGTTAAGGAGTTTACGTCCAACGTATTCAGGTCCTTTCTTAAACGGGATTCCTGTTCTTGGAAAAGAGTTAACTGATCGGTGGAATCAGGCGGTAGAGCAGGGTTGCCTTCCTCCATAGACTGGGAGATGTGATGGTTTAAAATCTCCGTGGCGCGGTGAATCACGGATTTTGGCAGACCAGCCATCTGGGCTACATGGATACCATAACTTTTATCTCCGGTACCTCTTGAAATGGAACGTAAAAATATAATCCGGTCACCGAATTCCTTCACTTCCACATAATGATTTTCCAATCGATCCAAGGTAACATCTAAATCTGTCAACTCATGGTAATGGGTAGCAAATAACGTCCGTGCATTCACGCCGGGAGCGTCATGAAGATACTCTGTAATTGCCCAGGCCAGAGACAACCCATCATAGGTGGCTGTACCTCTTCCAATCTCATCCAGCAAAATTAGACTTTGGTCTGTGGCATTGTTCAAAATATTTGCAGCCTCATTCATTTCGACCAAAAAGGTACTCTCCCCGCCAGCCAGATTATCGCTGGCCCCAACCCGGGTAAATAATTGGTCTACGATTCCAATCTTTGCTGATTTTGCCGGTACAAAGCTCCCGATCTGTGCCATGAGGACAATCAATCCGACCTGTCGGAGATAGGTGGACTTCCCGGCCATATTGGGTCCTGTGATCAAATGGATCTGATTCTTTTTTCCATCCATGTTAAGATCATTGGGAATAAATTTCTCTGTCGCCGGTAGAAGCTGTTCAACTACAGGATGGCGGCCTTTTTTAATTTCCAGTACCGGATCATGGGTAAGCACTGGCCGTGTATAATTTCCTTTGGAAGCTGTTGCAGCAAACCCACAAAGCAGATCGAGTCGATTGATCAATTTGGCATTTGTATGTATGGAAGTATTTTCTGCAAGAATGAAACGGTTTAGTTCACGAAAGATATTGGATTCTATTTCCAAAATACCTTCTTCTGCGGTGAGGACTTTTTCTTCATATTCTTTTAATTTTTCAGTTATATACCGCTCAGAATTTACCAGGGTCTGTTTTCGAATGTATGAAGTGGGGACTTTCTCCTGATGCGCTTTTGTCACTTCGATATAATAGCCAAAAACCTTATTATAACCCACTTTTAATGATGAGATGCCCAATTCCCGACGGGATGCTTCCTGGAAGTTTGTGATCCAATTTTTACCGCCCTTTAACAGGATTCTCAATTCGTCCAACTCAGAATTGACCCCTGTTTTAATAATATTGCCCTGGGTGAGTTGTATAGGCGCTTCCTCATTTAGAGTCTCCCGGATCTTACCCACTATACTAGATACGTCTACGAATAAACTGGAAAACGTCTGTAGTGCAGTGTCAGCAGATTCTACAAGCTGCTTCTTCCAGGCCGGGATTTTATCCAGCATTTCTGCCAAGCCAACTACATCTCGAGGTGAAGCTTTCCCCTGATTTATTTTTCCAAGGATGCGTTCTATATCAACGCTGGTTTTTAAGGAATTCCGTATATATGTCAGAATCTTCTTCCGGGTCGTAAACCCAAGAACCAGATTCAGGCGTTTATCCAATCGTTTTTTATCTGTTAAGGGACGATGTAGCCATTGCCGGAAAATTCGTCCGCCCCCTGCAGTCAATGTATTATCAAAACAATCTACCAGAGTGCCGTGAGTTCCTTGGGTGGACAAAGATTGAAAAACTTCCAGATTTTTTATGGTAAAACCATCCAAGCCCATCACACCCTCGCTGAGCACAGGAGTCACAGTTGAAATGTGGTCTAAGTTCATGCTCAGATTAGTTTTAATATGGTGCATCAAAGCCCCAGCCGCTGAAATGCCCAGAGGAAAGTCATCACAGCCAAAACCTTTCAGCGACCGCAGATTAAAATGCTGAGTCAATATCCGATAACTTGATTCCTGATCAAATATCCAATCATCAACTTGTGTAACAAACGGCTTTAACTCGATATACCAGTCTAAAAGTGAATAAACAATACTTTCGCCTAGGATAACTTCACTAGGAGAAAATTGCAGTAAAGATTCTTTGATTTTTTCTGTTGAGCATTCTCCTAGATGAAATTCTCCTGTGGATGGGTCCATGACAGCAAAACCGGCATGGTCATTATTAAAGGTCAGAGAAGAGATGAACTGGTTGGATTTTTCGCTTAAAGCTTTATCAGAAATTAGAGTACCAGGAGTCACAACTTCAGTCACTTCCCTTTTTACAATACCTTTAGCTAATTTGGGATCCTCCACTTGTTCACAGATAGCCACACGATGCCCGGCTTTTACCAGTTTATGGAGATAATTATCCAGAGCATGATAAGGAAAACCAGCCAAAGGCACATCGGCAGCCTTACCATTGGCGCGCTTGGTGAGTACAATTCCTAGAATTCTTGCAGTAATCTCCGCATCTTCCAGAAATGTTTCATAGAAGTCGCCCATCCGAAAAAGCACAATGGCATCTGTATACTGTGCTTTTACAGCCATGAATTGTTTCATGACGGGAGTCGCTGCGACAATGCTTTTACCCATGTAAAGCTTCTCCCCGCAAACGAACATTTTCATTGCGAACGGTATAATGCATTCTATCAAGATATTCCAGAAGGGGAATGGCTGTTTTTCGGGATAATCCAGTCAGATCCTTGAAATCGGAAACAGCCATTTCATTTTTTAATTTAAATAAATTATGCATTTTTGCAATAACCTGATCAAGATTCGATCGATTTAACCAGAAATTGTTCCCAAGATTTACCACCTTGCCTTGGTCAAATAACAAATGCAGCAAATCTCCCACCCGTTTTGGATTAAATGGTAATTGAGCAATGATTTCTTTGACTAAAATAGGTTCAGGACCTGATTTTTTCAAGGTGAATTCAATAGCCTTTAATTGATCAAGGTCCTGCCGCGAAAAACTGGGTTCAAACCCTATGAGTGAAAAGCCACCTGTCTCTTCAGCCAAGATTCCATCTTCTACCATTTTAACGATAACAACCTGCAGCCATTGTTCAGACCATTTGAGCTGGGCTATAATGCCGTCAACACTTAAAACAGACCGAAAGGGATTCTTCCGGTAAGACTGCCTGAAAAATGATTTTAATTCACTTTCACCTTTATCCCAAGCTTTATTTGAAAAAAGGATGCCATCTTTTGATTCATTGATATTCAGTTTCCTTATCCATTCATTGATCTGTTTTTCGAATTTGAAAAACAGTAACTGCCATTCCTTTTTTGTTTTGGGCAGTTTCCAATCCTGATTCAATACATATTCGAATCTTGACCTTGGTACTAGAGGTAATTGCATAGTACGTTCTTTTACATCAGCCCATTTACCGATTGGTAACGGATCCAAAACAATTCCACCGGCTATGGTTTCCATTGGTGAGTAAGAGCGCACGACGAATCGGTCATCCATGGCAACTGCGACAGGAGATTCAAGGTCGATTAAAACATTGCCGGAATCTCCTTTTTTGTATTGGTGCTTACTAGCCAGTGAAATTCTGCCTAGTAATATTGCAGTTCCAAGGTGGAATCTTAGCCTCTGATTTATTTTCACAACCCAGTTCGTATGGGGTGTTAGGGTCAGATTGGCAATTATTCGATTTGTGGTTTTCAAACAATTCGGTGTTGCCAAAACAGTTCCCCGCTTTAATATTTTTGGCTTTATATTGAGCAGATTCAAAGCTGCACGGTCTCCAACAGCGGCAGAATCCGTAGGCCCACCATGAGTCTGAATACCTCTGATTTTCGTTTTGATCCCATTGGGAAAAAGTTCAATGTCATCTCCATTTGATATCATCCCATTTTGAACCGTGCCCGTTACTATGGTTCCAAACCCCGTTTTGGAGAATATACGGTCCACATTTAGTCTGAAAATTTCAGATCCATGCACTGTAATATATCCATCTGCCAAATTTAAAATATCGTTTTTCAGATCGTTTACACCATCGCCAGTTAAATTATTGATTCGATGAATTGCTACTGGTTCAAAGGAGGCAGAAGCCATTAATTCCTGCACATCCAGTTCCACCAGATCAAGCCATTCATCATCTTGAATCAAGTCAATTTTGGTGAGAGCCACGAATCCTCTGTGAACACCCAACAAGGTAAGAATGTCCAGGTGTTCCCTGGTCTGAGGCATCACGCCATCATCAGCCGCAACCACCAGGATACCAAAATGAATATTTGCGGCACCCGCAGCCATGTTGCGGATGAATTTTTCATGCCCTGGGACATCGATAATGGTAATGGATTCATTGAGATAAGCAAACCCCAGATCAATAGTCATGCCCCTTATTTTCTCTTCGGAAAGATGATCCGTATCAGTTCCGGTCAGTGCTTTGACGAGGGATGTTTTTCCATGATCAATATGACCTGCTGTGCCGACAACAATTTGTGCCATGATTATACCTCGGAAATTGCGACCGTTAGTTTCCTGATTTGCACTGGAAGCACTGCTTTAAGATCGATAAAATAATTATCTGTAGTGATGTATCCAACAACAGGGATTGAACCGCATCGAAAGGCCGCTGCCAGTTCGGTTACTTTACGTGATTTCGGCTTAAACTGCAGTGCCATGCTGGCAATATTTTTTTCAGGAAGGGAACCGCTTCCTGCTTCCACAAAAGATTCCACAATAGTGATCCCAAGGTCTCTGATTGTTTTCGTTTTTAGTCCATTTAAAACCTTTTCGGCTCTGGTTCTCAGCACTTTCCGGGAAGTGGTCAACATTGTTAATGAGAAATTATCCTTCGTAAATGAATTAGAACGGTAGGACCGCAGGGTTTCCTCCATCAGCCCTATTGTGATTTTATCACACCGTAGTACACGGTAAAGCGGGTTTTTTTGAAATGCACTGATCCATTTTTTTTTGACGACGATCAACCCTGATTGCGGCCCTCCTAGGAGTTTATCCCCGGAAAATGTGGTTATATCCGGGCCGCTGTTCACAATGTATTTCACTGGAATTTCATCCGCCAATCCCAGTTTGGTCATGTTCAAGAGTGCACCGCTCCCTAAATCCGCCAACACGGGAATTTTATGTTTCCTCCCAAGGCTCACAAGATCAGCTAAGGAAACATCCTTTGTGAATCCTTTGACAATATAATTACTGGTATGAACCCACAGGATGAGCTTTGTTCTCCTTGAAATCGCTTTTTCATAGTCTTTCAAATAAGTTCTATTTGTGGTTCCCACGCCCTTTAAAATCGCACCGCTTTTTGCAATGATATCTGGTATTCTGAATGATCCACCAATTTCAACCAATTGTCCGCGGGAACAAATCACCTCACCACCTTCAGTGATTGTGTTAATAGATAAAAAGACAGCTGCTGCATTATTATTAACCATGATAGCTGATTCACCACCGCATAGGGCATTCAGTTGTTCCTGGATATGAGACTGCCTTTCTCCCCGGGTACCGGAAGCAAGATCAAATTCAAGATTAACATAACCTTCCAAACGCTGTGCAATTCGTTTTAATTTTTTTCCATCAAATGGTGCCCGTCCAAGACCTGTATGTAAAACAATACCTGTTCCGTTAATCACATTGACCAGTTTAGGGGATAATTCCACCCATACTTTGGTCACAATCTGATCAAACAATTCATCTTTAGATTTATTGATTGATCCAGTTTTAATTTCATCACGAATTTGGTTTAATATCTTATTAATAATATATTTTAAATAATCATCATGTATACCTATATTTCTATTAACTTCAAGAAGTACTTGATGTACAGAGGGCAGATCCTTTAATGACAATTTCATAATTATTTCAAGAGAAATTCAGTCAAATATTAATACCAGTTCAAGCAGTTTGATTGGTTCGCTTTTGTAAGAGCCAGACCGCAACCAGTCCTGGTATCAAAGATAGGCTCATTACTGGAAATACTAATTCTAAATTATATTGTTCGGTTATAAAACCACATACAGCTGGTGCCAAGCCGCCAATACCAAACCCCAGGAAAAAACTAATTCCGTATCCTAAACCACGGCGTGCACTTGGTGTTAAATCTGCTAATAAAGCATTTGAGATAGGTTGATTTGAAAAATAGGTAATACCGAGCAATATGCTGAAAATAAATAATGACCAACCTTTAGTAAAACCTATAAAGAAAAGAAGAGGGATATTAAACAAAATGATCCAAAACAATAAAGATGTTCGGTCATATTTATCACCCAACAAACCACCAAAGGTTTGTCCAGCAATACCAATCCCAAAAACCAACGTTGTGAAAAATCCAGCTTTCAATGTCGCCGGTAAATATTGGAATATACCAGACGTTTGCGAACCAAATAGAGTAGGCATAAATGTTGTAAAGCCACCAAACGCAAATCCCATGCATATTGCCATTATATAGTATAATACTAAAGCAGGTTTATCTATTAATTGAGAATCACTTTGGTTAGACCTTATATTGCCTTCCTGTCTTTGTCCAATAAAAATAATTGTAATTAGCATCAATATAAATTGAATCATTGCCCACATACCGTAGGAATATCTCCACGATCCAAATTCTGTCAAAAAAGCAGCAAAAAAAGGCCCTAAAGCTAATCCTAAAGAGCCTGCAATACCATGGATAGCCAATCCTTTGCTTAATTTTTCCAATCTACGGGATAAAATAGTTAAACCAGCCGGATGATAAATACTGGATGCTAAACCCAGAATAGCCAATCCGATGGTCAACTGAAATGGAGAGGTTGCAAATGCAAGTAATATGCAGCTAACTACGGAACCGCCCTGATAAATGAGCAATAACTTTTTCCCACCGAACTTATTTTCTAAAAAACCAGTCGGAATTGCACCTAATCCAAACATAAATGCCCCAACAGTAACCATTAGTCCTAAATGGTCCATGCCCAATCCAAATTCCTTATGGAACACCATAAGCAGCGTAGGGAAAAACATCATTTGCGCATGTACAGCCAAATGAGAAGCAGAAGTAACTCCCAGAACAATTTTTTTTTCTAACTTCATAATAAAAAGCCCCTGCTGCAAATCATATTCATGCAGAGGGGCCTAATAGAATTGGATTAAACTTAACGTTTTTCTTCGATTCGTGCAGCCTTGCTGCCGGTAACTTTTTTCAAATAATTGAGTTTTGCTCGACGGACTTTTCCACGACGCTTTACTTTGATAGAAGCAATCATCGGTGAATGAAGGGGGAATATCCGTTCTATTCCAAATCCACTGGATACCTTACGCACAGTAAAGGAAGCATCGAGGCCGGAACCACCCCGTTTATTAATCACCACTCCTTCAAACAACTGTATCCTTTCTTTATTCCCTTCCCTTACGCGAACGTTAACGGCCAGCGTATCCCCTGAATCAAATTCTGGAAGATCAGACTGCAAAAATTCTTTTGTCGCTTCTTGTACCTTTTTCATAGTTTTTCTCCAAATCTTTCAATTTTTTTTCTTATATATTTTCCAGAGGTCCGGTCGCCGTCCTTTTGTCCTCTGTTCTCTTTGTTCCTGTTTCCAAGTTTTAATTTCCTTATGATGACCACTCAAAAGGACATTAGGTACCCGTAACCCTTCAATTTCACGCGGTCGGGTATAATGCGGGTGGTCTAACAGGTCATACGTAAACGTGTCTGTTAGAGCCGAATCCAACGTATTTAGAGCACCCGGTATCAACCGAACCATACTATCTACCATAACCATAGCTGGAATTTCACCACTAGTTACAACAAAATCACCTAGAGAATACTCATGGATACCATATCTATCAATGACCCGTTCATCTATTCCTTTATAATGTCCACAAATGACAATAAGCTTTTTTAATTTACTGGTCTGACTAGCAGATTTTTGACTCCAGGTTTCACCTTGTGGTGAAGGATAAATTACCTGGGCATCTTCCGATCTGCCGATTAGACCCGTAGTATGTTCTATGGCTTTGATCAACGGTTCAGCCATCATAACCATACCACTGCCCCCACCAAATGGGGCATCATCGATCTGCCGATAATTTCCCAATCCAAATTGCCGCAAGTTGACTATATGAAACTTTACAACATTCCGTTCAACAGCTTTCCGAAGAATACTATTTGTAATGAGAGTATCAATAACATCCGGCACCGGTGTTATAATTGCAATTTGATTCAATCCAACAAACCATCCATGGGCGTAATGATGATACGCTTTCTATCAAAATTAACACCCTGAACCACCTCCGGAATCACGGGAATCAGAAATTCACGTTCTCCATCATTAATTAAATAGGCATCGTTTGTTGGAAGCCATACCACATCACTAAGAATCCCCACAAATTCTCCCATGTCAGTGACGATATTAAACCCTAACAATTCTTTGCCAATTAACATGATTTCATCATCATCATCTGTTTCAACAAAAATCGTCTGTCCTATAATTTTTTCTGCAGCAGAAAATGAATCAACGCCTACAAATTTGAAACGTCTTTTTTTCCCCATACCTTTTACAATCTCCAGCTTGATATCCTCTGCAATTTCAGGTAAAAACCCAAGCATGAGTTTTCGTTCTTCAACATATTCATCGAAATATCTGGATAATGGGCGCAACCGCACTTCACCTCTTAAGCCTGAGGCGGTAGTAATGGTTGCGATAGGTTGGATATATGGTCTCATTTAGTCAATGACATCAAGTCTGGCTCTTCTGCCACCTTCTTTGGCATTGATAGCAAAGATCAAGGTTCTTAAAGCAGAGATATTTCTACCCTGTTTACCTATGACCTTACCATAGTCACCATCTCCAACGGTCAATTCGTAGATAACGCGTTGTTCCGTTTCAACAATATTCACTTTTACTTCATCTGGTTTATCAACCAGTAACTTAATCGCTGTCTCAATGAACTCTAACATAGCGTCTCCTATTAGTTATTTAACTAAAACTTTTTATGAATCAATAATTATTCCTCTTCAGAATCTTCATTCTCAGCAATAGGACTTTCAATATCCTCATCATCTTCACCTTCTTCTAAACCATTATTTTCCATAGTTTCATCATCTGCTCCAGACTCTGCGCTGTCAGCATCAATATTCGGGGAATCTTGACTAGGGTCATCTCTAATTAAATCATCTTCATCCTTCGGTGTTTCTGCCGGTTCATGCTGATGATCAACTTCTTCCGGTATCTTAGCATCAGCTTCTGTTGTTTTAACAGATTCTTCTTCCATTTCTTTTGATTTTTTTTCTTCTTTAGCTTTTGCTTCCACCTGTTGGTCAACGCGTGCCTGCAAAACTTCTTCGCGATTCAGGGCCCATTTTTTCATTTCTTTTTCAATGGTGGCTTCATCAAAGCCCTGCTTCATTAAGTGCCAATGATGGGCAATACCAGCTCGGCGCAGTAGTTTATGTGCTGCATTAGTGAGAATTGCTCCTTCCTGAAGCCAGTGGATTATTCTCTCATCTTTGATATCAAATGAATGATCCGCATCTATTGGATTGTACCATCCCAATTCTTCAATGGCAGCCCCATCACGCCGATTACGCGAGTCCATAACCACCAAACGGTAAAAAGGTCTATTTCGTCGTCCAATTCGTTTCAGTCTTATTTTCGTCGCCAACTTATTTCTCCTTTAGTTAAATCTTCCTATTGTACTCATTTCTGGTAACCCAAAGTTCTTTATTTTACCCATTTTTTTCATCATTTTTTTCATGGTTGTAAATTGTTTTAAAAGAGTATTTATTTCCTGTACCGACCTTCCGCTACCTTGGGCAATACGCTGCCTACGGCTACCATCAATCAACAACGGTTGATAACGCTCTTCCGTTGTCATGGAATTGATGATCGCTTCACACCAAGCCATTTGGTTGTCATCCAAATTTAATTCTTGTAAAGCCTTCTGATTCATACCAGGTATCATTCGCATTAATTGGCGGATCGAGCCCATACGTTTTAATTGTTGCAATTGCAGCCTAAAATCATCTAATGTGAAACTATTTTGCAAAAGTTTCTTCTTAAAATCCTGTGCTTGGTTTTCATCGATCGCATCCTGTGCTTTTTCAACCAAGGAAACCACATCTCCAAAACCTAATATCCTACCAGCAATGCGCTCAGGATCAAAAGCATCAAGTCCATCCATCTTTTCGGAGGAGCCAATAAATTTTATCGGTTTTCCGATTACTTCCAAAATAGAAAGAGCTGCTCCACCTCTAGCATCACCATCCATTTTAGTTAAGATTACACCTGTTAATGGTAATCTATCATAAAAAGCAAGGGCAGAATTAACCGCATCTTGGCCAGTCATACCATCTGCTACAAAAAGAATTTCACATGGATACACCGTTTCAGCGATAGCCTGGATCTCATTCATCATTTCATCATCCACATGAAAACGACCTGCAGAATCAATAATTACAACATCATTATTCATAGAACGTGCATTTTCAATCCCTCGCTTGCAAATAGCCGTCGGATTCGATGTTGATTCTTGGTAAACTGGTACATCAATTTGCTTTCCAATGACCCGTAACTGATCGATTGCAGCGGGTCGGTAAACATCCGAGGCCACCAAGCTAATAGATTTCCCCTGCTTTTTCAATCTGGCAGCCAACTTGCCTGCTGTTGTTGTTTTTCCGGCTCCCTGGAGTCCCACAAGCATGATCACAGCAGGACTGCCATTAAAGGTTAATTCAGCCGTCTTTTGTCCCAATAGATTAACGAGTTCATTATGAACAATCTTAATGAAATGCTCGCCTGGTTTCACAGACTGAATCACCTTTGTCCCCTGTGCTTTTTCCTTGACACGGTTTACAAAAGTTTTGGCTACGGTAAAGTTCACATCCGCTTCTAATAAAGCTCTGCGAACTTCCCGAACAGTTGTATTAATATTTTTATCGGTTATCTTTCCCAACCCCCGCACAGTGCGGAAAATGGATTCAAACCGTTCGGTTATTTGGCCAAACATAAAATCTCAGTTAGAAAACAGCCGGTAAAATTAGTTCTTTCTCTGCCAGTAATGAAATATGAAAAGAATAAATTTATTCATAATATTGTAGAGAAAAATAAGCCCGCTTTATTGATCCAAATTCTCCGCTATAATTTTCATGACAAAAACGTTTTTCCCATAATTATCAAAGGTATTTATCATATAATCAGTAAGACACTATGATACCATGGCATATTTCCCATAGATTTAGGTGTTCAATAAATTCATTTTTACTATAAACTCTAGGATTGATTTATCAGATGAATATATTTCAGTATCGACTACATATATTAATCATTTAAGCGATAAAGGATCATCTCAATAGAAATATCCATGACGAATCCTAAAAATTATAATCCAGTGTAATACCAACCTGTCTCGGGTCGCCATAGCTTTTCCAGAGTTGATCGTGGTAATCCGGTGGTATAAGTCCAAAATAGAACCCCCGAACTGTATATCGCTCATCAAACAAATTCTTGACCCACAATTTAACGGTTTTGTTTCGAGATATCTTTCCAACAGTCAAGTTCACCAAGGAATAGGGCTTAGACTTTTGGTTATGGCTGTCAGAAAAATAATATGCACTTTTATAACTGTACAAAGCCGACATAAAAAATCCTGACTCATTATGAAAATCAAAGCCAATTGAGCCCATAAATTCAGGAGCCATAGCCGCTTCCCTATCTCCACCATATGATTCACCATATGATGTTTCGTAGGGAAATCTATTTACCCAAGTATTTAAATATCCAACAGAAGCATTCATTTTATATGATGAAGAGAATATTTGAGAATGTTCCCATTCAAGTCCTTGTAAATTTCCTGAAGTTGCATTACCAGTGTAAAATAGGAAGCTATTTGGATCACCTTCGACTTGTTGACTAGATACTGAGACTTGTTGATTCTTCCGTTTTGAATAAAAAACTGTAAGTTGTGTTTGATTTGTTGAGGAGATTCGTTTTATTCCTAATTCGAAATTTTGGATGAATTCCGGTTCGTAAGAGCGGGCTTTATCAGTTAAATAGGGTTGTTGATTTATACCAGCGGATTTATATCCATTAGATATAGTTCCATAAAAACTGGTTATTTCATCCAACAAATATTGAAATGTTGCTCTGTAACCTAGCATTGTGTTTACCGTTTTACACTCAACGGGTGGCAGGTACTCTTTTTCCCAATTATCATTTAAACCTTGGGATGATCCAAAATAGTCATATTCATTTTGTTCATAACGAATATTCGCATTCGCCTTCAGTGTAGGTGAAAAATCAAAACCATATTGGATATAGCCAGCTTTTGCTTGAAAATCAAAGTGACTCCATGCGTCTGTTGCTACACCACCAAATAGATATCCAATTGCTTCATCTTGCTCTTTCAAATTTTTATAATAAATACCCATTATTAGAGGAGTTAATGCCAATCTGAATTCTTGAGTAAGGTTGACTCTATTTTTTTCATTCTTATCAAAAAAACTATAGGACCAACCTTCAATAGCAGGATCAAATCCATGGTTATCATGCCAATAGGTGCTGTCCGCCCAATCTCCATCATAAGCATGAATTAAATCAGTTTCTGTAAAAGAAGTAATACTAGTTAATTGAATATTTTCCACGATATTCAAGTTTCCGCGAAAGGAATAACCATGGGTTAATTGACTATCTTCCCCTTTTGAATCACTATATGTTTTGAAATCTGTGTTATTATCCGGAGCCCAGACATCATATCCATTATTCATTTTCCCATAAATAAATGTAGCTATAATATCCAATTTTTCATTTGGTGAATAGCCCAATTTTATTCTGTATAATGATTCTTCACGTTTATTTGTATTGGTCAAATTTTTGGTAACATTTTCCCTAAAACCATCATTATAATTAAAGACACTTGACAACCGCATACTAAAATCATTACTGAGTTTGAAATTTACAAGAGAATTCCAACCCATATGACTGCCGGATCCTGCACTAACCTGAGTTTTCAGCTCAAAATTGTCAGTCGGGTTTGATGTGCGAAGTAAAATTAGCCCTGCCACGGCATTGGAACCATATACAGAAGATTGTGGACCACGGAACAGTTCAATCTGGTCTAAATCATACAGTTGTCCTAACATACCTAACCCACTTAAATCCATATCATCCACAACAAAACCCACAGAAAAGTTTGGCGCACCTTCGCCAAAATAATGGCTTCTTTCGCCAATGCCTCGAATTTGAAAATATCGAGGGCGGCTTGTCCCTCCAGCCCAGTTCAAATTGGGTATTTGATCGATCAATACCTGGAGATGGTCATTACTAACATTTTTAATATCCTTCTTTGTCAAGACCGTCACACTGGCTGCTGTACGCTGAAGTGATTCATCGGTGAGCCCTGCACGAACGATGATCTCTGCTGATTGAAGTATTTTTAGAGTCATTTTAATTTTCATATTATCTTTGGCAGTAACAGTTTTTAGTTCATAACCAACATGAGAAATCTTGATCCAAGTTCCTGCCTTTACATCTAGATGGAATCGTCCATTTTTATCTGTCGATGCTCCAACTTTTTCGGCAGTAAGATTCACACCTGATAAAGGTTTTAATGTAGCACTTTCTATTACAATCCCTGAGATCTGTGCAAACATTATCCTCGAAAAAATAATTAGAAAAAGTAGGCTGATTTTAAAATTCATGTTGTCTTCCTACGCTGGGATTATCCAGATCAGGTTCAACGAGTTTGTTCTCAGTCGCTCAATACGACACCCCTTGACTGCAATTAATTTATATGATATTTCTCAAGATACCACACAGTCTTTACATTGTAAATTCCTTTTAAGATTGCCTACCTTCCGACTTATTACATGGAGAAAAAATGTCCAAACCATTACCTGAAATTACCCCTAAAGCTATTGTATTAGGGATTTTATTGTCTGTAATTCTTGCAGGTGCAAACGCCTACCTAGGACTTTTTGCAGGCATGACGGTATCGGCTTCCATTCCAGCCGCAGTTATTTCCATGGGGGTCTTGCGTGCTTTCCGTAATTCGAACATTTTGGAAAATAACATTGTTCAAACTGCTGCTTCCGCCGGTGAATCATTGGCCGCAGGCGTGATCTTCACTATTCCTGCTCTGGTGCTCATGGGCGTCTGGGTTGATTTCGATTATTTTGAAGTAGCAAAAATAGCTGCTATAGGCGGTATAATCGGTGTATTGTTCACTGTCCCACTAAGACGAGCACTAATTGTGGAAGCAAAATTAAAATATCCAGAAGGCGTCGCGACGGCTGCGATCCTTGAAGCTGGTGAGGAATCCCGCTCATCAGGCACCAAAGATGAATCGGGAGGATTAATGGCTATTGGAATTGCCGGGGCAGTAGGCAGTATCATGAAACTGTGTCAGCAGGGTTTCGGGATGTGGCATGCTGCATTAGAAGGTGCTGTGGTTGTCCGCAGTTCAATATTTGGACTGGGGACCGATCTTTCTCCTGCTCTTATTTCTGTAGGGTATATTGTTGGGCGAAATATTGGTATACTGGTTATCACCGGCGGGCTTATTTCCTGGTTTATTGCCATCCCAATTTATTCAGCGATCTATGGTTTTGAAGGTGACCCCATGGATGCCGCTTGGAAAATTTGGAATTATCAAATTCGCTACCTCGGAGTGGGAGCTATGGTAATAGGTGGTATCTGGTCCTTAATCAAACTGGCAAAACCACTATACGATGGTGTTCATGCGAGCCTTTTAACCCTGAAAAATTCAAACAAAGGTGCAGAAGCACCCCTATCTGAACAAGACTTTCCAATAAACTATGTGGGCATGGCTCTAGCTGTTTTGCTTATACCTGTTTTTCTGCTATACTTCAATATTGTCCATCACACAGGAATCGCAATCCTGCTTGCAGTTGTTATGATGGTATTTGGATTCCTGTTTTCAGCCGTAGCAGCTTACATGGCTGGTATGGTTGGTTCATCGAATAACCCAATATCCGGTGTTACCATCGCTACTATATTATTCTCTTCCCTGTTACTATTATTACTCCTTGGGGAGAATTCCAATGTTGGTGCTCCAGCAGCAATTATGATTGGTGCTGTGGTATGCTGTGCGGCAGCCATTGGCGGTGATAACCTACAAGACCTTAAGACCGGTCATATTGTGGGTGCAACTCCTTGGAAACAGCAAGTAATGCAAATTGTGGGGACGTTAAGTGCAGCATTGGTACTGGGGTTGGTTCTTGATATTTTACATACTGCCTACACCATTGGTTCTCCCACCCTATCTGCTCCTCAGGCTACTTTAATGAAATCTGTAGCAGATGGTGTTTTCAACGGAAACTTACCCTGGACAATGGTTGGATTTGGAGCCATAATCGGGATAATAATAATTTTGATTGATATTCGACAGGAAAATATGGGCTCGGATTTTCGGGTTCCTATTTTGGCTGTTGCAGTTGGTATTTATTTACCTATCGAATTAACTGTCCCAATATTTATTGGAGGTATGATCTCCCATTTGAGTGATCAATCTGGTGCCACAGATATGATGAAAAAACGAGGTCTATTAATGGCTTCCGGCCTTATAACTGGAGAAGCACTCATGGGCATTCTTGTAGCGGTCCCAATTTTCATCACTGCTAATAAGGACTGGTGGCCGCAATTCGGCGGACTTCAATTTCTAGGCATAATCTTTTTCGTTGGCACGCTTACCTGGCTTTACAAATCAGTAACTAAAAGAATTGAATCTCAGTAATCTTGGCAATAAATGACCCCCATTACTTTTGATTTATTAAAACGCCTTCCAAAGGTGGAACTGCATTGTCACCTTGATGGTTGTCTCCGTCCCCAATCAATGCTGGAAGTTGCCAAACAGGATGGAATTCCCTTACCATACAGTGATATAATGCAATTGGATTCTTTCCTTAGAATCGGTAAAAAACGCGGTACGCTGGAAGATTATATAAAACGTTTTGACATTACCTTAAGTGTGATGCAGACGCCAAAATCGCTGATGAGATTTGCCTATGAATTGATAGAAGATGTGGCTCAGGAAAATGTCCGTTATATTGAAGTACGTTATTCACCTATTCTGCATACCAAGCATGGTATGACGCTTAAAGATGCGATAGAATCAGTCCTAAAAGGTTTAAAAAAGGGTGAAAAGGATTTCGGCGTCAAATCAGGTATCATTGTTTGCGGTATCCGCTCTATTTCTCCAGCTATCTCACTTAAGCTGGCAGACCTATCAGTCCAGTATAAAAACCGCGGGGTGGTAGGTTTTGATCTTGCCGGAACAGAAGAAAATTTCCCTGCCAAGGAACACCGGGAAGCTTTTTACTTGATTCGAAATCACAATATCAATGCCACAATCCATGCCGGTGAAGCCTATGGACCATCTTCTATTCACCAAGCCATTCATCAGTGCGGTGCCAATCGCATCGGGCATGGTACACGTTTGAAGGAAGATAAGGATCTAATGCAATTTGTCAATGACCATCGTATCCCCCTGGAAATCTGTCTGACCTCAAACTGGCAGACCAAAAGTGTACGTTCCTTAAAATACCATCCTTTAAAATTTTATTACGATCAGGGAATAAGAGTAACATTAAATACTGATAACCGCCTAATGTCAGATACAACACTTGCCAAGGAAATGATGTTAGCTCATGAATTATTTGGTTTCACACTTCATGATTTCAGGGAGATTACTATTATGGCCATGAAAAGCGCTTTTATTCATTACAAAGAACGAAAAACCATGATTAAGTGTATTGCGGAAGAATTTGAACAGGAGTTCGGTTTAATGCCTGAGTATATACAAGTTTCTCATTAATATATTTATTAATTACCGCCGTATAACTGTAATTTTTTCTACACTATTTTTTCCATCAAATCCATAAATAGCTAGTAAATACACGCCGCTAGAAACATAATCACCTTCTCTGTCTCGACCGTCCCAAGATATTTGATCTCCATCTATACTAATACCTTGGTTGATTATTTTCCGTATAACCGAGCCATCCAAAGTCATGATTATCATGGAAGATTCAAATGGTACTCCATCCACCTTCATAGGTTTCTCTGCCGGCAGGTAAAAAGGACTGGGATATACTTTTACACCCGTAAAATCCTTCTTTTCAAGTCCAAAAGGAATTCGCACTACATTTACACCCTTGCTGGTGGCAATATAGGCCAGGCTGTTTTCAGCGTCAAAATCAATATCATTGATCTGATTGGATAGCAAAGGGCTATTGGATGTTCGAAAACCGTTAATATCCGGCCAATAAGTGGTATTCTCCAATAGGACGTGAACCCCCTGAGTAGGGGAATGGGTCCAGATATTACCATGAGGGTCCACCTTCAGTTCTGCCCCATTGCCAAAAGAAATATTAGGGAAATAGGCATATGGGTTTTCCCTGACAACAGGATTGGTATCATTTTTGAGATCATAGTAATTCAAACCAGATGGTGTTAAATAGTAGAGGCGATCCTGCTTCCCCATAGCTAAGGACCGGATGGTGCCATCAGCAATTACCTTTTTCCAGGTAAATGAGTCAGGGTTATATGGCACACCATCGAAATCCAGCATAAAAAGACCGCCATTTGGATAAATTCCCAGGTTGGCTTCTTCCGCCTGAAAAGCAGAAACCCAAACCCTTTTCCAGGAATCAAATGTGATTGCATTAGGCGACTGGCTGATCTTTATCGCTGTTTCTGCTGAGCCAAAGTGTTTCCAAACTCCACTCGTAGATCGTACATGAACGGGATTGTTTCCATTGATTGAATAGGGGTCCGCTACCCACATATTGCCATCGCTATCAAATTCCACATCAAGAACCACAAGGTATGGTATAGAATTGGAACTAGTGGTATGGTAACTTAGGTGAGTGGTATCAATGGTTGTAATATTTGTCGGATCGTCCACATCCACAATAATAATGCCGCCGCTGAACCTGGGCGGATTAGCTAAATAAATGCGGGAACCGCGGATAGAGCAGTACACCAAACCATCAGGACCTTGCTCTAAATCTGCAATATAACCTCCAAAATCATAAGGCACAGTATCGGCTATGAAATCGGAATAATCATATGCAGTGTGAATTACCTCCGAGTTGGAACTTTTGATTTCTAGGATATTCCGCCAGCCATTTTTATCAAGAATAGATAAACCGTGACTGCTGCCTCCCACAAGTCTTCCATCATCTAAAACCGCAATGGCTGTAAAACCACTAGTAATAGGAGCATTAGGAATAAAACCTATAAACGAATTTGATGAAATATCTACTGAAGCCTCAGGTAATAATTGGAATCCATTTTCTGAGCCTACAACCAAACCATCCGTTTCATTAGCATACAAGGCAGTTATAGGATAATCAAAAGAAACCTCAACGATGTTTCCGGTGCTTCCTGGACCAAAAAGGTTTTTTCCCTTGGCAAACCACCAACCCAAGTGATAGTTAACCATGTTTTCAAATGAGAATGTTGTCAATGGGTGTTCAAATGGAATTGTCATCATCTCTATTGGGTCAATAGTTACTAATGATTCTTTTGTGGAAACCAAAATGGATGATCCTGATTTTTGTACTGCTGTTACTGGAATCATCAAATTGGGAAAAGGCTGTAGCCAGTTGTTGGGATCTTTTAGATTTGAATTTAAATATCCAGCCCATACTCCCGATTCTGCTCCCAGAAATATTATTGTATTTGTAGCGGTAAACCCAGTTATGACCCCCATTGCAGATGGAAAATTTTTATAACTGTCACGATATTGCCATCCCTGTTCATATACAAATTTCATTATACCCATATCCTGCCCATCTTGAAACCAGGAGAATGCCAAGGAATCCAGAATTTCAAAATCAAAAATGGCGGTTAGACCAAATTCAAATACATCAATAGAACGGTTCTGCTGGATATCATAAACTTGTATAAAACCAAAAGGAAGGGCACCACCTACCCAGATTTTATCCATAGAATCTCTACCTACAGCACCCAGGTCTACACCCACCAAACCTTCGATTGTCGTCAAGGTATAATAATTTTGATCATCGAAAATAAATAAGCCACCTTCTGTAGCAGCTATAATCTGCTCATCTGTGCCAATAACTTGACGAACATTCAGTGGGGATGTAAATGCTTTCCAGTCCCCTATACGTACCTGGGCATAGATCAAGGATATACAAAATGCCAAGGCAACGATTTTCATGAAGGGAAGGGAGAAGGTATAAAACATAATATAAAGATAGCCAGGCTCGCTGCACCGATCCATTTTTCCCGGGTTGTGATAGGTGCATCAATATGCTCAATTGGCGGATGTTTGGTGGTTTTCATCAAAAATAAGATCAACAATCCCCAAACCAACCAATTAAGGGAAAATAAACTCATAGGTATCAGGGCCAACCAGGAAATTTGGGCAATACGATCGAACTTTTTGCCCAACATAGCATAGGCGATGTGCCCTCCATCCAACTGGCCAATGGGCAAAAGATTCAGCATGGTCACCAAAAGCCCGATCCAACCTGCAAAGGCAATAGGATGTAGCAAGATATCCTGACCAGTACCTAAACCCGGGAACATGACCCAAGTCAGTATTTTCATAAGAATGGAGTCACCTAGCTTTAAACCAACTTCATCCTGTCCCATATTAATAATAGTGGAATGTGCCAAACCCCATATCAATGCCGGTATCGCCACCAAGAATCCTGCAATGGGTCCAGAAGCACCAATCTCTAATAGTGCCAGACGTTTCTGGATTGGAGATTTGATTTTGATAAA
Organism: uncultured Fidelibacterota bacterium; assembly: GCA_913043235.1. GTDB lineage: Bacteria > Fidelibacterota > Marinisomatia > Marinisomatales > UBA1611 > UBA2134. The sequence continues at coordinate 24,122 of CAJWLO010000023.1, forward strand.
AGCCCCAAAAGTGCCCACAAATGTCGGTGCGGGAATAAAATAAGGCAGCGAGGCTTCCACCTTATGCTTACGAGCATAAAAATAGTGCCCTGATTCATGGCAACCCAGGATCATCATTAAGACAAAAGAAAAGGGGATTCCTTTCTCCCAATCAGAAAGAGAAGTAATGGGGCTACCACCGGCCATCAGACTACCAGCAAAGATTGTGGTGACAATGGTTGCCAAAAAGAGCACTAAGTGCAGCCTAGAAATTTTGGGAAGACGAATACGGATGGGATCGGACAATTTTTCAAAAAATAAATCCAAGCTTTTTTGAGTTTTCCGAATGGCAATTGTATAATCCGATCCTTTCATGCTCTCTGTCAAGTCTTGTTCAGTGGCTTCGCTTAAAAGAGCTCCTGTTATAATCCAGCTACTGTTCACCTGCCTTACCTTGTAGACGATAAAGAAAGGTCCGATCTTATCCAGAATTAACTGAAGGTCATCTGTTGCTATATTCTTGTCCATATGTCTTCATTAATCTACAGTATCCAAAAATGCTGGAAAAAGGTTTCGTCACCAATCTCTTTTTTATTTCCTGAAAAAAACCCAATTTTGACCATGAACAAACACTTTATCATCCTATTCCCACTGCTGATTGCAGTTGCCAATGGTGAAGATCATCCATTTAATATTGAAATCAGGCCCAGGATAATTGATGGCGCTAAGGTAATTGTGAATGTGGATGTGGAAAATGGCGTCAAAAAACCAATCGACTATTTGGAAGGATTTATTTCCGAATTTGATGGAGATGGTAAATTCAATAATGAAAAAAAATTGGTTATCCTGTACGAATATGAACCGCCTTTGCAGCCAGGTTTCTCAGCTACCAAGAGTCTCATTTATCCCCTAGAAAAAGAAAAGCCCCACACTTATGAGTTCAGGGTTTCAAAAGTAAAATTTATGAGTGATGCCCGAATTTTTACCTGGCATAAGAACGCCGGATTTATTCGGATTGATTAAAGCGCTTACTATGGTGCTTAATAAATTTATCTTCCAGTAATTTGGAATAATTCAGCGTATCTAAATCCAGCATCAATTCATTGATCCACTGCCGGGTAAACGTGATATATTGCTCAATCAACTGAATGGGAATCATCTCAGCATACATATTGGCGATTACGATGGCGGATGGGACGGGAATGTAACTATTGATGGGGTCCTCATAAAAATTGTCAAGGCTTTTGATCAACTCCCGGGTGCTCAAATAATCTACTGTTTCTCCAAATACATCATCAGCAATTCCCCTATCTTCGGCCCAAGTTTTTAAATAGCCATATAACCTCCCATCTAAGGCACCATCCAGGTAGGCCTTTTTGACTCGAAACGTATTTTCGGGACTGTAATCTACTGTTTTTACTATCCTGTTCCAGTCCCGACCATCCCAGAAAAGACGATTTTGCTGGGCATGCAGAAACATCATAATACCACAACACACTATAATTAAGTATAGTCTTGACATATATGATATTAATATAGTTACACTTTATTGACGACTATAGTTTTCACATTTACAAATTCCATCATACCATAAATGGATAATTCCCTCCCGTATCCAGAATTTTTCACACCACCAAAAGGAAGACGAGGATCTGACTTGACAAAATCATTCACAAAACAAGAACCAGCACGGATTTTTTTTCTGGCTATTTCCTCTCCTCTTTTCAGATCTGCTGTAAATACGGCAGCTCCCAGACCAAACTCGGACCAGTTAGCCAACTCTATGGTATGATCCTCATTTTCAGCTGTAACAATTGCAAAAACAGGGCCAAAGATTTCTTCATCAAAAGCAACCATCCCAGGCTTGACATCTGTAAGTAGGGTAATAGGATAATAAGCTCCTATTTCATTAGGAATAATACCGCCCATTTTCAATGATGCACCCGAAGCTATACTAGACTGAACCTGATCATGAACTTGATTCCTAGCAGCAATGGAAACCATAGGTCCCATATCTACTTCATCCATAGGATCCCCCAACACCTTGCGATTTAATTCCTTCTCCAGACGAGTAATGAACTGATTTTCATTTTTCTTAGTTACAATAAGACGCTTGGCAGCAATACAACTCTGGCCAGCATTCAACAAGCGTCCTGCAACACAGGCGGCCACTGCCTGATCTAAATTGGCATCATCCAAAATGACATAAGGGTCACTGCCACCCAACTCAAGAACTGTTTTTTTCAGTACTGTCCCTGCAGCAGCAGCCACTGCTTTCCCGGCAGGAGTACTGCCCGTGATCGTTACAGCCGAAATAGCCTTATGTTCGATTATTTGCTTTACTTGATTACCAGGTATTACAAGGTTGTGAAAAATATTATCAGGGTAACCAGCTTCTTTAAAACAAGTCTTAATAGCGGCTGCGCACCCCTGAACATTGGATGCATGCTTTAGGATAGCACCATTGCCTGCTGTAATAGCTGGTAATGCAAAACGAAACACCTGCCAAAAGGGAAAATTCCAAGGCATTACTCCCAAAACTAGGCCTAGAGGTTCTATGGAAATAAAACTCTTGGTATTTTCTGTTTCTACTGGCTTATCCATTAAAAATTCTTCCCCATATTCCCGATAATAATCACAAAGCCATGCGCATTTTTCTACTTCTAGTACTCCTTGGTCCAATGGCTTTCCCATTTCTAAAGCCATGAGTTTGGCATATTCGCGAGCTTTATCTTTTAGTACACCAGAAAGTTGTTCCAGACAACTATTACGAAAACTGATTGTTGATGACGCCCAAAACTTTTGGGCTTCCTCTGCCTGGGACAAGATAAAGGCTATTTCTTCTGACGAATGGACTTGGTAAGAATGAACAACTTCTTGCGTTGTCGGATTAATAGATATCAATTTTTTCATAATCATCCTTATTATTATACCTTATTAAGGCTAATAAATTGTATAATACAAATCTTCAATCAACTAGTTTTTTTGTTTAGTAAGTGACTTCAATATCCAATCACAGCCACCCCAGATGCAAAGTAAAGCTAGAACTCCATAATGGTTATAATCTTGGCCAATAGTCCGAAGATCGTTAGCATAAAGTCCCACAAAAACACCACCACCCAGCATAATTAAGCCACCGCCTAATCTTACCTGCCAATCCAAAGAGTTCATAATATTGCCTTCATTCTAAAACTATTTTACCCAAATTATCGTGCCCAAACCTATGAGTTTCCTGATAAATTCCGACTCAATTTTCAAATACATAAGCATTTTAAATCAAGATGAACCTAAAAACAAAAATTAAAGATCGTTCAGCGCAGATCGGTGTTATTGGCCTAGGTTATGTAGGTCTACCCTTGGCCATGGAATTTATACGCGCCGGTTTCAAGGTTACAGGCATCGATATTGATGAATCTAAGATAGAACAGCTTAATAAGGGCCGGAATTACATCCAAGATGTAACTAATGAAGACCTAAAATCCGCTGTCAAAAGTGGACTATTTTGGGCGACGGCTGATTTCTCTAAACTTACTGAATTGGATGCTGTCTCCATCTGTGTTCCCACCCCCCTGAACAAACAGAAAGATCCGGATATTTCTTATATCAATAATGTCATGACCAAACTAACTGCTTCTGTGCACCAGAATATGCTCATTATCCTGGAAAGCACCACTTACCCAGGAACAACAAGGGAGCTTATTCTACCGAAATTGGAAACCCTTGGACATAAAGTTGGAAAAGATTTTTTCCTGTGTTTTTCTCCGGAACGTATCGACCCTGGGAATAAACAGTTTAGGACTGCCAACACACCCAAAGTTCTGGGAGGTATTACCAGCCAATGTACCTATCATGGCAAAATGTTATACGATACAATTGTTAGTAATGTGATAACAGTATCTTCTCCAGAAGCTGCAGAAATGGTAAAACTTCTGGAAAATACATTTCGGGCCATCAATATTGGCCTGGCAAATGAAGTGGCCATCATATGTGAGAAACTAGGTGTGGATGTGTGGGAAGTTATCGAAGCTGCTGCCACAAAGCCCTTTGGCTTTATGAAATTCACCCCTGGCCCCGGTCTGGGCGGACACTGCATCCCCATTGACCCTCATTATTTGTCCTGGAAATTAAAAGCACTAGATTATGATGCCCGTTTTATTCAATTGGCTGGAGAAATCAATACCGCTATGCCAGTCCACGTGGTAGACCTAGTTCGCAATGCTCTTAATACCCAACAAAAATCTTTAAACGGCAGTAATATTATAATTGTCGGTGTTGCTTATAAGAAGAATGTGAATGACGTGAGAGAGTCCCCTGCTATAGACGTGATTCGTCTTCTAGAAATAGACGGCGCCGGTATTGCATTTTATGATCCTCATGTACTATCGCTACACATTGATGGACGTAACCTAAAGGGAATAGATGATTTGAATAATGAGCAACTGTGTGGAGCTGATGTTGTAGTTATCCTTACAGATCATGATATAATAAATTTCGAAATGATCCTTTCTAGAGCGAAGTTGGTGGTGGATACCCGCAATGTATATCCCAAATTGGAAGAGCCAAAACTGTTCAAACTGGGCGTGGGATATTTAGACTAAATTAACCTGTTTCTTAATATAAATATTTTAGCCATATCTGAAGATCAAGCCTGGGCTTTGATATTTAAATAAATCGGTTCACCAGCACCTAGATCTGGATCATATTCTGGTAGGATTGATGCTAATTTTCGCCGAATCTGGTTAGCGCTATTCTGGGAAATACCCAGTTCTAGATCATAAATACCAGATTTAATAAATTCTAGCACTTTTGGCGTAACAGTATTATCCTTTAAAACAAATATCTTATCATGTCGCGTAGAATCCAGCATTTCGCTATCCAGAACCAGTTCTTCCACTTTTTTCTCTCCTGGACGAGGACCAATAAAATTGATAGGAATGTCCAGTTCTGGCTCGTAACCAGAAAGACGAATAAGTTCGTTGGCAATATCTAGAATCCTCAACGGTTCACCCATATCCAAGACAAAAACTTCGCCACCTTGTCCTAAAGCACCAGCCTGCAGAATTAATTGGCTGGCTTCACTGACCGACATGAAATAACGTTGCATATCCGGATCCGTAACGGTCACCGGGCCTCCTCTACGAATCTGTTCCTGAAAAATCGGAATCACACTACCAGAGCTACCCAACACATTACCAAAACGAACCGCCATGAATTCCGTACTGGATGTATTCGCCGATTGCACAATTAGTTCTGCAAGGCGCTTTGTCGCACCCATAACGTTGACAGGTTTTACTGCCTTATCGGTACTAACCAATACAAATTTTTCCACCATATGTTTGAGCGCAACCTGAGTCAAATTAGTCGTTCCCAACACATTGGTTTTAACCGCTTCCCAAGGGAATGTTTCTTGCATGGGAACATGCTTATAGGCTGCAGCATGTAGTACCACCTGTGGCTCAAATTCATCAAAGACTTTAGAAATAACATCTTTGTCCCTGATATCGCACAATACAGGCTTAAACAAGATAGTAGATTCCAAGGCCATAATCTCCCGATCCATTTCAAAGAGATTATATTCGCTGAGATCCAGCATAACCATAACAGCAGGTTCATATTTCAGACACTGGCGAACTAGCTCAGAGCCGATACTACCCCCAGCACCAGTAATAAGTACCCGTTTCCCATGAATAAAATCACGAATGGAATCTTCATCAAGAGTTACTTCATCCCGGCCCAATAGATCAACCAATGATACTTCCCTGAATTCTGCAATTGTGACATGGCCCTGAACCAGTTCTGAAATAGAAGGAAGTGTTTTAAATACTTTACCTGAATCTTTACATATTTCAATAATACTTCGCATTTCTTTGCGCGAAGCGGAAGGGGTGCAGATGAGGATTTCATCATAGAATACTGAAACATTTTTCAGACTATCAATAGATCCAAGAACAGGTATGTCATGGATTCTAGAACCAATCTTAGTGGGATTATCATCCAAAAAACCAACCACTTTTATTTTTTCATCTGGCTTTTCTAGGGACTGACGTAATATAGTTTGCCCCGTGTCTCCAGTACCAATTATAATCACTTTCCTGACAGTATGAGAGGGATACTTAGGTCTAATTAATGGTAGGATATGATTGAAATACATTCGCACCCCTACTCGAGATGATCCCATCAGGGCTGTCAATATCATGAAGTCCAATACTAAAACTGAATTAGAAATGTTATTTAAGCCGATTGTTAACCAAATCATCGTTATCGTAATTGCACTGGCAGAAATATTAGCCTTGATCACGTTGAACATATCCCAGATGCTTGTATAACGCCACATACCGCGGTAAAGACCAAAGTAAGAAAAAACCACGATTTTTATGCCAAGGATAGTTACCACAGCTCCTCCCTGGAATAAAAAGGTTAATTCAGCAGGAAAAATAAACTCGTAGCGCAAAAAGATACTTAATATGAGCGCGGTAAAGACGAATAACACATCCAAACCAAAAATGATATAAAAGTTTTTATTTGTTAACCTGTTACTGAAGTCTCTTATCATGTGCAATATTGGGGAGAAATAATTTAAAGTACTAAAATTATTTAATTGCAATGCTTTTTAATAAATCCAGACCATTGAGGCAAATCATTCTTCAGCTGTGGGATAATGAATGATTTGTTGATAATCTGAGGAAAGATGATGGATAATGCTGTATAAATAACGATTGTTATATCTGTAATATATCCCATCTTGCGTTCAACGTAATAATCTGCGATGTCACATTTTAACCGTAGCAGGTCATGGTAAGTATATTGGTCTTCTACCTCCATTAGGATCCTGCTCTCATCTCTGAGAAGGATCGAAGCGAAATCGGATAGACCAGGCCTTATAACATTTAAATACTTAAACTGGTTAGCAATCACATATTCAGGGACCTCCGGTCTAGGCCCCACAAAAACCATATCCCCTTTAATAATATTAAGTAACTGTGGCATTTCATCTAGTTTTAGAGACCTTAACACTCTTCCCCAAGTGGTAATCCTCTTATCATCTGGTTCAGTGATTCTTTTACCAGAAACGCTCTGATTCATAGACCTAAATTTATAAATTGTAAAATTTATAAATTGAAATCCGACCCTTTCTTGGGTGAAAAATATTGGGAATCCTTGGAATATAAGGCTACCAAGCATAAGAATAAAAAAAAGTGGCCCCAAAACCACCAATAAAATCAATGCTATTATTCGGGAAATCAAACTGCTATTCTTTTATATAATGTACTGTTCCCATAGTCGTTTTATTTGATATATAATATAAGTGATTTCATCGTCTTTAAGGGCGGGGTATAGAGGTAGGCTAATCACAGTCTCTGATAGTCGCTGTGCCATGGGGTAATTAAGGGCTTGCCAGCCGTATTTCCTTGCGTAATAGGAATGCATATGGACTGGAATGTAATGCACAGAAGTGCCTATCCCCACTTTATTTAATTTTTTAATTATATCATCTCTTCCTATACGCCACTCTGCAGGTTTTAATTGGATGATAAATAGCTGCCAAGCATAAGTTAATTGATCATCTTGATCAGGCAATACTAAACCCTGAATATTTTTTAGCCCTATATGATAGAGCTGCACAATCTCCACTCTGCGCATATGCCAAGATTGCAAATGCTGGAGTTGCTCCAGTCCGAAGCAGGCTGCAACATCAGTCATATTGTATTTATATCCAAGTTCTGATATATCATACGCCCAACTTCCTCCGCCTTTGTATCTTCCCCAACCATCCATAGACATGCCATGGAGCGATAATTTTCGGATCTTTTGAGCAAGAATGCTATCATTGGTGCTTACTGCTCCCCCTTCTCCACCAGTTGTTATATTTTTATTGGCATAAAAGGAGAAAGCAGCCGCATCAAAGGTATTACCAACCTTTCCGGCATTGCTTACTGCCTCAAGAGCATGGGCAGCATCTTCCAAAACAAAAAAACCATATTTTTCGGCAAGGATATTGAGTCTCACCATGTCTACGGCTATACCTGCAAAATGGACTGGTATAACTGCAGCTACATTTTTCTCCTTTTTCAGGATTCTTTCTACTTCATCTAAATCAATATTAAATGAATTAGTAGCACAGTCTACTAGAATTGGATCCAAGCCCAAGTATTCCCCAGCCTCCACCGTGGCGGCAAAAGTATAGGTAGGTGCTATAAATTTATCTCCAGCTTGAAACCCCTTTGCTGCCAGAGCCAAGTGCAAAGCTGCAGTTCCAGAGTTAACCGCAATAACATATTCTGCCTGTAGGTAATCACTTAATTGTGTTTCAAATTCCTTAACCATAGGTCCTGTTGTTAGCCATCCAGATCGAATGGAATCGGGAAAAAGATTATCCAAGTTTTTTGGGATTATAGGTTTATGAAAAGGGATTTTCATGATTAAAATATTGGTGATTTATAGCTGGTTTTAAATATTGAATTAGATGCTGTCATCATTGTTATAAGGAGGCCTGATTTATCAAGCCATGGAATCTTGGTATCCTTACAAAATAGATTCTGCATTATTACAATTATTTGAATCATAGGTTTTATAGTTTGTAAAACCCAGGGTAGTAAATATCAAAACCAATGCTAAAAGATAATGTCTGACCATCTTTATCAGAATCCAGATATTCCAATCCAATCATAAATGCAACATTTGGCTTCCACCACCATTCATAATCACCTTTAATAAATTTGGTTATTGTCACTATCCCGCTTGGGAAGGGGACTTCTTGAAAAAATGGATAAGAAGCATAAGGATCAATAGTAATTGTTTCTGCCCCAACTCTCCGGCTGCCAAATGAGATGTTAGTTATTTGATTTGTATTGTTAAAAATATTCAAACCAATCCTGTATTGATCCACATCGCTACCATACTGCCAGCCAAGAGGTAGCCCCCGCTGAACAAAATTATTATAGCCACTCTGATGACGTAGAGTATGTGTTCCCACCATAATATATTCAGTGAATAATGATGTATACAAACTCTTAAGAATTCCTGTAGACCAAACAGAACGCACAGAAAATGCTTTAGAATGTCCTTCCCCCTCCTCTAACATGTGGTCACTATCTAAAGTAAACTCATCAAACAATATATTTCCAGATAATCTAAGATTAGGCTTCAGTAACCAATCCATAGATGCTTGCCAAACACCGTTTCCACTTTTTGTTCCTATTACATTCTGCCGTTGATTCATTTCGATTTCAAGATGTGTTGAAATTGGATTGATATAGGAGATGTCCAAAGGACGATTAATTCCCGAGTAAATGACAAATTCTGATAGGCCAATAACAATAGATTTTTTGTTCGACCATTCAATTCCACGACCGGTGATATAACGATTATAATTATTTTCTTCTTCCAGGAACCCATGGAAATATCGCACACGTAGATTACCAAAATCTAGCGCTAATAATCCATAATCATAAGCTGGAGAGTCCTCACTTATGGCTAGTTGGATATCATTCCCTGCGCCCCAACTTTGTCGTCCACGACCCCACTGTAGAATCATCCAATTACTTTCATAACCAATCCCGGCAATATCTGTTTCTCCAGTACGACCAAAATAACGTTCTATGCCAGTATATCTCGAAAATGAAGTCACATTACTAACAATCCTTGGATAAAGATAGGCATAAAAATGATTCTGAAAGGATAAATGTCCAAAACAATAAAATGCCATACCATCCATTTTGCCAGTAGAATTTCCAGTTAATCCAAACCTTAAATCCATTTTTAATGAATCATCTCCAGGTACATAATCAACCAATTTATTCAATCTGATTGGGCCAAAGGTGGTGATGCTCTGCCAATTTTTACCATAATCATATAATAGTTTTTTCGATTGAAATTGAAAAAATTCATTAGGTATTTCTTGACTCTGCACCAGAACAACCAGTGTTAAATATATAAATAATATCTTTTTAGCCATTATAATTAAAGAATGGTCTGAAATAATTCTCATCGAAGCTAACAATAAAAGTCATTCTAGATAAAAACCAGATTTGATTTCACCTGATTCTAACAACTTCAGGTTTGGGTTTGGTGTCATCGTACACGGCAATGGGCAGTCGTCACATTTTTTCCCATTTTCTGGAACTAACACTTTTAATCCTGATTTAGTAACATAAATAAATGATTTTGGATCATTTGGTACGTTTTTAGAATATTCTAGCACAATAAGATCTTTTTCTGATCCAAGAGAATCAACGGTATGTAGTGAAAAAGCAAAAAGAACCAAAGATAGAGGTAATAACACAAGTATTTTTCTTGGGAATAAATCTTTTATTGCAAAATTAATCATACCTGCGCCAAGCCACCAGAAAGCAAAACTCGAGAACCTAGAGTCAGGTGCATGAAAATACCACATAAATAGCTGTACTATTGGAGGTAATAAAAATATCCCTAGTTTGGCCCAGATTTCTCGTTTCCTATGTAATATATAAATTAATCCTACTATAGCCAAAGCAAGCGGATACAATGTTTCTATCCTTCGATGCTGTACAATTAGTCGTGATTTGATCCATGCCTTCTTCACTTTCTCAATTTCTTTAAGATCTGTTTCTCCCTTTCTGATACCTTTTGCCCAATTAGAAAGGTCCTTTGAGTAATTCATGACTTCATCTCTATCCATCTTCCATTTTACAGGTACAGAAATGTACTCAAGTGGATATAGCGGGTATCCTGTTAATATAATATTCCTTTGAATCTGAAGTGAAAAAGCAAGGATGGTTAAGAGTATAGTCAATTTGTATTTTTTTAATACAATTCGAATTTCCCGAAAGTAAAAAATGAATAGTACAATAATGGAAAGCACTGTAGTAGGAAGAAAACTTATTTTTGATGAAAAACCCAAAAAGAGACAGATTAATATAATATTAATATTTTTCTCACCATCAAAAAACATCCTGAAAATTTCTATCGCAAGAATGGAACCATAAATAAATATAGAAAGGTCTGTACTCAATCCTGGATGCATATAGAAACAGTTATGAATATGGATAGGTATGAACATCAACTTCATTATATCGGAGGTATATGAGTTTTTCTTTTGAATAAAAATATTGGAAACCGGCATGATAAAAAAATAAAGGAATCCCAATGCTAGCAAATAGCCATTGAAATTCCAGAATGACCGGGAAATGAATGGAAAGTGATCTGAAAATGACAAATAGAGAAAATGGCTACTATCCAATCCATAACATATAAATAAATTTCCTAAGCCTTTAATAAGAGGATATTCTTGTGCCCACTTTACTTTTTGAAGATAATACATAGGTTCATATTTCAAATCAGATATGGCAAGATTCGATATCCAAAAAATAAAACCTAGTTGTAAAATAATTATAATAATACGAGGAAGAGAAAAAAATACCTTTATAAAAGCTATTAACCCTTGCCTGTTAATTATATAAATAGAGGGCAGGGATACCAGGCCCACTAATAAGAAGGATAACTGATTAATTGGAAGAAATATGTTCCATATTGCCAGACAAATATATATAAAAAACAAACCATAAATATTTAATTCAACTAGATCCGCGATATGAGGTTTTTTATTTAAAAAATAATTTTGATAAAAAATACCAAATAATGAAAAATAGAATAAATAGAGAATAATATCAATTGCATTTAATATAGTATAATGAAGTAGATCAATATCCATTATTAGTATGGTATATAAAATAAAATCTTTTTATGAAATTAGGATATAAATATCAAGAAACTGCAACCAAAACAAAGTAGCACGATATTGTTATTTAGATAACAGACAAACGTTTGTGGGGAAAATCTTATCACATTATTTGGGAAAGTTTTTTCGTTACATATTGTATTTGGTAATCACCTAGACTTGGATACATTGGAAGTGACAGAATAGTTTTTGATGCTTCTTCAGCATTGGGGAAATCACCTCTTTTATAGTTTAAAAACTTAAATGCTTTTTGCAAATGTACAGGTGTAGGGTAATGGATACCGGTTTCAATTCCACTCGCACTAAGTTTATTCATTACTTGATCTCTATTTTTTATTCTAATAACATATAAATGATAAACATGATCTGAATAATCCATTTTTAATGGTAACTCTATATCATGATTTGATAATAATTCATGATATAGATTACTATGATTTATCCTTTTTTCATTCCAAATATCAAGATATTTCAATTTAATCCTCAAAATCGCTGCTTGCATTGAATCCAATCTACTGTTGTATCCAATAATAGAATGTTTATTTTTTTCTTTTTGACCAAGGTTCCTTAATATTTTTATTCTACTTACAATTTCTTTATCGTTTGTAACAATGGCACCAGCATCACCATAAGCTCCTAAATTCTTTGAAGGATAAAAGCTAAAACATCCAATATTACCCATAGTCCCAGTTTTCTTACCTTTGTATAATGAACCATGAGATTGAGCTACATCTTCAATAACCTTAATATTATATTTTGCTGCAATTTCAATAATACTATCCATATCAACAGGTTGTCCATATAAATGGACGGGAATAATTGCTTTTGTATTCGTGGATATGGCATTTTCAATTAAATTAACTTGAATGTTATAACTTTTTGGATCTATATCTACAAAAATGGGTTTTGCACCAGTGTAGATAATTGCTAATACTGTTGCAGAGTAAGTATTTGCAACAGTAATTACTTCATCTCCTTCACCTATATTTAATGCACGCAGTGCAAGATGTAGTGCATCAGTGCCTGAGTTGACTCCAATTGAATGATTGATTCCTAAATATGAACTGAACTCATCTTCAAAATAGTCTACATCATCACCTAGAATAAACTGAGTATCATTTAAGACTTTTTTAATAGCATAATTAATCTCTTTAGATATAGATAAATATTCATTCTTTAATTCAAAAAATGGAACAATTGACCTGTCATGCATTTTTTTAAATCCCTTATTTTTTTATGCCAAGAGGAATTAAAATTAAAGGTCTCACAATACTCCACCAATCCTTGAAGGCTATCATTTTTGTATATCCAATATTTTTTTTTGGATAGTATTTAGTAACGGGAATTTCTTTGAACCTATATTTTAATATTATGACATAATAGTATAAATATGGCTCTAGTTCATAGCGATTTAACCAATCCTGTTTTAAGTTGATTCTCTTATCATTTAAGATTGATGCTTTGAAAACCCTAGCACCATTAGTCCCATCAGTAATATTAGATAAAGTTACAATAGACATAAAGCACGAATAAATAATTGTGAAAAATGATCTATGAAAAGGATGATTTATCCTTTTCCCTTTTTTTAGCCATCTTGAGCCATGTACGTAATCATAATTATCTAGAATAAGGGTATTAAGCAACTTATATAACTCTTCGGGACAATCTTGATTGTCACCTGCTAACTCGACGATTACGTCATAATTTTTTCCCAAACCGTATAGATAACCAGATCTGTAAGCAGCGCCAGCTCCTAGGTTTTTTTCATGGGATATAACGGTCGCACCATTATCAATTGCTTCTTGAAGTGTATTATCAGTTGACGAATCATCAGTTACAACAATTTCATCTACATAGTTGGGTATTCGCCTAATGGTTTTACCAATTTTCCCTTCTTCGTTGTATGCTGCTAATACAACTATAATTCTTTTATTTAGATAAATATTAACACCTAAATAATTTACCCATCCGTAAATTTATTTTTTCAATAATAGTATTTTTTGATCT
>CAJWLO010000024.1 GCA_913043235.1 uncultured Fidelibacterota bacterium
TATAAAAATTATTTGTATGAAGACTCCACGGACAGCAGATATGTTTCCACTGATTACATTAATACAGAACCTACATCTGCTACATTCCTGTTTGGGGGTACACAAATGGGGCATACATATAGAGTATCAACTTCTATTGGCGGCAAGTTTGATTTTACCCGCCAGATGAATAATCGCCATGAGATAAAAACAGGAATTAGTTTTCGCAAAGATGATCTTGAAGAACGGAATTTTTCCGTACAATATAATTACAACTTTCTACAGCCTACAGTACTGCCTGAAAATAAGTCTCCCTATCACGTATACTATAAAAAGGAAGCACTGCAGTATTCAGCATATATCCAGGACAAAATGGAATACAGTTCTATGATTATGAACCTGGGAGTTCGCTATGATGTATTTGTGCCCAACGATTCATCTATTGCCAATCTTGTGTATCCGGAAGCTGGACAATCAAAGGCAGCTGATAAGACCATGGTTTCTCCCCGTGTTGGGGTTTCATTACCAATTACGGACAAGGGAATTTTCCACTTTTCCTACGGACATTTTTACCAGATGCCAACCCTCAGGAATCTATACCGTGAAAGTTATTTTGGTGCCGGACTTTCACCAACGGTGGGTTACCCTGACCTTAAACCGGAAAAAACGGTGCTCTATGAGTTTGGTTTCCAGCAGCAGTTTGGTAGCCTAATTGGAATGGATATTAACCTGTTCCAGAAAGATATCCGTGAACTTCTGGCACTACAGAGTATTCGCTATGACAGTCCTCAGTATGGTCCTTCAAACTATGCCATTTATCTAAACAAAGATTATGGTAGCTCCAGAGGGCTTACCTTATCAGTCACGAAACGATATGACCCAGTTTCAAAGACCAGTATCTGGTTGGATTACACCTACCAGAAATCTGAAGGAAATTCAGTAAAATCCAATGCTTTCTATTTTAGCACTCTCAGTGGATTGGAAGAGGAAAAACTGATTGCACCATTATCGTGGGATCAGTCCCACCTGCTCAATGCCACTGTGATTATTGGGAACCCGGGCGGAACTACACTGGGCTTAATAGGAAAAATTGCTACAGGATGGCCCTATACACCTTCTATACCACTAGCAAATTATGTTCCTGAACCAAACAGTGGACGTAAGCCTTTACAGCGAAATCTCGACCTTAAATTTGAAACAAGATTGGTCATTGGTAGCCGCAGTATTTCTGTATTTGCTAGGGTATACAATTTGTTTGATATTCGTAATGAGCGCTATGTATTTGATGATACGGGTTCTGCTAGATATACTTATGAGTTCCGTAGCACACAAGAGACAGAAGAATTTAAATCTCATTACGGAGAGCCCGGTATCCATACTTGGGAAGAGTATGTGACACGCCCGAACTATTATTCTGCGCCACGCTCCTATAAACTAGGGTTTTCACTGGATTTTTAGTATGAAACGTAGATCCATCTTTGTTATTCTAGTTTGTTCCTTTGTTGCAATACATGGGCAATGGCCTTTCAGGAAAGATATAGATTGGTATCGGAATGGTCCAGAAAAAGAGTGGTCCCAGCGAGATCACGATCGTTATTACCGTTGGCGTGATCGATTGGAAGCCAGTCGTATTGCTGATAGCCAAGATGAACAAATATTACGTATTCAGAAGGCCATTATAAATGGGAATAAAATCACTACTGAAATATGGAACTATGGATCCATCTCTAGCCCAGGAAACAGGGTTACTGATATTGTCTGGGAAGGGCTTGGATATGGGTATGAATTCGGTCCATTCATTTGTGCTGAAGTTCAGGTTAATTCATCCAAACACAATGATGCCTATCCCAAGGTAAGCAGTAGCGGTGATACTACGTGGTATGCCAGGGTTATTAGCGATGGTTTAACATCTTTGGGTGGAGAAGTCTCCCCAGATGGTACGGAATTCTATGGATGGAAACCATTGGCCTGGAACGATGATAATACTGTCCCCTATGCTGATCCAATTAGTGAAAACATGCCGACTAGTAACGATCTTGATAGAGATGGGGATGGAAAACCGGATAGTTGGCCTTTTGGTTGGTACAATGAAAACCTGAAAGACTATGTGTGGCCTGGAGCACTTAGGCAGGGTGCGTCAAACTCAGATCTGGAGTCCTTTTTTGTTGTGGATGACCGAAACAACAAAGAATTTGAGTATTACCCATTCTCAAATGATACTACCCGAAAAGGTTTGGGAATTGAAATTGAATGCCGATATTACCAATGGGCCAATCCACTGGCGGAAGACATTATTTTTCTAATCTATAAGGTTACCAATAAAAGTGATAAGGATTTAAATGAAGTGCTTTTTGGTATGTGGGGGGATCCGCACATTGGTGGCCCAGCCAACTGGCAAGATGATTTGTCATTTTTTGATAAAGATCTCAATATGGTATACTGTTGGGATGAAGATAATGTTTCCGATGTGGTCGGTAAGACCCCTGGATTCTTTGGCTATAAATTTCTGGAAAGCCCTGGTCAGCCTTATGATGGCGTGGATAATGATAATGATGGAATGATAGATGAATCTCAAGATAATGGAATTGATGATGACAATGACTGGGATATAGAAAAACATGATGTAGGTATTGATGGTGTTCCTAATACGGGTGATGAAGGAGAGAATGATGGCGTGCCTAGTCCGGGCGACCCCTTTGACATCCGGCTTCCAGGAGAGCCAAATATCGATTGGACAGATTTAGATGAATCTGATATGGTTGGTTTGACCGGTTTTGCATCGCCACCTTTTACCAGCCAAAACCGTATATCCAATGATCAGTTTATATTTGAAAATTATTTGACTCCAGGTATTTTTGATTCTGCTAATTCGGTTCAAGCAGGTGACTATATTTTCATTTATAGCTCCGGTCCCATTAATCTTCCGGCTGGGGAAGCCAGGAGGTTTAGTATTGCGCTTCTGGTTGGCCAAGACTATGATGACCTGACCCTGAACGCTGTTACTGCCCAAGATATTTATGAGAAAAATTATCAGTTTGCAAAGCCGCCGGAAAAACCTAATGTGACAGCGGTCCCTGGAGATGAAAAAGTTACTCTCTACTGGGACGATGTCGCGGAATATTCATTTGATCCTATAACAGAAACCTATGATTTTGAAGGATATGTCATTTACAGGTCCACTGATCCATCTTTTCTTGATCAACAGACCATTACAGACGCAAATGGTTCTAAATTCCTTTTTGAGCCTCTGAAGACAGTGGATGGAGCATCCGCAAGGTTTGATCTGGTGAATGATTATTTTGGACTCAGCCCGATTGAATTCAGTGGGCGAGGTGTGAAATACAATCTGGGTGACAACACAGGTCTACGCCACGTATTTGTGGATTCTAATAATGTGGTGAATGGACAGAAATATTATTATGCAGTTGTTTCCTATGATCGTGGCGATGAAGAAATGGTTGTCGCACCAGCTGAATGCAGTAAAACGATCACTGTAAATCCTGAAACAAATGAAATTATTCTGGATGTGAATACAATTGCTATTATTCCTGAAGTTCCCACGGCAGGTTATGTGAAATCCAGTATACAGAAGCCTGGTTTAGAACAGAACCAGGGGAATGGTACCGGTGATATTGTCATAGAAATTATTGATCATACTGCACTGGAAGATGAAAACAATTTTGAATTATCATTTAATGGTATTGGTGAAGAACTCTCATACAGTGTTTTCGATAAGAAAGTTGTTTTTGATACTATCACTGTTCGACTAGGCCAGTATTCCAAGCTAGAAAATCAGAATATAGATTCAATTGATTTCTCAATCTTTTCTCTGGGTAATGAAGTCTACACTGAAGGAATTGATTATGATTTATTGGGCGAAGATGGCCAAGTTTTTATCCGTGATGACGGAGCTATTGCAGAGGGCCAGATAATTATTGCGACCTATCGTTATTACCCAGTGCGCAATAGTAGAAAACTAGCAGCAGAAGAAGGGAATCCGATTTTTGATGGCATGACAATTACTGTGCAAAACGACAAACTAGAACTTGACAATGATCAGATAGGTTGGAATGAGTATTCTCCTACCAACTGGAGTTGGGAAGTTAAACCCTTTAACAATATACCGAATAAAATGTATCCTGCTGATTATGAGGTCCGTTGGTTTAACTCTCTTGTAAGTTCAAATTTTCGTCCTGGCTTCGAATATGTAAAGGCAAGCTTTCAGATCTGGGAAACAACCAAAGGATATCCAGCCAAAGAACTTCCGTTTATTATTATTGAAAATATAGCCATAGACAGCCTTTGGAATCCTGGAGAACGAATAATTATATTGCAGGACTCATCTACAACATCTACATCTTGGGAATTAACATTTAATGAACCATCCGCAGATTCAGGACCTGTGCCACCTGCAGAAGGAGATATTTTTTCAATATTTACAAATCGATCTTTTATAGATGATGTGTTTT
Organism: uncultured Fidelibacterota bacterium; assembly: GCA_913043235.1. Classification (GTDB taxonomy): domain Bacteria; phylum Fidelibacterota; class Marinisomatia; order Marinisomatales; family UBA1611; genus UBA2134. The sequence continues at coordinate 4,449 of CAJWLO010000024.1, forward strand.
CATTTTCCACTTTAGCTTCTGTTGAAAACCATCAGGTGGAGAAAGAAAATATGGAAAATATTTATGTGGTCCCTAATCCGTACGTTGTATCTAGTGATATTGAACCACTTGATTTACAGAATCCCGAAGATAGAGGCCCCAGACGGGTCTATTTTGCAAATCTTCCAGCCAGATGCACTATCAAGATATATACCATGTCCGGAGATCTGGTGCGAACCTTAAATCATAGCGGTAGTATTGAGCATGGTATTGAATACTGGGATTTAACTACTTCCGATAATTTTCCAGTATCATTTGGGATGTATATTTTTCACGTGGAAAGTGATAATGGTAACGAAGCTGTTGGCAGATTTGCTTTGATCAAATGAGACATATACAATTTATTAAAACAATATTATTAATTGTGGTTGTTTTACATCTTACAGTAGATAATCATGTTATAGCTCAACTTGAGAATGACCAGAATATCTCCAAACGAGGTACAACAGCTGCTCAGTTTTTAAAAATAAGTACTGGCGGACGAGGAACAGCCATGGGTAATGCCAATGTCGCAATTTGCTCAGACTTGACCAGTAGTTACTGGAATCCTGCAGGGCTTGCCCATATAGAAAATCTTCAGGTGTATTTTGAAAATAATGAATGGCTTGCGGGAACAGATTATAATTTTGGTTCTGTTGGATTTTCAGTGCCTATGGTAGGTGTGTTTTCCATCTCTTTAACGATGCTTTCCACGCCGGATGATATGGTGCGAACAGTAGAAAACCCAAAGGGAACAGGGGAAAAATTCAATGCTCAGGACCTTGCCATTGGTTTAACCGTTGCTAGGAATCTTACAGATCGATTAGCTCTTGGAGCGACAGTAAAAAATATTCGACAGCGTATCTGGCATTCATCGGGACAAACCATGGCTGCAGATTTGGGTGTCCAATATAAGACTCCTATTCGTGATATAATGTTGGGAGCAAGTATATCAAATTTTGGAAATGATCTGGGCTTATCTGGTCGTGATATGAATATTAGCGTGGACCCTGACCCTGCAAATCAAGGGAATGTTGAATTTGTAAATGCTGAGTATCAAACAGATGCATTCCCGTTGCCATTGTTCTTCAGAGTAGGCATTGGTGGTTATTTGATTAATACACCATTAATCCAAGCTATTTTTGCTATCGATGCTGTGCATCCGAATGATAATTATGAATATGTCAACCTAGGAATTGAGACTGCTTTTAATAATATGGTATATATACGAGCAGGGTATCCTTCTTTATTCAAGGATGATTCTATCGAAGGTGCAACTTTTGGCGCAGGGCTTAATTACCGGGTCTTTCGAACTTCCACTTTCTTAAAATTGGAATATTCCACTTCTGATTATGGTCCGCTGGGTATACTACAGCGGCTTTCTGTAGGCTACCAATTTTAAATAGTATCTTCTATAGTTGGTCTGAAAATTATTCTGATTTAGTTATTTAACCTCTTACAATCAATCCTTTCATTTAGTTTCATACTAACTGTAAAAAGTTTTTATATCTTTTTTATGAAATCTTGAGCTTCTCCCCCGGATATTATACTATTTAAGAGATCATTTTTCCCCCATAGACGATTTAAGTGTTTCTCCCTGAAAATCAGCTGTTCTGAGTAGTATTTATATATTATAAAAAGCATATGTACGCCTGTTTCTACACTTTTGTATATATTACGATTGGTGATTCGAATCTCAACGCCGTTGCATTCCTGTCCTTCATGCTTTGGCCGTATTGCTTTTCCAGGTAGGGATACCGGTGTGAAAGATACTGGAACAAAAACCACTCCTGGTAGTTCTAGTTTGTTTAATTCTTGGGATAATTTTCTGCCATGGATCCATGGAGCTCCAACCCACTTGAAAGGATGGGGTGTTCCTCTACCTTCACTCACATTGGTACCCTCGATAAGGCACATGCCAGGATAAACAAGGGCAGTTTCTAAATCAGGTATATTTGGAGAAGGATTAACCCATTTCAGGTCTGTTTCATCGAACCATACATTATTTTTCCAACCTTTGGTGGCAATTACAGTCAGTGCAGGGTTTGATGAGATCCATTTATTGGCGATAATATTTTTTGCCATGTCACCAATAGTACCGCCGTAACGGATAGGAATCGGGTAATATCCCACAAATGTTTTATAATTCATATCCAATAAAGGGCCTGCAATGATGTCCCCACGGATCGGGTTAGGTCGATCAAGTACTAGTACGGGAATATTTTGTTCTCCTGCAGCTTCCATAATTAGACCTAGGGTGGTTATGTAGGTATAAAATCGACTTCCGATATCTTGAATATCATATATAATCAATTGTATTCCATCTAACATTTCAGGTGTCGGTTTGCGAGTTTTACCATAAAGGCTGACCACTTTTGGAAGATTAAATTCATTTAGATTATAAGATACTTTTTGACCAGCTGCAGCTTCGCCAAAGAGTCCATGCTCAGGGGAGAAAATCACTTGCAAATTCACTTTTTCAATGGCCATTAATCTTTTATAGTTTGGCACGCCATCATGATCGATCCCAGTCTGGTTGGTTACTAAAGCAATTGATTTTCCTTCAATGAGCTCCATATGATCTCTTAAGAGAATATCAAGGCCAGTCAGAACACTTATTTTTTCTACAAGCGGTGTTGCTTTATTTTGATAATATTTTGATTGCTCTTCGTGAATGGAAATTTCTCCCTGTTGAGCAGTGAGAGATCCCAGGGAAAAAAATAAAAAAGCAGAAAAATGAATTAAATGCTTCATTTTAATAAAGTGATTTTTTTTGAATGAATCTGGGTATCATTATGGATTGAAAGGATGTATAAACCGGTGGGCAATGCCTGGCCAAGATTGTTTTTACCATCCCAGGTCCAGGTCTGGGGATGGCCTGTGGCTGCTAAAGAAGCTTGAATAATGGTACGGCCAAGCACATCTCTGGCGGTAATAATTATCTTATCATTCGGAACAGTAGAAGAAAATTCCAAGGTCACGTATGTATTTGTGGGGTTTGGATACAGGGCATGAAGAGATAGTATTGATGGTAAAATCAGAGAACTCTCATTTGTAATATTTAATTGAGATTCGTAAAGATTAAGGACTGCGGTCATGAGTTCATTTCGTTTTGTTTCAGGGTAGATTGCTTCAAAACCAACTGCCATGTATACCAAACCTCCGATATCATTGCTGGAACCAAATGAGCCCAAGTATTCAATGCCCATTCCACCCCTACTATCGTAATCCACTTCATCATATTTCATACAAATGCTAGCTCCTCCAACAGGTTTGATGCCGTCTGGCCAGTCCACATCATAAGTGCCATGAGTCCCATTATCAAATGTAATATCCGAAATATCATGAAAAATGGAATTATATGTGCCATTTCCAATATAAACCTCACCTGCGGCATCAGAAATATATTCAGCCTTCAGATAATTTCTATAAAACTGATCATCGCTTGTATTGCCTTGGGCAGCAAGATCATAGCCAATTTCTGATCCGGAAACGAATAGAAAACGGCCATTTTCCAGGTAAGCTTTAACTATATTTTGTTCGGATCCTGTAAAGGAACTGGTTGCGGTGCCTTCTTCTCCCAAGATCCAATCCACAAACTGGTAATCTAATATTTCTATATCATTTTCAATGACCGCTTCATTGGTGGCGGAATCAAATGCATAACCTTGACTCTGAATAGCGCTACCATGTTGACGGATAAAATCGAAGGTATTATTTGTGCCATTGACACGATCAAATCCATTAATAATTAGACAGGACACAGGATTAGATGATGGTATAATACCTAGCATTTCTGTTGGTTCACTAGTACCGAAAGAATTGACCGCTGCAATAGATAAAAAATAAGTTTCCCCCTCAGTTAAATCATCGATGACGATGGGTCTATTTGAATAGATACCCAATGTGTCAAACCCTCCAACTACTTCCAGGTAACTACGTAATACAATGAATTCACTAGCTGTTTCGGCACCTTGAAAGTCAATCATAATGGAACTGTTACCAGTATTTTTCATACTTACTCTCCCAGGCGTGGTTGGCGGAGCAGCATCACCGAATTTTGCATATAGAAGATCCCACAATTCTGTATTATTACCATCATAACCGAGGGCCCAAATGCCAATTCCTTTTAGATCGTTATACAATGCAAAATCATATTTTAGAGATAAGGATAGGCTGTCATCATACCAGCCCTGATACCATCCGTTGTTCTCATAATTATACCAGGGTGTTTGTGATGACTCATGCCAGGTTTTACCAAAGGACAAAGCACTGCCCTCCATCTCCGTATAGAACTGGGATTCACCACTACCAGTTGTTGCCGTTCCAGGAATACCTGATGTAGAAGGCCATACGAAACCATAGTATGGACATCCAAGTATCAATTTTTCTGATTGAAAATTGGTTTTATTCAGATAGTCTATTACTGTCCAGGTAATAGTATATCCACTGCCAGTCAGTGGTGAATTTGGACCTGTAGTAGAACTGCCGCTCCAGTGATAACCATAACCCATAATGAATAAGCCATCACTAATGGATGCTAGGGCTTCATAATCCCAGGCTGCATTCCAGTCTACTGCTGGCATAGCTAAGGTAACCTGAGAGCCAGGAATTTCCTGGTGGAATATATTAGTTAGGTCAGTAATAAATGTTACCATGTTTTCCTTCTGAGATGCAGGAAAAGATTCAAAATCCACATTAACTCCATCTGCATTTCCTATCTGTACCTGGACTAATAAATTATTAATGAGGTTCTGCCGATGTACAGAATTACTGAGTAGTTCAACTAATTCACTATTGCTGAATAATGTTACACAAAGTACCACTTCGGTACCATGGTCATGGGCTTCGTTTATTAAACTGGTGACGGGCCATCCGTGTAGATTTTCTAAATCACCTGTCCCTGTTGCTTCAGCACTGAAATAAGCTAGAGTCGATATTAGATCGAAATTATAATTAGTCCAGGCAGTACCCATCCAGTATGGATGGTAGCCGAAGACTTCGTGTGATGGATTACGCTCTTGGTGTGTGATTGGACGTATAATATCCAAATCATTGGACCGGTGAGTTGGTTTATAGATGTTGTTGTAATATTCCAGCTGCTGCTGGTGAATGCCGATGTGCTGCTGAGAAAAAATAGTAGTGAAAAAGAAAATAAAAAAAGTTATTAGCCTAAAAATCACAATCTTTGAATATCTCTTCAATGGTTTCTCGTTTTCGAATCAATAATACATTATCATCATCCAGCAATATTTCTGCAGGGCGGGGTCTGGTGTTAAACTGATGGGCCATTGAATAACCATAGGCACCTACGTCCATGATTGCGACCAGTTCACCTTCATCTATTTCTGGGAAGGGCCGATCTACAGCCAAACGATCAGTGTTTTCACATATTCGGCCAGTAATATCTACTGTCTGGTTGTTCTCCTGTAGCTGACCAACTTTGTAGATACGGTGGTGTGCTCCATAAAGAACAGGGCGCATCAATGTTTCCATGCCGGCATCCAAACCCACAAAAGTCTTGTAGCTTTTTTTTACACCAGTGACCTGTGCTATGAGAATGCCAGCATCTCCCACTAGGTATTTCCCGGGTTCCACACAAAAGCGAGGACCTAGTTCTTTATCATAAACTGAATAAAACTCATTGGCAATATTTTTGAATACACGATCAATATTTAGTATTGGTTCGTTTTCTTTATAGGGAATGCCATAACCACCGCCGATAGAAATGTATTTGAGATGGATTTTACATTCGGATTCAACCATGGTGGAGATTTCCAGAACGGTACGGATCAATTGAGTGAAATAATTCTCATCGAGTATACCAGAACCGGTAAAGCAATGTAGGCCAAAGGATTTAACTCCATGGGATAATGCTAGGTTGTAGGCTTCCGTGATTTTTTCCTTTGGGATACCAAACTTCGCTTTTTCGCCTCCCGTAGTGATTTCCTTAAAGCGGCCACTTCCAAATCCGGGATTTACCCGAAATGATATTTCTTGTGGTACCTGAATTTGTGCGAGGCGGTGAAAAGACTGGATATCATCTAGATTTATATGGCATCCTGAATCCAACGCTGTTTTCAGATCATCCCGTGATTCATAGTTGCCGGTATAGAGACATCGCTCTGGTGGAATACCAGTTTTATTGGCCACAAATAACTCACCTGGACTAGAACAGTCACAACCCAGGTTCGGGTAAATAGATTTCATGAATGAAATTAGATGAGGGTTATTGTTAGCCTTGACCGCATAATAGATCTGGTTTTTTGGTAAATGATTATTTAATACTTTGGATAGACGCTGCAGATTATTTTTTATTCGGGTTCCTGAATACAGATATAAAGGGGTACCATATTTTTTTACCATAGATTCAAGAAAAGGTTTGTTTTCAACCATATATTGCAATGGGTGCTGACTCATATATTTTTTGTTCCGGCTTTATTATTGATAATATTTTCGAAAATATAAAGTATAGAAGCTTGCAATTCTTTATCTGAACAGTTAAAACAATTCCCTTTTGGAGGCATTATACCTCTTTTACCACGATAACCTTTTTTAACATGGTTAAAGATGGTATCCATGCCTTTATCTGCAACCCTGTCCCAGTAATCAAAATCCACTAGCTTAGCAGCGCCGGAAAGACCATAAGTATGGCAGGTAGAACAGGATCTGCTATAGACTTCTTTCCCCATGGTCAACACTTCTGTTGAAATGTTTTTCATTTGAGGCTCTCTATAAATATTGTCTTTATCTTTACTGTTGCAGTTGCAATACAGCAATGTAAATAATATGAAAAATGATATTTTATTCATTTCCATAGCTTTAGTTTTTATGCTTCCTTACTATATCTAAACCGAAAGTTAGGATGTGAAAGATCACAATGAAAAATTATATGATTCTTATCCTATTCTGTTCTTCGTGCCTTGTTGCTCAACAACAATCAAATCTGGGGAACACCAGTCCAGTATACAAATTTTCGAAAGATTTGGACTTAACCCTGGTTGCATTGAGTACTACCTTAAATATTTCATCATTCATATTGAAGAAAAACGTAGAACCCATTACTATTGAAGAAATTAATCAGTTAAATACCAGTGATATCTGGAAATTTGAGAGAAAACTCACCGAGAACTGGGACAAGAAATCTATAACAGCTAGTGACGCATTTCTTTATGCCAGTATCTGTAACCCGGTATTATTGTATCTGCAAAAGGATATCCGCAAAGATGTCTTTCCGGTTTCATTGATATGGTTGGAAACAATGACTTTGAATCTAGGTCTTACAAATCTGACAAAAACACTGTTATCGCGCAAGCGACCTTATCTTTATGGAAATAAAGCCAGCTTGAATGAAAAACAAAAAAATGATAATCAGCGGAGTTTCTTTTCCGGGCACACTTCAACAACGGCTGCATCCTGGTTTATGCTTGCCAAGATCTACCAAGATTATTACCCCCAGGACAAACGCTTGCCATACATCTGGTCTTTCTCTGCTACTGTTCCAGCAATCACTGCCTACTTAAGGGTTAAAGGGGGGAAGCATTTCTATACGGATGTGATTACAGGATATCTTGTAGGTGCAGCGGTAGGACTGATAGTACCAGAATTACACAAAACAGATAATAGGTTCAGCACTGGGATGGCCATGCTCCCCAATAGTCAATTGGGAATGAGGATATATTTCGTTATAAATACTAACCTTTAATAAATTCAGTTCGAATAGGTATCAATTGTTTTGGAATGGTAGGCTCCATAATAGGTTAAGATTTATACTAAAATGGTATCGAATAGATTAGGTTACATTCTTTAAAATAAGCGTACAAAAAAATCTAATATAACTTTATAAGATGAAACGTTATTTAATTTTTTTTCTAGTAGGAATATTCATTGTGTCTTTATTTGGATCAACACCTGAACTGGGAAAACCCGCACCGGATTTTTCATTGCCGGATCAGGATGGAAATATACATTCTCTTAAGGATTATCGTGGTCAAAGAACGGTGTTGTATTTTTTCCCAAGGGCCGATACCCCTGGATGAATCAAGCAGGCCTGCGGGTTCCGGGACGAATCTGAAACATTTGAGCAATATAATATTGCCATACTGGGAGTTAGTTACGACTCGCCGGGTGCACTGAGTACTTTTAAAAATAAATTTAAGATACCCTTTAATTTCCTATCTGATGATAAAAAGGAGACAGGAAAAGAATATGGTGTAAACAGAATATTATTTTCTGCTAGGAAGACATTTTTAATAGATGAAAATGGTATTTTAATTAATATCATTGATACTGTAAATCTTCATACTCATCCCAAAGATATTTTGTCTATATTTGAAGCAGAAAAATTATCTGATCAATCCAATTATATAAAAAAAGTAATTAGATGAATTTATCTATTGAATACTGCACAGAGTGAAACTATTTGCCTAGGGCTTCCAGTTTGGAAGCCGAACTGAAATCTAAGTTCCCTGGAATTGAAACTAAACTCATTTCAAGCGGCGGCGGTGTATTTGAGATTATGCTGAATGGAGACCTGATCTTTTCTAAGAAAGCAAAAGGTCGTTTCCCTGATGATGGTGAAGTAGCTTCCCTGATTAAACAAGCGATGTAAACCATTCTAAAGTGGACTATTGTTCAATGTGCCTGCAAGAAAACTCTATAAAAAAATAGATTTTTTAAACTCCGTCCCCTTACACTGAATAATGTCCTATCGCTATTTAACCTTTATTTCGAGGTTGATACTGTTTTTTCTTGGATAGTAAATGGAGTAATATTTCTGCCCGTAAATAGTTTATTTTAGGATTCTTAAATATGAATAAAGAAATTAAAAGTGTAATAACATGTGATCTAGATGGAAAGGTAGAAACATTTAGTGATAGCGCTGTAAAACTTTTTGGATACAATCAAGAAGAAGTTATTGGAAAAATGAGGGTCAGTGATTTCAGTGATGGACAAGTTGTTTTGGGGCACGTTGTTGGTTGGCTCGATGAAGCAGTGAAAAATGGAGAGTGGGAAGGAGATACAGTATTCTTGCATAAAGACGGAAGTGAATTGCCCTGTCATATTAAGATCACTCCCACAAAAGGAAAAAATGGAGAACATATTGGTTATTGCGGAGTAACTATACCTTTAGATGATAAAACTCCTGATGAAGTGCGACCAAAAATTAACCTGATGACCAGGATGTTCACATGGGTTGTTATCATGCGCCTACCATTTTTATCTGCCACCTTAGTTCCAATTTTTATAGGTGCGGCTGTGGCAAATCTAGCAGGATTTTCTGTAGACTGGAGTTGGTTGGGTTTAACCCTTCTGGGTGGATCATTACTGCACATTGGCACTAATACATCTAATGATTACTTCGATCATATTAGTGGGACAGATGAAGCCAACTTTAATTATAGTAATGTTGGGTTAAATGGTGGAAGCCGAAGCATTCAGATGGGCTTGATCTCGCCAAGAGGAATGCTGACAGTGGCTATTACAGCTTTTGCATTAAGTGCAGTTGTAGGTATCCCACTGATAAATAAAGCAGGTATGTCCGTACTCTGGCTGGGATTGATAGGATTTATATCAGGTTTATTTTATACAGCTCCACCTTTCCGTTTTTCATCGAGGAAAGGGTTTGGTGAACTAATTATTGGACTCAATTTTGGCCCCTTAATGGTAGCTGGGAGTGCGCTGATACAAACCGGAAAGCTACTTCCCGAAGCATTTCTAGCAGGTATCCCCATCGGGTTTCTTGTGGCTGCCATTGTTTATATGAATGAGTTTCCAGATCACGATAGTGATAAAATTACGGGAAAGAATACCCTTATCGTTGTATTTGGTCCAGAAAAGGCTAGGGCAGGCTATGTATCCTTGGTCGTTGGTGCTTTCTTAAGTATCGTTGTCTTAGCATTGAATGGAACTTTCCCAACCTTGACTTTAATTTCTCTTTTAGGGGCTTACTTTGGCATAAGAGCAATCCAGACATTATATAAATATTATAACGATCGCCTGCTACAGCCTGCAAACTGGGGAACAATTATTATGCACAATGTAGCTGGAATATTGTTCTGTATTGGGATATGGTTGGGCCCATCTGTATAATCTGTAAAATCACCTTATGATATTCATAAAAAGCCCCGATCAGGGGCTTTTTATTTGGATTGAACTGAAAACTTTTGTAATATACTTACGAGTAACTTACGAGTATAGTTATAAAACATAAAGGGCACAGGGTTCTCCAACTAAAAAAGCTTTTGCAGCTTTGTTGATCTCTGTGTTTTAAGATGATGAAGAAAAGATTAAAAAAAAGACCATCACTGGCTGTTATTAGGGCTGTTACCCGGCTTAACAATCATGCTCATAAAAAAGCATCTCGATCTGTGATCTGGGTTGGAGAATCAATGACAAAGCATTGGTCTATTACCTCGAAATGAAACCACTGTCTCCAAAATTGAAAAAATTCCTCGATTTTATTCAGCGATTCACCTTGAACTTTGGCCAGGCTCCTTCTTATGAAGAGATTATGGCGGGTCTTGGTTTTGATTCATTGGGAACAGTGAACTGGTATGTAAAGACCTTGGAAGAAGAAGGTCATTTATCCCGTATAAAAGGTCCCAACGGCAAGCGGGCGCTCACCTTAATCCACAAAGAGCACGCCACAACTACAGCCCGTTTGCCGCTGCTGGGCCTGATCGCAGCGGGAGAACCCATTGAAGCATTGGAAAATCCGGAAGTGGTGGATGTGCCACCATCTCTACTACATCCTGATAACTATGTTCTACAAGTGAAGGGGGATTCCATGATCGATGAGCAGATTCACGATGGCGATTTTATTGTGGCTAGGAAAACCGAGACTGCTCGTTCCGGGCAAATCGTGGTGGCTTTGATCAATGGTGAAGCCACATTGAAATGCTATGTTCCCAAAACAGATTGTATTGAACTTCATCCTAAAAATCAAAAATTTCCAATTATAAAAGTTAATCCCCAAGACGATTTTCATATCAATGGCGTGCTTCTGTATTCCTTTCGGAATTATTTGAACTAGGCACGCTTTAATGATTGCCCGGGACGTTTTTTACATACGTCTTAAGGAAATGGAACTCCAGATCGAGCGGATCATGGATCCTAGCCTGAAGACACGCCCGGTAGCCATTATCTCATCTCCCCAATCAAGTGGTACGATCCTGTCTTTATCTCCTGAAGCGAAAGAAGATGGACTATTTCATGGGATGAAAGTTTCTGTAGTACGAAAAATGAGCCATGGTGTGCAACTTCTCCCTTACAATCGTTCTTTGTATACCCGTGTAAATCGGTATGTATATCAGGCTGTATCCAAGTTTACTCCTATTGTAGAACCTGAAGGATTTGATGGATTTTATCTTGATATGAAGGGCATGAGGGCGATTCATGGTGATATGCAAAACACGGGAATGTCCATTATCCAGAGAATCCGGGAACAAACCAATATTTCAGGGATGGTGGGTATCAGTATAAATAAACTGATAAGCCGGATTGTCACATCTGTCATACCGGAGATAATTCATGAAGTACAGAGTGGAAAAGAGGCAGAGTTTTTATCGTCATTGCAGCCGCCAGTTCTCCCTTCAGTAAAGGAAAATTATGTAAACTGGTTGATCCGTTTCCTATGGATCAAGCAGATCAGCCATATCCAGTCCATGGCACGCCGATCGGATGAATTTCGAACCTTTTTTGGTTCTTATGCCGTACAGCTTTCCAGGGAAGCACATGGCCATGATTCATCTGTTGTTAAACCGCTGGAACTCCAAAATCATGTTTTGGAGCAAACGGTTTTGCCTGAAGATACCAATGATGAAAATGTGCTCCATGCGGTGGTGAAAGACCTGGCTGAACAGGTAGCGTTCAAACTTCGCAAGCGCCGACAATTAGCGAAAAAAATCAAGTTGGAGATTCATTATACCGATGGTTACCACCGAATCCGGACAGGACAGATCATTAGGATCGATGATAAATCGGTGATCAACGTTTGCAGAATACTGTTCGATAAAGCAAATGAACGGCGTAATCGTGTTCGAACAATTTCATTGGATGTCAGTGATTTTTATCCTTATGTCAATCAGGAGAGCCTGTTTTCTACAGCGGAGAGTCGGGATATGGCTGTATCCCAAGCAGTAGAGAAAGTTCGTCTTAAATACGGTGTCCAGAGCCTGCAGACCATGGATGTTTTCCAGGCTCTGGGGCATATTTGATGTTTATTCATCTAAATACCCATTCTGTGTATTCTCCCATGCGGGGGCTTTTATCTTTACCTGATCTTGTGCAATTATCTTGTTCTTATGGGATGGATACTTTGGCGCTTACAGATGTAAACGGCATGTGGGGGTTTATCCGATTTGTTCAGCATTGTAAAGATGCAGGATTTTCTCCTATCGCCGGGACAAATTTAATCACCAAGACTGACGAAATAATTCTGTTAGCAGAAAACCAGCATGGATACGAGAACATGTGTCGTTCTGTATCCATGGTTCATGATAATCCCAGTCGATCAGTGGCAGAAACCTTAAAAAAATATTGTGCCGGATTGTTTGTGTTATCTCATCAAGAATCCACTTTGAAAAAACTGATCAAATTTATTCCAGATACCCATTTATTTATTGAATTGCGTCCCGGAATCTCGGAATCATTTGCGCAGAATCTGGCCAAAAAGATGAAACTGGAAGTGGTGGCTACAGGAGATGTTTATTTCCGAGATCCTGATGATTATAATATCCACGTTACGCTCCGGGCTATTGATAATAATACAACGTTGGAACAGTTAAATATATCCGAATGTAAAACAGATCAGCATTGGTTCCGGAATGAAGCAGAAATGGTTAAACTCTTTCCCAATAGTTTGGATGCCTTAAATAATAGCCGATATTTGGCAGACCGTTGCAAGACCGACTGGTCATTTATTAATACTATATTTCCAGGATTATCGCTGAAGGATACCTACCACTGCAATAAAGAACTGAAGGATAAAGTTTATGCCGGAGCTAAGACTCGTTACGGAGAGATTAATGAATCCATTCATCAGCGCATTCAATATGAGTTAGGTATTATTACGCAAAAAGGATTTTCACCTTATTTTTTGATTGTTCAGGATATTGTGCAGCAAACCCGGGCTACTATCGGCCGAGGTTCGGCAGCAGCATCAGTGGTAAGTTACTGTCTTTTTATCACTCAAGTGGATCCCTTACAGTACACACTTCATTTTGAGCGATTCATTCATCCCGAGCGGGAGAATATGCCAGATATTGACGTGGATTTTCCTTGGGATGAACGGGACGATATTCTGGCCTATGTATTCAAGAAATACGGTAATGAACGAACGGCCATGGTCTCCAGCCAGGTCTTTTTGAAGCCCCGATCTGCCATTCGGGAAGTCGGGAAGGTACACGGATTATCTAATGAAGAAATTAAGAGTATTACCAAGCGGATCGGCTGGTATGTATCCCGCCGGGACTTAGAGCATTGGGTTCGTACTGATCCAAGGTTCTCTAATATAGACTTGGATGAAACGCTAATCCGTGTTTTGCGCCAGAGTGAAAAAATTGTGGGCGTTTTTCGTTATCCATCGGTGCATCCCGGTGGGGTGGTTATTGTTCCAGATGAGATCCAAAAATATGTCCCGGTACTCATGGCACCCAAGGGGGTACAGATCGTAGAATGGGAAAAGGACCAGGTGGAAGATTCAGGGCTTTTGAAAATTGATCTTTTGGGTAACCGCAGCCTGGCAGTAGTCCGAGATACGATCTGCCGCATAAATCTGAATTATGGGGAACATGCATCCCGAAGCAGATATTTGGATTACCACCAGATCCAGCCTGTAGGTGATGAGAAAACAGAAAAACTAATGAAAGCAGGAAAGACCATGGGGGTTTTTTATATCGAGAGTCCTGCTACACGGCAGCTCCTGGCAAAGGCTGGCAGGGTGGATTTTGAGCATGTGGTAATCTATTCGTCTATTATTCGTCCGGCGGCCAACCAATTCACCAACATCATGCTGGAACGAATCCATGGTGCGCCATGGGAACTGATCCACACGGATCTTGATTTTTTGGTGGAGAGTTATGGAATTATGGTTTACGAGGAGCAGGTGTCTATGGCAGCTATGACCATGGCAGGGTTGGGTTATGCAGAAGCGGAAGCATTGCGAAAAACCATGAGCCGGGATTCTCTGCAACATCTCATTCTTTCATGGAAAAAAAAATTTACGGAAGGTTCACTCCGCCGGGGCTATTCCCCCAATATGATCAAGGGTGTGTGGGATATGATTTCGTCCTTTGTGGGTTATTCCTTCTGCAAGCCTCATTCCGCATCTTACGCCATGCTATCCTTTACCTGTGCCTATCTCAAGGCTCATTTCCCGGCGGAGTTCATGGCAGCGGTAATTTCCAATCAGGGTGGATTTTATTCAACATACGCCTACATGAGCGAAGCACGAAGATTTGGGGTTCAAATCTTGTTGCCGGATATCAATCTGAGCCGTCGCCAATGGAGCGGTCGAAAAAATGTAATACGGATGGGATTTATGAGTATTAAGAGACTGAAGAAGAAAGCAGTAGATGCCATTTTAGATGAACGAAAGGCAGGTAAATTTGATTCTTTGGATGATTTTCTTTCCAGGGTTAATCTGGATTTGGCAGATGCTATGGCCCTGACTAATTCCGGATGTTTTAACAATTTGGTTCCAAAGATAACACACCAAGAACGGGCATACCGAGTAGCGGGATTTTATCTTCAGAATGGTAAGCGGGAACTATTTACGACATCACCAGTGAATTATGATTTGAAGGCTGGAGACCAATATCGATTAGAATTGGAAACATTTGGTTATCCCCTATCTGTTCATCCGGTGGCTAGGTACCGACCCATGCTCAGTCCAAGGATCAAGTATGCCAGAGATATCCCAAATCTTATGGGGCAGTCAATCTATCTGATAGGTATATATATTACCCGTAAAGAAATCGTAACGCGCAGATCAGATCCCATGGAATTTTTCACTCTGGAAGATGAAACGGATATCTACGAGTGTATCCTGTTTCCCGACACATTTCAGGAATTTGGTGATCTGTTCCACTGGGAGAGCCTTTTCATTATTCGTGGAACGGTAGAAGAATCTTTTGGAGTCTACTCCGTAACAATTGAAAAACTAGCCAGCTTACAGCAGTGGGTACATCGATTGAACCGAAATGTAGGGTCAGTAATTATATAAATATTATAATTTGATGCGTTGAAGATCGAAAGAATAGTCATTATATGGCTCGAAGGAATCATCATCGCCAGGTATATTGACCAGAATATATAGGAACTGGTTTTGGGAGTCTAGGATAAGACCTCGATCTGTGAGATTACCGGCAGATAAAAAATAGTTTGATTCTAATTTGGTTTTCTGATCAAACTCAATGACAAAAACGCCCATCTCATCAGCGTCTGTGGGTGCCGTAAATACTCGATGGCCATCCATAGATACTGCAACTGCCAAACCGGGAGATTTTATCAGGTATTTCCCTGCAAAAGTCATATCTGATCCATTATAGGAATAAACGTGCTGAACTGAAACATCTTCTTCCATGCTGCTAATACAAGCAAAGACAGTGTTGTTTGAATTGCAATAAACAAAATGGTGGACTTTTCCTGATGAAAAACCGTATGGATCTGATATATTGGAATCCTGGGAAAAGCGCACTCCATCCCAATTGTATTTCTTTATAGATGCGCTGGTAGCGACATACAGGATATCGTGATCCCTGTCCATAGCAAGTTCACCATTAAGGACAGACTGAGATATTTCTGATGAATTATTGATATTTAAGGTAATGCAAGAAGGATCGGTCCTTGATGAAATGATTAGCGTGGTATCATTTACGAAGGCTAGGTCATTAACGTTCATTAGTGATATGGGAAATGAATTAATGATTTCAAGATTGGAAGTTTCCAGAATTGTAACCTTAGATTTCCCCTCCAAGGCTACAGCGATTATAGATCTATCTGAATTTAAATCCAGGGATCCGGGATGGGAGCCTAAGGTAATGAAGCCATCAATATTCATGGTATTACCAGTATTAATTTTCACGATTCTATTGTTATTATAATCTGCAAGGAAAATCGACTGGCCGTCCGCAGATATTTCCATATCCGAATATGTTCCCCCAAGTTCAAGAATATCGAATTCAGTATATTCAAAAAAAATATCCGGTTGTTCATTATCTATATATAATGAACAGGATACAATAAAATACAAACTCAATAATATGTAAAATTTCTGCTTCATAATTCAAACCTGTACAGAGAACCAAACTGGACTAAAAATGGGGATGTCAATTGGCTTTCATTCAGATATTGTTGCAGGGGAATTTGAATGGTCATTTCCATATCTAGTTTATCACTAAGTCGGGTACCTAATTTCCCTGCGGCAAAAATACTATTTCCACCTCGGTCTCGAGTTACCTTTCCATATTCATAATAGTCCCTTGTTGTAAGCAGATGGCTAAATTGTATACCACCATAAATAAGGGAACTTTCAATATAATCTATATTTACCAGCGTCTGCAGTTCATTGCCATAGCGGTATCCATAAATATTTTCGCCATTACTAATACGAGTAAATACGCCTCCTGAAAAAACAAACTGTCGATAATTATTATTAATATATATTGAAAAGACCGGATCAATGGTTCCGGTTCCAACCTGCAAATTATCAGGAATACGATCTCCAAACCTGTCTGTGGCATTGATCTCACCATTACTGAGTTTTGCCCCAAGCCCAAATACAACCGGCAGTTTTTCTTTCAATAGATTTTTTTGAAAACGAGCCTGCAGGATTACATCGCCTAAACCATATGATTCACGGAAATATTTACCACCCTTAACGGCGGCAGCAATCATCTTTTTAGGAATGAGGGAAATATGATATTCACAGATGTTTCTTTTGAATCAAACATTGGTGTTACTATGGAAGCAAGAACTGCAGTAGCAGGAGATTTTGATAATGATGGAGATCAGGATGTCTTCATTGGGGCTACGGTGGGTGAAAGTATTCTCTTTGAAAATACCGGTGATGGGACTTTCCAGGATATTACCAATCTTTCTGGAATTTTTATTTCTGATCAGGTACGTGGATCGTCATGGGTAGATCATGACACAGATGGTTTTCTGGATTTATACGTAGGTCTCCTTTATGAGCCAAATAAATTGTTTAAAAATAACGGTGACGGGACATTTGTTGATGTTGCTCAAAATATTAACGCGGCCGGTCCGCTAACTGCTGGGATCATTATGGGCTTGGGTTTTATAGATTATGATAGGGATGGAGATCAGGATCTTTTTATTACACAAGACAATAATAATGGCAATATACTGCTACGGTATGAAGATTATGGAGCTTATATGGATGTTTCAGCTATTTCCCAGACCGATCTGGATGTGATGGGCATGGGCGTTGCTTTTGGTGATATAGACCGAGATGGATTCTTTGATTTTTACACTACGAACCTGTATGAAAATTCACTATTACTAAATTCTGATTCGGGGTTTTTTTCAGATATTAGCACTTCATCGGGGACGGAGGATATTCCAGGAAGTATGGGCTGGGGGACTTTTTTCTTTGATGCTAATAATGATGGCTGGGTTGATATCTATAATAACAACGAGACCGCTTTTGGTGGAGTGATCAATTCATTGATGATCAACCAGGGCGACCTGACATTTAATATGCTAAATTATGAATCTGGCGCTGTAATAAATAATAATGGCTACGGCTCCGCTTTTAGCGATTTTGATAAGGATGGAGACCTTGACATGATCCTAGTAGGCCATCCTTCAAGTTCAGGATCTATCAACCTGCTTCGCAATGACTCTGACCCTCAAAATTGGATCATATTTCAATTATCACAACAGGAACAAAATATTTATGGTATAGGGTCAACAATTGAACTTCATCATGGAAATACTAGACAGTTAAACTTTATTGGCGCAGGTAATGGTTACTGTAGCCAGAATACACTGGATGTACATTTTGGGTTAGGTTATGAAACAGAAGTGGATTCTGCTGTGGTGATCTGGCCCGATGGATTGACGGATGTGTTTACAGGGCTCGCTCTTAATTCCTATAATATATTAGTAAAAGGTAACCAAAACCCTCTATCTGTTAAAACTTATCCTGACCCAAAAGAGTTTGAATTATCTGCAATTTATCCAAATCCTTTCAATAGCAGTACATCCATATCATTATTGTCATTTTCGACTGAATTAATTTATATGGAAATTTTCAACTCCATTGGTGAAATAATATTTGATAAAAAAGTCATTGTAACTGAAAAAGGATCTAAAACGATTTCGTTGAACTTTGGGAATAGGTCATCGGGAGTTTATTTGATCCATCTCAGATCAACTCAACATTCAGAGCTAAAAAAGATAACATTTATAAAATAACCCCCTCCCAAATATCCGAGGCTGTTTAATAATACTAATTTTAGGATTACAATTTCAGGGGTGCCATCTTATATGCGACTACACCAACCAGTTTATAAAAATAAATACCAATACTTATTATTACTCCGACTCTGAAATAATAATTACATCTTTTAATTAAACAATTTTTCCGTTAAAATGTAATAATGGGAAAAATCTTTTTGTACATGAGGTTAATAATATGGTGTTTATTAATGTGTGAAGCATATTCAGAAGACTTTTGGGACCATGCAATGAGGACGCATTATGAACAGCGTGTCTCACTTTTTAATTCATTAGAAGTGAAAGATGATGCATTGATCATGCTCGGAAATAGCATTACCGCATCCTGTAATTGGTCTGAATTGTTTAACAATGATAAAATAATTAATAGAGGGATTGGAGGCGATACTACAGAAGGTATTCTTAAAAGAATTGATTTTTTAAAAAACTGTAATCCTGACGCTGTATTTCTTTTGATAGGGACTAATGATTTGTCACAAGAGAAAACTCCAGATGAAATAATTATTAATTATGGAAAAATTATAAAAACTATAACAGAGTATAACCCTAGATTAAATTTATTTATACAATCTGTGCTCCCAATCAACACGAATCTCTTTATACTACCACCAAAATATGATAATAATACGATACAATTGCTCAATAAAATGATTAAAAATCTTGAAGGTGGTAGAGTAAAATATATCAATCTTTATGATAAATTTTTAGATGATAATGGAAATTTAAAAATAGAATACTCTAATGATGGTTTGCATCTAAATGGATCGGGCTATCTACAATGGCAAGGTATACTGCTTGATACGTATGATAGGTTCAAATAAGTTATAAAAGATATTTAAGATCTAGATTAGATTGTTTAAGGTAAATTCGTTATAATACATTATTAGATAATAAATACAAGGAGATAATCATGAAAAAAAATGATAGTTTATTTACCAAGCTTATTTTGATTCTCTTTCTAGGTATTGTTCAAGTTGGATGTCTAATCGAAGAAGTAGAGCAACCAGCATCAATTGAAGTTGGTTCGACATTCACTTCAGTATTAAATATAGCTGCTATTGCTGAAGAGAATACGAATCCACATCATGGTGCTATTGGAGTTCTTCATCCGATTGGTTGGGAATTTGAATCAGGCACTTTTGAGTCAACTGATCCTGAAACACCATCTGGAAATATAATATCAGATCCTGATTCTGGTAAAAAATGGATTTGCACTGAGGCGGAATTCCTAGCTGATAGTGGCTGTACAGACATAGATACATTAATTGGAATATATGATGGGATGGAATGGACCTTCTTAATATCAGATGTTGGCGATTATTATGCTGCGGATGCTTATCATGAAGTAACACTAAATTTTAATACAGATAATGGTATAGATGGTTCTTATCCTATTGGTTATATAACCACAGTAAATACATGGGGAATGGATGATTGGCTTAATACAACAGCAAACACTAACGATCCAAATATGACAGATACATCAATGAACCATATGGTAGATGTTACTGGCGGTACAACCGCAGATATATTTTACAATTCATTACCTACTATTTTGGAATTAAAACAAAATTATCCAAACCCATTTAACTCAATTACATCCATACAATATTTTTTGCCTTCTGAATCAAATTTATCAATAACCATCCATAGGATAGATGGTACTCTGGTTAAGGAAGAACTGATTAATAATCATCAATCCGGAATGCATACATTCCATTTTAATGCAAACGACTTAGCTAGTGGAGTTTATTTATTTGGTATAGCCATAAATAACAAAAGGGAACATATAAAGATGTTACATCTTAAATAATATTTGGTATTCAATTGTTATTAATACTTATTGATTAAAGTCTATTAAAGTTTCTGGATAAAAAAACAAGGGACATAATTATACTAGATATTGTTAATTATAAAATGCTAAGAAAGTATTTTTCATTATTTGTAAGTATATATCATCGGGAGATGTATCTATTAATACAATAAATCGTTAATTGAAATATAAGAAAATCAATGTCTTCAAGTATTGAGATTCAATCACTTTTTAAAAGTTTCGATGATAAAGATGTTCTAATTGATTTTAATCTTGAAATAAAACCAAGTCAATTTGTAGCTATCCTCGGGCCTTCAGGGTGTGGAAAATCGACCTTATTAAGAATTATTTCAGGTTTAGAATACCTTGATTCAGGGAAAGTATTTTTAAACAATGAGGATATTACAAATTTTGATCCAAAGGATAGAGATATTGCTATGGTTTTTCAAAATTATGCTCTTTATCCACATAAATCAGTGCAAGAAAATCTAACCCTAGGATTAAAGCTTAAGAAGGTTGAACCATCAATTATAACCCAACGATTAAATAATGTAACTACTAAACTTAATATAAAAAGATTATTGGATAGGAAGCCTGGTTCATTGTCTGGAGGCGAGATGCAAAGAGTTGCTGTTGCAAGGGCATTAATGAAAAAACCATCATTATTTTTATTTGATGAACCCCTATCTAATCTTGATGCCAATCTAAGAGATCGATTAAGGGATGAGATTAAAAGATTGCATAAAGAGTTAGGTATGACAATGATATATGTAACTCATGATCAATTAGAAGCAATGTCCTTAGGTGATCTGATTGTAGTGATGAATGATGGTTCAATTCAACAGATAGGTACACCGGAACAGATTTATTCACAACCAGTAAATGTGTTTGTTGCAGAATTTATTGGAAATGTAAAAATGAATATACTTGAAATTAATATTTTAGATGATGGAATTAGTTTCGGTGGTATTAAGATAAAAATTAAAAATAAATTTTACGGGGATAGTAAGAAATGTCTTTTTGGTATTCGCTCGGGAGATATTATGATTTCTCAGAATTCTGAGTATCCTGCTAAAATAATATCTGCTGATTATTTTGGAAATTATTGGTTATTACAATGTGAGTTTGGTGATCATATCTTGAAAATAAATTCAGACCAATATTTTGCAACAGGTGAGTCAATCAATATATCATTTAATTGGGATAATGCGCATTATTTTGATTCTGAAACAGGATTAAGACTTTAATTGAAATATTACATATTTTTTCTAATTACTCTATTTATTTCTAATTGTATAAATGGTACCCATGAAAGGCCAAATATTGTTTTAATTATTGGGGATGATCATGGGTGGCCATACTATGGTTTTATGGGCAACCAGATTGTACAAACACCAGTGCTTGATGAATTAGCAAGGACTGGGACTGTGTTTGTTAATGGACAGGTTACATCCAGCATTTGCAGACCATCTCTAAGGACTCTACTTACAGGTTTATATCCAATACAATTTGATAATTACCTTGATTCCATGAAATCGAATTATCTTTTAATCAATAATTTTGCAAATGAGCAAGAGCAAAACCTTGCACTGATTAACTATGAACATCAAATTATACGCGATTTTTATACATTACCAGAAATGTTAAAAAAAAACCATTATAAGAGTTTTGAAGGAGGAAAATTTTGGGAGGGCACCTATGAAATGGCTGGATTTGACGATGGAATGTCAAGAAGATTTGGAAAAGAGTTATATCAAGATTATCATATTCTTCTGGCATTGGCAGGAGGTGATGGACTTGAATTTGCTAGAAAAACTCAACAACCAGTTTATGATTTTATTTCTTCAAATAAAGAAAATCCTTTTTTTATCTGGTATGTGCCAATGCTTCCCCATACTCCGTTTAACCCTCCTGAAGATCTGTTAGCGATCTATAGAAATTTAAATATTAGTGAATCTGCAAAAGTATATTATGCAATGTGTACCTGGTTTGATAGATGTATGGGCGAATTTATAGAATACTTAAAAAATATTGGTGAATATGATAATACTCTTTTTATTTATGTGAATGATAATGGATGGGAACAAGAACCAAGTATAGATTATACCGGCTCGCTTGAATTTTCTACTTTGGGAGGCCCACGTGGAAAAAAATCTTTATACGATTTTGGGTTTAGGACTCCAATAATTTTTAATTACGGAAAAGAGATTGAAGCAGGCAAAAGAATTAATTCTCTTGTTTCAACCATAGATGTTTTTACAACCATACTTGATTATGCTGGGATCCCGAAGCCATCTTACCTAATAGGAAAATCAATAAAGAATGTAATTGATGGCAATACTAAGTTTGTTCGAAAAAATATTATTGGATATCTAAAAAATACCAGGATAGAAGGGGATCCTTGGTCTGATGGAGGTGTAGGTTATACTTATCGTTCAGATAAGTGGCACTATCAATGGATACCTAGTTCTTATGAATCGAAACTATTTAATATTCAAAAAGATTATTTTTGTGATAATGATCTTAGTTTTAATAATAATGAATTAGTATCAAAATTTCGAAAAAAGATTACAAATTGGAATATAAATATTATTAAAAGAGAAATAAATACCGGTGTCTCAGGGTAAATATTTTTTAGTTTTCATACTTAGTTCCTTTTTTACCTTTGTGAAGGCGAGTGATTTTGGCAAACTTAGAGGCCAGGTGCTTACTAAGGATACAAATATGCCTTTAATGGGTGTAAACGTTATGTTAATAGGCACTAATAAAGGTTCATTTACAGATGATAATGGCTATTATACAATTTTGGGTATACCATCAGGAGAATATGATATTAGGTTTGAGTATATTGGTTATTCTCCAAAAATAATACAGACAATTAATATACAATCAAATCTATCAACTACTATAAATGTAAAATTAGTTCAAACAGTAATTGCTGGCGAGGAAATAATTGTTTCAGGGAAAAGAAGCATTATCCAGGTAGATGAGACAGCGAGTAAAACATATTTAGATGCTGACGAGATCAACAAATTACCTGTGATAGAGCTTAGAGATGCAGTTATGCTTCAGGCGGGTGTTTTTTTTGATCCAATCCCTGTACTTTCTTCTCAAGGGAGAGGTCATGCAGGTGAGTCAGGTACTGGTGAAACTAGATATACAATTCGTGGTGGTGACCAGGAAGAAATAATGTGGTTAATTAATGGCGCGAGAACTCAATCATTGACAATTAATGCAAGAGATGCTGGAGGATCATTTATGAATATGAACTCTTTAGGGATTAAAGAGATTCAAATTCTTTCTGGTGGTTTTACTGCGGAATATGGTAATGCTCAATCTGGAGTTGTAAACGTGATCATGAAAGAAGGGGAAAATAAGTATAGTGGCAGCATGCAATTATCTTTTGCGCCTGCTGGTCAGAGACATTTTGGTAACTATCTTTATGATGTTGAAACACAAAAAGAATTTAAAGATCATATGGTTGGTTTATTTTTTAATGATTCTTCATTTACATTTTATCAAGATACTGCATTTCTTTATTATGATTCTTCACTTTCTCATTATATTGATACTAAATATTATCCTGATTACGATGGCGCCATAGATAGCGTATATTATGGGGAACCTTATCTTGATCCATTATGGCTCTCTGACCATAGAAAATCTCAGATATTTGATTATAGAAACACGCCTGATCATAATTTATTGTTTACATTTGGCGGACCGATACCTTTCTTTAATAAAGATTGGACCTTCCAAATATCAGGTCAGATTAAACAGGAAGCATATACTTTTCCACAGCCATTGGATGCCCGTACTTGGACGAATCTAAACCTATCATTATCCTTGCCGATTTCAAAAAGAATAAAATTTAAGTTGTTTGCTATGCAGGCAAATGAGAACCATGGATTTACTAGCAATACTGACTGGTTAATTAGTGCTAAATATTATAGAGGTCATGGGAGTACTATTTTAAATAATAATCAATTTTTATCGGCTAATCTGATACATACAATAAATGAAAAATTCTTTTATGATATTCAATTGAGCTATTACTCCCATTTGTTCCATCAAAAGCCGAGTGATAAATCTAATATAACGGAACCATATTCTGATTATGCACTAACACTGTGGGGTTTTATGAGGTACCCGCAGTTTTCAAATGAGCCATTTGATAAATACAATGTAATCTATGACTCTAAAGAGCAAGCCAGTGATATATCTTTAAATGGGAGATTTAATTGGCAATTAAACTACCAATTAAACTTAAAGTATGGATTCGAATATAATTATAATACAATAAAGCAATTTCATGATTATCGTTTTACCGCTTTATCAATCGATAAAAATGAATATCAGGATCGAAACCTCCATGAGACAATACATCCGAAGCAGTTTTCTACTTATCTTCAAGGTAAAATGGAATTCGAAAGTATGGTGCTCAACTTAGGTATTCGTTATGACAGGTTTAACCCAAACTTTAATTGGTTTAACAATTTTGCAACATACAATATAGCTATCAACCCTGATTATGATTCATCACTTGATCCTGATGGCGATCAAATTGATTCTAATGGATTAATAAAGTATGGCTTTGAAAATGTGTTACTGCAACAAAGAAAATTATTACCCATATGGAATATGTTTAGCCCTCGTATCGGAGTATCATTCCCAATAACTGAAAATACACTTTTGCATTATAACTATGGTTATTTTTACCAGATGCCGCCAATTAGTAGAATGAGATATTTTCGTTATTTCCGTCCTACACCATTATTGGAGCAAATAATCCTTGAAAATGATAAAGCTAAAGAAGAAGCAAGAGAGCCAAACCATATTCCTAGTGTAGGGTCAGATCATGAAAGAGTAGTCTTTCTTAATGTGGATCCCCTACCGCCTCAGAAAACAATAATGGTAGAGATTGGGCTTAAACATAATTACCGGGATATTCTTTATTTAAGTATGACTGCATATCACAGGGATATTTATAATCAGAGTGAACAGGTTATTGGTTTGTTTGATAAAAGTTCTTATGGTTGGAATCCTTTCACAAACAGTAGTAGTAGTGTCATTACGGATACTCCACTTCATGGTGACTATGGAGACTCTAGGGGTTTTGAAATTGAATTTAGAAGTATGTTCAGCTCATACCTCAATTTTAATATAAACTATAGTTTTTCAAGAGTTACGCAAGGGAGAGCATCTCCACATAAAGTTATTTTTGATTCTACAGGGACACCTTCATTTACTTGGTATGATGAGTATGATAGCTTTGCTTATAAATCTTTAATAATTGAGAGACAGTTTAGTAGACCACATATTCTTAAAGCTGGACTTAATCTTTCTTCTGGCCCAATACAAAATTGGATTTTATCTGATATAACATTGAATTTAATGTACAGGTTTGTATCTGGACAAACATTCACTTATCTTGGTATTAATGATAATCCTACCACCTATGATAACCATCGTTATCCAGGGCTACATTTTACAGATCTAAAAATTGATAAAAGATTCAATATTTTCGGATCAGATCTAAGAGCATTTATGTTGGTTAATAATCTTTTTAATGTTAAAAATATAAAGTCGATGGGGGATACGAGTTTTAATCCAAATGTTGTAGAGAGATTTGTAGATACTGGCGAACCTACTTTGAATGATATAGCTGGTTATGATATGAGCTGGTCTATCTGGTATGCACCAAGAAAAATTGAATTTGGCTTATTATATGCGTTTTAAGAATTTTTTACCCATATTTATTATTTCTATTGGTATTTCACAGATTAGGACACCTGAATATGAACTTCATAACAGGGGTAATCTATGGGATACTATGAATGATGATGGCACACATGGTGCGCACCCGAATAGATTAGGAGAATATAACCCTAGCATGGATTGGCCTGGAGGCCCAACAATTATGGGAGGCCCCTTTGATCAAAGATCATATCTCTATAAGGCAGGAGTTTGGACTGGTGGATTCATCGATGGGACCGTTTTTCTTTCTAAAAATGGGCCAGATGAATTTGATATTGGTGTTTTTGACGAAATGGAAAAAGAATTGAACTATATTGAAATGCCTTCCTTTAACCATACCAAAGCAGAACAAACTATTATTGCTTCGTGGATAACTTCAAGAAATATTAGTATAAAAAGGATAAGCAGGTCTTGGAGCTTCAGGGGTTATAATGATTTTATTATAATTACCTATGAAATCACTAATCTCAATCCACAAACAATAAATGACTTTTACTTTGGTAGTGTTTTCCTGTTGCGACCTAGCTTACAAGATCATAATAACCATAATGGTTGGAATGATGCACTATCGAGGGCAGATGATGTAGTGGGTATCTCGACTACCAATAAAATGATTTATGCGCACGATGGAACCGGTGCATTTGATTACACTTCAGGGGTTGGTAACTGGAGGGATGGGAGCCTATTAACTCCGGGATTTGCAGGTTTTGCAGCTCTGGATGCACCTATTGCATCTAATGGTTTAGAACAACCGGGGAATTATTTTTTATCCAACTACATACTGCATAATTCGGCGTTTCAATTATCCAATAACACAGAACAATCTTTGTATAATATACTTAGTGGTAATGATCTTTCTCTAGCATCCGCTTCCGGTGATACTATTGATTTAATGGCTTTAATGTCTTTTGGACCTTACCTACTTGAAAACCAGCAAACTATTTCAATCTCAATTGTAGAAGCGGTTAATGGGCTTAATTATAGAGATGTGATAAATCTAGATGGATCTGAAATGATTAATATTCAGAATCGTTATGTTAATGAAGGCTTAGATTCTCTTACTTCGACGATACAAAATGCGAGAGTCCTCTTTAATAATGATTATATTCTTGCACATTATCCTCCTCCATCGCCACCAAAGATTGGATTAATTGCTTCACCAGCCGAACAATCTATAAAGTTAATATGGGAACCAGTTGAAAATGATTGGGTAAATCCTATCACAGGAAGAAAAGATATTGAAAAATATATTATCTACCGTACTAACAAAGAATTCATTGGACCATATGATGTGGTTAAGAATCGAATACGAGTACATAAAACATTTGATTTAAATGCGTACTACAATAACGATATAAATAAATGGCAGTATAATGACTCAAATATATCACTTGGAGTATCATATTATTATTCAATTACTGCAGTTGATAGTACTGGCAGGGAAAGCTGGTTTACTAATAGAAATGAAGTGCCCTTGCAAGCGGTAAGTGAGTCAAAGAAAAATACCCTCAGTGTAAATGTATTCCCAAATCCATTTTCAATTACGTCCGGTATACCGACTCTTGGTCAAGAGAATACTATAACATGGACTAACTTACCATCTCCTTGCACTATTTCAATATTTACTTCTAGCGGACAACTAATAAAAAAAATAGATCATGCTGCAGATGTTGGAGATGCATCATGGGATCAAAGGACTAATTCAAGATTAATTGCATCACCAGGAATATATTTTTGGGGAGTTGAATCGGGTGTTGGTACCGCTACAGGAAGTTTACTAATTATAAAATGAGATCTCTACTGTATTTTTCACTAATTGGAACTTTCCTAAGCGCTCAGATTGATTATGGATTTGATTTCTCGAAATCTGGTTCAGCAGGTTTTCAATTTTTAAAAATTAATGTTGATGCATTAACTGCAAGCCTTGGTGGTGCTACAGCAACCTATAATTCTGGATCCAGGACACTTAATACCAATGTAGCAGGGATCGCAGGAATTAATAAATCTTCTGTTACTTTTTCAAACTCCAAATGGCTATCTAACTCGCAAATTAATAACGCTTCCTTAATACAAAAATATAGAAACTATTATTTAGGGTTAACATTCTCTTCATTCTCTATTCGCCAGTTTGAGAGAACAACAGTAAGCATGCCAAATGGTACCGGTGATAAAGTTTCAGCAGGGAATAATTTAATTGGCTTTTCTATTGCAAGAAGTTTTACTGATAAACTTAGCCTTGGTTTGCAGCTTAAATATGTTGAAGAAATATTAGATAATTACAAGTTTACTAATCTAATGATTGATGTTGGTTCTTTATATAAAACTGGTTTCCGAGATATAACAATCGCCTTTATTTTACAGCACTTTGGCCCAGATATTACTCCAATAAAAATGAAATTTAGGTCCCCGTTAATATTTAGGATTGGCATATCTGATATGATACTTAAATCAAGAATTAATTCTTTAAAGTTAATGCTTGAAGTATTTCATCCGACAGATGATGAAGATTTTTCAGTAATTGGTTTAGAGTACGCTCTGTTTGAAAAATTATTTTTTCGTGTGGGTAATCAAATTGATTCTGATTTATTTGGTCCATCTTACGGTTTGGGTCTCTATAATATTTCTACTTTAAAAAGGTTCAATTTATCGATCGACTATGGATTGATAATCCCAAATAAAATATTTAATGATCTACATATTTTATCGTTAACTATTTCAAGATGAAACCCATTATTTTTAGTATTCTAGGGTTCTATTATTTTATTTTTGTATATGGGTGCACGTCATCCGATGAGAAAACTTTAGTATATTGGAGTGTGGGATCTGCTACCAATGATAATTATGTACATTCAGATTTATTTAATAAAATTTCTGATTTTAAAGTACAGACGGTCTCTGTACCATGGACGGAGTATGATAAAAAAACTTTGACAGCAATCTTAAGTGGAAATCCTCCTGATATAATGAGCCAGTTTGCCCCATTGAAAACATGGGCAAGTAGAAAATCATTAATATCTCTTAATAGTTTTATTGAAGAAGATAATTACGACACAACACAATTTTTCAAGTTTCTGTGGGATGAGATGAAGTGGGAAAATAAGATATATGGAATACCTATAAATACATCATCATTTGCATTTTTTTGCAATACCGATATTTTTAATGAATTAAATATAAAATATATCCCTGAGTCGTGGGATGATGTTACTGACATTGCTAGAAGAATAAACAAATTTGATGATGATGGAAACCTGATTAGAGCAGGTTTTCTACCGAACTATGGTAATTTTATGACTTCTAATGTAATCGGTTGGCAATTAGGAGAAAAATATATTGTAAATGGAAAGGATATAAAATTAAATACGCCATTTGTAAAAGAAAGTTTTCTCTGGGTTAGAGATTTTGTCCATGGAATAGGTCTTAATAATGTATTGCAATTAATGGGTTCATTTGGTTTTGCTGAACAGCATGGATTTATATCAGGTAAAATTGGTATGATGATTCTTGATAATTCGTTTCCTAAACTAATTCAAAAATATAATCCATCACTTAGTTATAAAGTTATTCCTATACCAAGCTATAAAAACTCAAAAAGTGTATCCAGTGCTGGAGTTTGGTGGGTAGGTATTCCCAAAGGAGTGAAAGATCCCAAAAAATCTTGGGAGTTCATTAAATTTTTAGCCAGTACAGAAAATCAATTGGACTATTTAGTGAAAACAGATGAGAGTTTATTTTCAGCAAATAAAGTTGCTGCTTATGATAGTATTAATTACAAATTTCCATACTACGATATTTTTATGGATCAGCTTCAAGTTGGTCAATCTCCTAGTATTGTACCTTTAGCTCATGATGTTTTTTGGAGAGAATACAAGATGGCAGAAGAGAGAATTATTATGAGTGATAAAGATGTCGATGAAATTCTTGAAACTGCTGAGAAAAATGTTCAATCTAGTTTAGATAAAGCTTTAGAGTATTATAAATATATGAGCAACAAATTAGATGAATAAAAAATTATTGGTAACAATATTTTTGTTTCCCTGGATAATTGGTTTTATTGGTTATGGAATATATCCTATTATTATTTCATTTTATTATAGCCTATGCCACTATGATGTACTACAATTGCCAATGTTTATTGGATTTAATAACTATTATGATATTCTTTTCAATGACTCATATTTTTGGAAATCGATTACCAATACTTTTATTTATACCCTTTTTAGGGTGCCAACAAATATAATATTATCACTAATTCTTGCAATTTTAATAAACCAGGTTTCCAAGGGGTCATCCATCTTTAGAACAGCATATTTTATACCATCTTTAGTCTCGGGTGTTGCTCTATCCGTAATATGGATGTGGATTTTCAATCCTCAAATAGGTCTATTTAATATACTACTAAAATTTTTTGGTATATCTGGTCCAATGTGGCTGCAGGATCCAAATTGGTCAAAACCAGCCTTAGTAATAATGAGTTTCTGGAGTGTTGGTGGTGGTAGGATGCTAATATTTTTAGCTGGGTTAAGGAATATTCCTCCAAAATTATATGAGGCTTTTAGGTTGGATGGAGGAAATAGTTTTCAAAGCTTTTTTCATATTACCCTTCCAATGATATCACCTATTATTTTTCTATGGGCAATTATAGAAGTGATAGCATCAATGCAAGTATTTACCGAGGCATTTATAATGACGAAGGGTGGGCCGCTAGACTCGACATTGTTTTATAATCTTTATCTTTATAACAAAGCATTCCAGGATTTTAATATGGGGTATGCATCAGCTTTAGCATGGTTATTATTGATTATTACCTTCGCTATCACGGCGTTCCAGTTTAAACTATCAAAAAAATATGTTTACTACGAGGGTATGCAGTGATTCATATTTTTTCCAGAATTATATTATCCCTTGGAGCAATTATATCTGTTGTTCCATTAATTTGGATGGTTGTTACTTCATTGTCAGCTAATGAAAGCACATTAAATATTCTTAATACCCTCAATAGCGACTTTTCTATCAATAATTATCAGGTTATCAAGAATAAAATCCCCTTACTTCGTTATATGTATAATTCTATAGTTATTAGTTTCCTTACAATTATTGGTACCATAATCTCAAGCTCTTTTGTTGCGTATGCATTTTCTATTTTGAGGTGGAAATCAAGGGATAGGGTATTTATGTTAATTATATTTACTATGATGTTGCCACTACAGGTAACCATGATTCCAGTTTTTATTATAAATAATCAATTAGGATGGCTAAACACCATATATCCATTGATAGTACCAGCTTATCTGGGTGGAGGCGCTTTTAATATTTTTCTGTTTCGTCAGTTTTTTT
Source organism: uncultured Fidelibacterota bacterium (assembly GCA_913043235.1). Taxonomy (GTDB): domain Bacteria; phylum Fidelibacterota; class Marinisomatia; order Marinisomatales; family UBA1611; genus UBA2134. Next base: position 35,860 of record CAJWLO010000024.1, read on the forward strand.
TAAACATTCCAAGAGAAATAATTGATGCTGCAAAAATGGATGGCTTAAGTCATTTACAAATCTACTATAAAATTGTATTGCCAATGGCTAAACCTGTCGTTACGGCAGTTTGTATTCTAACATTTTTATTTACTTGGAATGATTTTATGGGGCCTCTGATATATCTATCGGATCAGATAAAGGGTACACTTGCACTTGGATTAATGCTATTTGTTGGGCAATATCAAACAGAGTGGGGACAATTAATGGCACTATCAATAATTATGATTTTACCAGTATTTTTAATTTTTATTGCCTTTCAGAAACACTTTATAAGTGGATTGATGTTTGGTGGTAGTAAAACATAATCAATAATCAGGAAAGGCAGTTAATGATACCAGATACTAAATATTTCGAAAGTGATGAGCTCATTCATGATCTAAATAGTCATTTTAATCCACCAGGATTGACCAATTTTCGTGGTGTGGTGCAGGTTGATAATGATCTGATGGGTATTCGCGGAATTAATTTCCCCCCATTTGGCACTTCGCTGAATCGTTCATGCGGATTATATATAGATGGTCGTTATTTCCCTTCGCTCAAGAGCCCAGTTTCCTTTAAGTGGAGGCCAGACAGAATAATAAGGAAAGCAGATGTAAATGGTATCGAGTACAAATCTCAAACAATTATTATACCCAATCAGAATGCAGTAGTGATAAAATTAACATTATACAATAAATCTACTTCTGATTTAAAAAAAGAAATAAAATTTCAAATGAATGGTGGTATAACAAAAAATACTGAAGATTGGGCAAACTGGATTCCTCCAATGGAAGATAATAATGACCAAACCTTTGATAGGAGTCGAAATTCAATAATCTATTCATCAAAAAAAGGAGACGCTCATATTCTTCAAGGTCTTGGGTGTAGTGTAGATGACATCAATAGATTTGGTATTATTAAAAGGATCTCTATTTCTTCAGGAGAAAAGATAAAATTATTTTATTTTGCTGTACTCGGTGAAAAGGTTGAAGAAGTACAGACTATTTTTGATCTACTGAATTCTAAGAAAAAAACATTGCTAAAAGGAAATAGACAATATTGGGATAATGAGATTAAATCAGTTTTTGATATTGATGATTCTACCTATAGTGGGAATCTTCCCGTTTTGGTCACCGGAAATAAATCAATTGAGAAATTGTATCATATGGGGATAATGGGGGTTATATACTTTAGAAGAGATAATCCGATATCATCCATGGGCCGAGCCTACGATACATTGATGCCCAGGTACTGGCAGACGGTTACATTCATTTGGGATTATTATTTAAGTGGTATGGTGCACTCACTTCTTGATCCTAAAGTGATGAAAAAGTATTTAGAAAAATGGATGAAAATGGATGTGCATACTTGTTTTGGTAGCGAATATATTTCTGGAAAACCTGTAGGACCTTGGTACGCTGTTAATGACCACGCGATGGTTATGATGATAAAAGAATATTTGGATTGGA
>CAJWLO010000025.1 GCA_913043235.1 uncultured Fidelibacterota bacterium
CGCCAAATTCTTCCGAACAGGTCGGTAGAAGCTTAGCACAAGCATCGATCCTGCTACAGCGGATTGCAGGTTACAGGGCACCGCTAATTCCCCATCTAGCACGGCCAAAATTTTTCCAAATTAACCTATCGTTAATTTACAAGAAGAGAGAATTGATTTCTTCAATAAATCACAACAATTTTTATTTCAGATATTTCAAACCAGTCCCAGAAGTTAGATTGGTCAAGTTTTAACACCCCATCCTTAAAACTAAACCTAAGTCTTTTGCGATACAAAGATTCAGTGAACCATTGGGAATTATCCCGCTTGTAATAAATAGCCACAAAGGGGGGGCTGTCCTCTTTCAGATCCGGAATAGCTAAGGTACATATAGATTCATTAAACTCACCTTCTGCAGTAATGAAATCTATTTTGGTAAAACTATAAACCCTCTTTCGGAGAGGTGAATATTCGTCAAGGTTTTTTGAATGCTCTTGAGCACGATTAATTGACAAAAACAGAAATGAATTTAAAACAATAAAAAAAAGGGGGTGAAATCTCACCCCCAAATTTGGCCCTACTTTTTCTTACGCCCAAATAAACCTTTTTTCTCTTTCTTTTTCTCACCCTCATCAGCTGGTTTTTTATCATCTTTGCCTTCTTCCATACCTTCTACGCGCTTCTCCCAATCACTTAATTCTTTATCACTTTCTTCGGAGGCTGCTACACCACCATCTTCATCTCCTTCGGCAACAGCATCAATGATAAGGTCCTGGTTATCCCATATTTCTTTTAATTTTTCATGACGTTTTTCAGAGTTATCCTTTAAGGTTTCAAGCAATTCTGTAACTTCTTCATGGAAATCCGCAATGGTTTGTTCAAGTCTTCGCACCAGTTCTTCCTGTAATGGGACTCCAAATCCATCGCCCACTTTTTCCATAAGTGAACCAAATTGATCCATTAAATATTTTTTTTGCGGGTCGATCGCTGGCGCTTGATCCTCGGATCCACCTGTGTCAGGTTTTTGGGGCATATGTCCTCCGGTTATTGGGTTCGTAGCCTTTCATATTCCTCTTCAGCCAAAATAAAGGTCTCTTTCGGCGTCAGTAATGTACTGATAGCATCAAACATTTCGCCACTAAAAATCAATCCAATTATAATACCATAAAAACGGTTGTACCATCTAACATCTGCTTCAGGCTTCCGCTGCATATTATAAATATGTCCGCCACCAAATCCTACTATAGAACTCAAGGCAAAAATATACGGTCGTAAATAAAGATAATCTCCTATGCTGGTTCGGTAAGAAATCACTTCCATACTATCCAAAGGCACCAATTCGATGCTGGTTGGTGTCTGAACCTGTAATACTTGGTTTTCGAAGTTTAAAAGGGTTCCTTTTAGTTTATTTCCTCCTGAATGTTTAATCTTTACAAATTGCGGTTTTGGTATTTCTGTAACAATTTTTGCTGCCTGGAGAAAATGCATTCCCATATACAATTCATTTAATGCATCTTCCGTAAGCTCCGGCTGGCCATTCACATGCGTTTGCAGTTCTACAAATTTACGCATGGTAAACGTTGCAGTTTTCTGTATCATCCGCCCACGAATCTCTTTAATTATTTTCACCCTCATTTCATTGGGCTTAACTGCGATAATCTGAGCACTCACAAACCCTTCTTCTCCAGGGAATATGCGGTAAAACCTGTTTTCGTGAACATCAATCTCGGTTCCAACTCTGGGGCTTAAGACCTGTACTTCTCCCTGAGCCCCAAGAAAACCGCTGCATACGATAACGAAAATAAATTTTTGCATCCGGGATCAGTTTAAAAATTAAAAGATGTCTCGATGGTTGTCTGTTTAATGGGCTCCAGTTTCCCCGTACCGTCATCACGGTAATATTTGCGAAAATCCCAAATAAGGCTTACTCCTTTACTTAATTCATATCCAATCCGATAACCCATGACCGTATTCACACTAGGATTTTCAAAATCAAATGGGTTATGATCATTATTCCTCTGGTAATAAGCCATGGCGGTGCTCAACTTGGGAATATTTTCTGCATTCAGGTTTACAAAGGCATAGAAGCTTTTATAGTCCGTTGTATCCATTTTCATATTGGCGTATGAAGCTGAAAAAGTTGCCAGACTAAACAGGTCCAGGGATGCAGAACCAAATAGACCTTTGGACGAAGATGACTCGGAAGAATCAGAGAACACAAACATATCTTTGGTTTGGATAATTGTGGTGCCTGCAATTGACTGAGCCACTACCCTATTCAAATCATAGGATTGGTCAAAGAATTGAGGAACATATGAACCATTTATTACGCGGTATTCTAGGGATAGATGAAGCAGTCCAAAGAGAGATGACCGTATACCCGGAATTGAGAGTCCTGTCCCTGAACGTTGTGGACGGTTGAAAGAAAGACTATCTGCAGCCATGGATGCAGGAAAGCTTAAGGTATTATATTCTGCGTAAATGGTGAGATCGATGATGCTACCACGCAGTATTGGATAGCCGATATCCAGCGTCAAGCCATTAGCACTTGCTTTGTTATCCTGGAGACTGAATGGCGTTGCCTTAAGAAGAATATCATCTGCAGTTTCACTATCATCGATAATATTATCACCATCCGCATCTATATCGATCAAGGAATCTGGGACAGTGCTTCCTTGTCCTGGATCAGGAAAACCATCACCATCAGTATCATTCCATAAGGTACTGTCATCAGGGAAATCGTCAAATAAATCCGGAAAGGTATCCTTGTCCCGGTCCTTAAGTCCAGAGAACATATTGGCATCTGTAACATAGTTCATGCCAATAGAAAGAGGAAAATCATCTGAAATGGTATACGCAGTGCGAAATCCAATTAGGGTTCCACCTCGTGAAAAATCTTTCACATTTGCCAAGAAAATTTCTCCACTGATAGGACCTAGATTAAAACCTGTGTTAATACCAACCCTACGGACTGAAGGAAATTCCATCATATTGGAATATCCGGACATCAGTCCACCATAACCTAGAGTCATACCCTCAATAGAACCATATTTTATCCAGGCAGGATCGGTTTTATCTCCGTAACGGATATATAGGATTTTATCGAGTAACATGGATGGATCGTTCTTAATATCCCATTCATCTGGTCGAATATTTCCTTCATTGTCCAAGTATATGACCAGATCCAGCCCAAAACCCAGTTTGCCAATATTAACTTCTGGACGCAAAGCAAGTTGATTATATAGGACACCATCTATAGTAGCGGAACCAATCCCCAGACCCATACCAAATGGTTTTTTTGGTGGCTCAGGAACATTTCCACTTTCACTTTTGGGATCGGGCTCGATGGATTGAGTTTCTGGTTCCGGCTCTGGCTTTTTATTTTCCTGGGGTGTAATTGATTTTTTCGGCTGTAATTGAGTCTGGGTTGGCTGTTTTGGTTTTGGTTGGGTTGATTTTTTGAGCGGTTCCCGCTCAGATGGCTTTGGTCCCTGCTCGTAGGCTGTTGTTTCAGGATCGGACGGATATTCACTTGGAGATGCGGGAGCCTGTACTATGTTTCCTACGGCATTACTCACAGCCTTTTGCCCGGGCCCAACGGAAACAGTCTGGCCGCTGGCCATATTCATTACATCAAAATTTCCTGATTTTCCAATAAATTGATCAACCCCGCTGATCGGATCAACAATAGATGCAAATTCCGTGCCTTTTACACTAGCCACGCTCGACGGTGTTTGCACTCTAAATGTTTTGCTACGACCTTGCTTCATCACATTGCTCAGCGTCGTACCAAAATCTACATCTACTGTTCGAGTATTCTGGGTATCCATTAATTGCAACTGGGTATTTTCGCGTAATTTGACAACCGATTTATCATTGATATACATAACAGATGCATAGGAAAGAGGTCCCACTTTTATTGCATCACCATTATTTAACGATACACCAAGTGTTGGTTTCTCAATAAATCTGTCCCTGCCTATACGCTTGACCATTACATCTCCATGACTTCCAGCCAAAACCGCGATAGGTTCTGCAAGGAGCATACCAGAAAATATTGTAGTAACAAATAGAATATTAAACAGAACCGATTTCATAGTATTGAAATTAATCGAGTCATTAAAATTAAGCCTGAAACCGTATTGATCAAATCAAGTTGCATCAGTAATTGAACGCATTACTAGCTCTTCCATGCTGATAAATTCTAATCCTGTATTTTCCTTTAAGGCAAGTTCACATGTCCGACTGGAGGAAACTCCTAGATCTGCACAAATATCAGTTGATTTTTTCACAGCATGCCGTGACAGTTCCGGTACCCGAAGCCCCCTATCCCCAGCCATTGCGCAGCAAAACCCTTCCATGGATGACTCAACACTACTGGAACAGGTCTTTGTCAGTTCAATCAGGTCTTGACCATTACCCATTTTCTGTGAAGAGCAGACCTGGTGAGCAAATACAGTTGCAGCTATCTTAGATAGCTGAAGATCCTCTTTTATTTGATTCATAAAGGTGATTGAATCCATAATCTGCAGACCGGCTGTATCGCCAGATAGAGTATATTGCGTGCAAGGGGAAAGATCTATAATTACCGGTATTCTTCCGTGATCTGATTGAATGGCAATATTTTGCAAAAGATTGTTCCTAAGTGTATTACCCGTTTTCTTGTACCCATGTGAATCAAAAGCCATACCGCAGCATTGATCTTCATATTGATCTAATACATTTAACTTTTTCCTTGCATGTTTACTAATCTGATGCAACAAATATGACGATGATTCTTCACAGCTATTTCCAGGAAAAACCCGATTCACACACGATGGGAAATGAATAAAATCAGCGGACTGGCGATTCTGATTGGAAAACTTCAAGGGTTTAATCCTAGCTATGCCTGAAACCGGCCAGGTAGGAATATCCCTACTTATAATACGGTTACATTTTCGTGTGATATCGTTTAAGATTCTATTGCCCAAGATTTGTTCTATTTTATTGGCCATCCTGATAACACGATTAATCATACTGATAGTAAACTTAAAATGGTTACTTATGACTTGCACAATTCGGGGAACCTTATCCATCGGATATCTTTCAGCTTTTACCATCTTTCCTGTATCAATATTGACAGGACACTCTTTGGCACAAAGTCCATCAGTAGCACATGTTTGATCCCAAAGATATCGAAAACCATTCATTTCATCTGCTTTTAAATTATTCAGTTTCATTTCGCGCATGACGGCAATGCGCTGACGGGGCGTCAGTGTCAAACCTGCACTGGGACAGATCCGTTCACAAAAACCACATTCAATACACATATCAACTTCATCATGAATCTGAGGTAATGGTTTGAGATCTTTCATATGAAGTTTTTTATCCCGGGTAAGCAAAACATTCGGGTTTAATATATGATGCGGATCTGCCAATTTTTTTATCTGCCACATAATTTCAAATATAGGGCCACCCCATTCCTGCTCAACAAATGCTGCCATATTTCGTCCAGTACCGTGTTCCGCCTTTAAAGAACCATTGAACTCACCCACAGTCATTATTGATAAATCATTCATCATTCCTTCATAATTCTTCTCACCCTGTGGATTTCCCAAGTCAATTGATGTTAAAAAATGAAGATTGCCATCCTTGGCATGTCCAAATATCACACCATCATGAAAATCGTGATCTTTGAATATTTTCTTAAGACCACTGATAGCTGCAGCAAGGTTTTCCATATCCACGGCGATATCTTCTGTAATCACACTGGTACCGGTACTTCGCAGAGATCCCAGTGTAGGATAAAGACCTTTGCGAATCTTCCAGATTGTATCCCTGTCTTTTTCATCAGTAACCAACTTTATATCATGAACCATAGCATCCGCATTGACATATTGTTCCACTTCTTTCAAAAGTCTATGGATATCATTAGGTTCATCTTCTTGGAATTCAATCAGTAAACCAGTGCAATTATCGAGAATTTTATATGGATCAAAAGGTGGTTGATCAAAATGTTTTGCCGTTCTTAGAGACTGATCATCTAGAAATTCAACAGCTGAAGCACCTAGCTCTTTAAAAAATGGAACCGCCTCCCCGGCAGTTTCCGGAGATTGAAACAATATCAAACCTGTGCCTTTTTCAGGAGGGTCTGGGATCGTTTTAAGAGTTACTTCTGAAATAAAAGCCAGTGTCCCCTCAGCACCGATAAGCAGGTGGGAAAATATGTCAATAGGATCTTCATGATCTAAAAAAGAATTCATGGAATACCCGATCGTATTTTTTATGCGGTATTTCTCACGAATCTTATGAACTAGGTCCGGATGATCCAGAATTTTTTTCCGGATCAGGAGCAGGCCTTTAGCTAATCCCGGCTCATTTTCCAAAAAACGAAGATTCTCATTTTTAACTGCAGTATTATATTCATGGCCATTGGCCAGAATAAAAGATAGATTATCCAAGGTGTGGTAAGCATTGTATTCTGTCCCACAAACCATACCCGATGAATTATTAGAAACGATACCACCAATACGTGCTGAATTGATTGAAGCCGGATCCGGACCAATTCTCCTTCGGTATGGCGATAGTATTTTATTGGCAAAGGCCCCATTAACTCCAGGCTGCATTCGAATAACATCTCCACGGTCAAGTATTTGAAATCGCGACCAATCATGGAGCACCTCTGCAATAATTCCTGAAGTGATGGATTGTCCCGATAGCGATGTACCACCTGCGCGAAATGTAATGGGCGTTTTTGTCTGGCGTGCATATCCCAGTAATGATTTTATATCCTGACAGGATCGGGGATATACAACGGCTTCTGGAACCAAACGATACATACTGGCATCCCTTGCGTAGGCCAGACGAATGACCTTATTATCCTGAATAAGGTTAGCCGGTAAACAATTGTATAGAGTCAAAGCACAATTGGCCGGCAGAGTTCCTTGATCTTTGTTGGAACCGATATTGCTTGATTTTGATAATAATTAAAAGCAACCATCTTGAATAGCGCCGTACAAATGGGTGGTTCCTGACCTTTCTTAAAAATACCAGCAATAAAATCAAAACTTTTACCCCCAACGCGGGAAATTCTGTGACCGATTTCTAATTTGATCGGATGAGTAGCTTGATGATGATAGTTAACTTCCATAGCTCCCAATATAGTACTCTCCTGCTCTTCTTTGCGAATGCCCCCATAACCTAATTCATAATAAACATCCACCCTGGAAGATTCCATATAGGTCAGATAAGCGGCATGATTTATATGACCCAGAGCATCCATATCACGCCACCGGGAACTCATCCTTGTCCAATAATCGAAATCTGCTCTTCGTAATTGATGCCATTCCATGATAAAAATTATAGTATAATTATCCTGATAATCACGCAAAGAATTCAATTTTACGGTCTTAATTCTGCATGTAATTTTGACCAATGAAAAGCGATCAAGATTTTTCTTACCCACTTTTAACTCTGTTTGACAACCCACGTACCAGAATCATTCTAACCCAGATCCTTCTATTAGGATCTATCCTTTTTGCGCAACCCAAAGATAGAATAGAATTACAAATAAATAAATCTAGCGGGACTGTGTTCAATTCTTTGAATGATAATCCAATCTATGCAATAAAAGTAGAGATTCTAAGTGGAAATAATGAACCCAAAGATTCGACCTATACAGATCATAAAGGAAATTATTATATGGATCCTGTAGGATATCTTTGGCGACCACGAATTAGATTTACATCCTACGATTTTGAAACTAAAATGATTATCCTGAATGAAAATCATTTAGATGAGCAGGGTATTATGAACCTAGATATTTCATTGGATCCTATTCCTGAAAGTGAAAAACCCAAAGTGTTTTCCAAAGGAACTGTGGCATCACGGGCAAAAACATTTTTCTGGGAAGGTAACATTTATTACTATTTAGAAAGTAATTCCATTGCCTCTGACTACAAAGCTTCCCGGATCATAATTAATGAAGTAAGCACCGATAAATCTCCGCAGGGTGATCTTCTCATCTCTATAAATGGCCAAGAAATAAACCCTTTACTTTGTTACGTACCCCAGGACGGAATGTATGAAAACCTACTTGCAATCCTTAGTGGTTACTTGCCTGAACCTCTGTTTGATAATAGCGGTCTTCCACGGTATTTGGATGAGAACCTTTTAGAACCTACTATAGTTTTTGGTAAGGTTATGGATGCAGTAACAGATAAACCTGTAATGGGAGCAGAAGTAAGCATTATAGGTATAAGTTTAAATAAACGTATCACCGGGTCAGATGGAAAATATGCTTTCCAGGTACTAGAGACAGGTGAATTTTTCCTGAATGTTGTTCCTCCTATAAATTCTAGATATAATAATCCTTCCAAATCTAAGCTAATAATAAAAGAGGCTCGGGGTGGCTGGCATCAATCCGATCAGATTCTATTTCCAAAGGACCGTTTCCATTGGGCCAAATAATACTTAACATTTTCATATGTTTTCTTCTTATATCCAACCTTACAGGCAATCAGAAAATGAATAATATTCAATTCGCTACCTTTGGAGGTGGTTGCTTTTGGTGTATTGAGGCTGTATTTCAGCGTGTTGAAGGTGTACTCTCTGTGCAACCAGGTTATGCCGGTGGTATTACAAAAAATCCAACCTATAAAGAAGTTTGCAGCGGGTCAACAGGACATGCCGAAGTTGCCCGCATTGAATTTGAATCGAATAAGGTCAGTTACGAACAGTTACTTAATGTGTTCTGGCAGGCACACAACCCCACTACCCTAAACAGGCAGGGTAATGACGTGGGTACACAATACAGGTCTGTCATTTTCTATCATTCTCATGAACAAAAAAGACTGGCTGAAAAATCTAAAATAGATGCCGATGCAGCAGATTATTGGCTGGATCCAATCATTACTGAGATCATAAAACTAAATAATTATTCAGATGCAGAGGATTATCACAATAATTACTATGATGATAATCCGAATCAGCCTTACTGCATTTTCGTCATCAAACCCAAGCTGGATAAACTAGAAAAAGAAGGAATAATAAGTAAATAATCAGGTTTTCTCCTTTTCATAATCCTGCATGGTATTGATCAATTTTTCGACGCCTGCTTCTGGCATAGAATTATAGATTGAAGCCCGAAAGCCTCCCACTGATCGATGACCTTTGAGAGTCATTAATCTTCGCTGTTCGCAAAAAGTAATGAATGACTGATCATCCAACCCTGGTTTCGAAAATACAAATGGAATATTCATCAGGGAACGATCCTCCTCAGCAACAGGACTAGTAAATAAAGAGTTACGCTTAATCTCGGCGTATAGTTTCTCTGCTTTTTTCCTATTGATCACCGCCATAGCATCCAAACCACCCAGATCTTGAATCCATTTAAGGGTTTCATTAACCACAAAAACGGCAAATACAGGAGGTGTATTAAACATGGAATCTTTTATGACATGGGTCTCATAGTTCAACATGGTGGGCAGTGACCTATAATTCTTTCCTATCAAATCATCTCTTATGATTACAAGTGTCACCCCTGCCGGTCCCATATTTTTCTGCGAACCGGCGTATATGAGTCCAAATTGAGAAACATTAATTGGTTTTGATAGTATATCAGATGACATATCCGCTACCAAAAATCCATCTGGGTTTAATACTTCCGGATTTACTTTATACTGAGTTCCGTATATTGTGTTATTACTAGTGATATGTAAATATATTGATTCTTTGTTCTGGGGGCATTCTTTTGGAATAAATGTATACGTATCATCCTTGGAACTACCAATCACATTAGCTTTTCCGATTTTACTGCACTCTGAAATAGCTCTGGCAGACCATACTCCTGTATCTATATAATCCGCACAACTACCATCTGGCAACACATTTAGCGGTACCATGGAGAACTGTGTAGAAGCACCACCCTGGAGCCAGAGTACATGGTAATTAGAGGGTATGTCCAATAAAGTTTTTATTCTGAACGTGATCTCTTCAAACAGCGACATCACAGTCTTTGAACGGTGGCTCATTTCCATAATACTCATACCCGTATCACGGAATTGTTTTGCAGCATCACCTGCCGCTACCAACACTTTCTTAGGTAAACAGGCAGGTCCAGCACTGAAATTATAAGTTTCCATAAAGATTACTATGATACAATTAGAACATATAACACGGATTAAAAGTTACCGGGAATTGTGGCTATATCTGTAAAGAAAAACCCTACCAATATTTTATTATCCTGTTTCAGGATCAAGGATAGGATCATCTTCACAACTAACCGCCATAAACAATAAAGTAATTATAATATACCTAAGAATGACTTTTTTCATTTTTTAATTCGTAGAAACGTTTCTCCACATAAATCCCAATCCAGAAACTGTAATCAACCAAGCAAGAATCTCTATGCCGCTAGGATCTCCATTATACCCAAAAAGTCCTTTTAACAAACCTCCTACGTATCCTTTATCATGCATCAAGGGATAAGTACCATCTGGTAATTTGGGCGGATTAATATCCCATATACGACCATAGTCAGGAATTATTCCTACTGATTCTAATTCATGAATTCCATAGGCCATCATTCCGGCAGCAACAAAAATCAATAATACTGAACTAACATTGAAAAATGTTTTAAGAGGAACGTTTTTCCCTTGTATAAAAATCATATAACCAAGACCAATACCCAAACCTGCGCCAATAAAAGATAGCGTGACATTTAGTCCGCCTTGTTTCATCATCACACCATATAAAAATAAAATAGTTTCTATTCCTTCACGGAAAACAGATATAAATGCCAATGTGAAAATACCATAACCTAATTTTTCACTATTGAGAGCATGATCTGCTTTTGCCTTTAAATCATCAGCAATATTTCTATTCTTTGCCATCCAAACAATCATAGTACCCAATACTATTGCAGCAATGATCATTACAAATCCTTCAAATAGTTTTTCTGCCTGCCCCTGAAACCCTCCTGCAAGCTTTTGAAATAAAAGCGATCCCAATAGACTAACCGCAAGTGCTGATAATACTCCCTGCCAAAGTTTGATAATAGCGGCTGTTTGCCCTGTCTTCATCAAATAAGTATAGAGTATTCCCACTATTAAGGATGCTTCTAAAACTTCTCTAAATACTATGATTAATTCTGCCATCTTTATTGAAAATGTTAAGGTCTTACTACTCTATATGGTATAGACCAGACGCTGATATTGAACCCACCATCAGATACAAAAACAGTAGCCAAATCAATAACTTCAGTGAAGGAACGAAAAATACCCCTTACCTGTTCAGGACCTGGTCCATGAACTCTCATAAGCCCGGTATGGGTATTATCATTCATAGTCTGATCAAAGAATATTCCTGAGTCATGGAGATGCCGTCGACCTCTCTGGAAACGGTTCCGGCCATAATTCAGAAATACCCACTCGCCAACACCTGTACTCTCCATTGTATATTCCGGCTCTGAGTTGGTCACATCTGCATAAGCTACGACCCCATTGAATGCCATAAACGTGGGCAAGGATTCTCGATCTATATACAGATCACCCAATTCATCCGCTGCAAAAGAATAAAGCTGTTCGCCCACTTCAAGATCGCTTGTCACAGCATGGAACGACAGATTTGTAATAAAAACCTTATCTCCAGATCCACCGATCATGGGTGTCAATGCGTTAATCTTCCAGCGGTACCCATCAGGATTGCTTGGATCATCTACTTTTACAAACCTGACTTTCCTTCTAAAAACAGATGAAAACTCCTTAGTGAAACTCAGGGAATCGATCTGCTCATGATTGGATGTGTCAATAGCCTTTACGATGAATTCACCTATAATCGTGTGGGTGACAAGGCCAATGGCCGTGTCTTCGCCTGTTTCAAATTCTACTGTTCTATCCCGGTCGAGAAGACGGCGTCCGTACCTGATCCGGTATCCTTCTCCAAAGGACAACGTATCGCTTAATACACGGCCCAGACCGCCCATTTCCAGGCCTACATCATGGTCTAAATCCATGTCTCCGCCTGAGTCAAACCCATCCATACCAACTGCGTCATCTGCATCTAATAGAGCAAGTAGTGTACTTTCATCCAGCGGTATACTATTATTTGCATTTTCACATGATGAGAATACCAACAGCAATATAATTGGAATGATATAAATATATTTCATAACTCTCTCCTCAATATCTTATTTAATTCCAAAAGCCACGCTTACCACGCTGACGATTCATTTTTTTCATTTTTTTCATTTTCATTTTTTTATTACCACGTTTTCTCATTTCACCGCCCATTTCCCTTATCATATTCTGTTTGAACATACCCAGTTTAGTGATCTGCACCACATCCAAAAGATCATCCATTCCTAATATAAATTTTTCTTCCAGATCAGCCTGGTTTTTACGCAGGCTGGTGATCTTTTTCAAAGCGGTGGTAACTTCTGATTTATTCAGGCTTTCATCCTTCAGTTTTCCTCTTAAGGTTTTTCCAATCTCTCTTTCCTGGTTGCGTATTTCATCCAGACTTTTACGGTGCTCGCGAAATCTAGGAAAAAATTTCTCCGCCTGTTCCGTCTTCAAATCCAATTCTTCTGTAAGTCGCCAGATCATCATGGATTCCATCCGCTGGCGGCGTTCACCATCATCATGACCCATTTCATCCTGATCCATCATATCATATTCCTGTGCATAAGGGATGCTCAGTGCAAGAGCGCAGGTGATAAATAGTGTTTTCATAGTGTTTCCTCTTTATTGGTTTCATTGTAGGTGTCAATATCGTTTATCAGGTCCATCGTTTCCCAAAAGTCATCTTCCTCAAGCAGAAAAAGGGTAATATCATCCACGTACGTTAATTGATGCTCCGGCGAAACATCCGTTTCCAGATCCCATAATTCCGTATCGAATAAACTGGATTCAGTACTGTATTGAGTCATATACATTATATCTTGACTTTGATTAGACAAATGCATTGTCGTTAATATTCCTAGGAGGAAGATAAACATGGCCGCACCCATTCCTGATATCATGCGGGACTGGTCTTTTTCCCGTTCCCGTCGAAAACCGTGGAATGCTTCCAGGAAATTATCCGGATCGGTATCCTGTTTATCGACCTTGCCCAACAGCATCAGTTTATCTTCAAAATCAATCATTGGAGAACCATTTTTTTAATGTTTTTAAGGCATGGTGAAAATTCACCTTGGCAGTTCCTTCCGACATTCCTGTCACCTGGGAAATTTCCCTGTAGGACAATTCCTGAGAAACGCGCATCATTACCACGGTCCGCTGTTTTCTGGGCAATCGTTTAATGGCATCCCATAATTCTTCTTTTGTCCATTCGTGCTCAAGTCTATTATCTTTTTCACCGTAGTCCAGCGCCTGGTCCAGATGGAGAAGGTTTCTCCATTTATTTCTTGTGATCCAACTATTTGCTGTATTGATGTTGATCCGGTATAGGTAGGTTGTAAACGCCGATTCAAAACGAAATCGTTTAAGGTGTTTGTATAATTTATAGAATATATCCTGTGCCAAATCCTCGGCTGCCATTTCATCCCGTGTAATGTTGATAAAAAAGCCCATAACGTTGGGCAGATGTCTCCTAACAATTTCATCGAATGCTTCTTGATCACCTTTCTGGAATTTATGTATGAGTTCATGGTCACTGGGCATGTTATTTTGCATAGTTGGACGTAGAAAAACCTGAAAGGTTAAAAACTTTTTAATGAATATTAGAGATTTATCATCAAATAACCCCAATTTTTCCTATGGCATCAACTAAAAAAACATTGCGTCCGAATGTCAAACAGCAAAAAGCGATATCCCATCCACCGGGACCTCTCATGATCTTGGCAGGTGCTGGTACCGGAAAAACATTTACATTGGAAAATCGCATCGTCTATCACATTGAACATTATCAAATTGACCCCAGTCATATTTTAACAATTACCTATACGGAAAAGGCGGCTCAGGAACTACAATCACGAATCATCAAGCGCGTAGGGAAGCCCGCACAGCGTATGACAGTATGCACCTTCCATTCATTCTGCTATCGCATCATCAAAGAATATAGCCCCGATTCTGCACCACAATTACTGGATCAAAGTGAAGCAATACACATGCTTTTGGAACGCTTCGACGAGTTAGAGCCCTTTTCATCTGATGAATTCCCTCTGGATCCACAAAAGGCAGTTACCCAGAGTTTCATCCCTTTTTTCAACCGTATCCGGGATGAGCTAATCGTTCCAGAAATAATGGAGATTCTTCCTAGGACCAATGATGGACCTATTACAGAAGAGTTCGCCAAACAATTAAAGGATCTACAACGTATCTACCCCTTGTTCCAGCAATGGAAAGCCAAATACAACCTGATGGATTACGGTGATATGATCCTAAGCGCTTATAAACTGCTGGCAACTGATAAAACAATTCAAAAACAGATCCAGAATCAATATCGCCATATCATAGTAGACGAATTCCAAGATAATAATTTTTCCTTGAATGAGTTTATGGGCCTGATCGCAGGAGATCGAAAATTTATCACCGTTGTTGGCGATGATGACCAGGTGATCTATAGTTTTCGGGGTGCCAACTCGTACAATATCCAGGCATTCAAGGATCGATATGGATCCCATCCTGGATTCAAAGCAATTACATTGGAAGAGAATTTTCGCTCCACACAGCCAATCCTGGACCTGGCAAACCGTACCATAGAGAAAAATTTGGACCGCACGGAAAAGGTCCTGCAGTCCATATTAAAACCAGTGGGCACACTGCCTATACGGTTCTGGGGCGAGAAACAGGAACAAATTGAATTTATGATCCGGGAGATTCAGCAGTTATCTGAAGGCGGTACTTCCTATAATGATATTGCAATCCTGTGCAGGACCCATTCCCAGAGTCGTGCTGTTGTAAATGCCCTATGCCAGGCGGGTATCCCGGTGCAAGCACCTCGGCAAGGGTTTTTCAGTGTATCTCTGGTTAGAGATATTATTGCCTGGTGTCAGGTCATAAGCGATGGATTATACAGAAACATTGCTTTTTTTCGAATAATTGAGCAGAAATGCGGTTATAAGGCTGCGCATAAAATATTCTCTGCGTTCGATACCAAAGATAACGCCCTACGGTTTGACCTTATTTTTAAAAATAAACATATCCATAAACAATATCCGCTGCTAAAAAATATTATGGATTTTGTTAATGAACTCAAGGGAATCGTCCAAAAGAAGTCCGCTGGTGAAATTGTCTGGGCAATATGTGAAAATATGAACATATTAAAATCCCACGCTCAGCGCTATTCACTGGATGATCATTTTGAGTTACTCAATGTAGGTGATCTGTTAAAAAGAGCTCAGAATTTCACACGTAGGAATAAAAATAATGACAGTTTGGCCGCTTTTAATATCTACCTTGAAGCAGTCGTAAGATCAGGGGGTCTTCCTTCACTTACACCGCTCGTTTATCGAAATCCTACAGGCGTGATCATCAACACTGTCCACGGTGCGAAAGGAGCCGAATTCCCAGTTGTATTCCTGCCCTTTCAGCGTAGCGCTAGTTTTCCCTTGAATTTCACTGCAGATAAGCGCGTCAGCCGGCCGCCAGATGAATGGCTGCGCTACACGCAGGCGACAGACCTGACCCCCAGAGAGCATCACTACCAAGAAGAGCGTCGCCTGTTTTACGTTGCCGTAACCCGCGCCCAGGACAGACTCTATATTTTGGCACCAAAAAAAGCCACATCAAAATTCATTAAAGAACTCCCGGAAACCCTAATGGAGGACCAGCCTATGACCAACCCCGGAACCCCCATCAAATCCTATTCAGCCTTAAAGATCAAATACGAACAGTATTTACAGAAAGCACTATCCCGTGAAGAATACGTGAAGGTAAAACAGTTCTCAGATGCATTGGCATTTATTAAACAGCATGAAAAAGGCAATCATATCAATCTGGGCAATTCTGACTGGGAACAGAAACTGAAAAGTGACCTGTCTAAAGAATACAAACCGGAAATACCTGAACAAATAAATCTTTCCGCCAGCGCTATTGAAACCTACGAAACATGCCCCCTTAAATTCCGCTTTGGACGTTTAGACGGGATACCACAAACGGCCAGCAAGCCAGAACTGGTATTTGGCAATATCATTCACCGTGTCCTGCAACGGTTTCACGCTCCAGGTAAGGAACTCTCCCAAGAGCGAATCCTGAAGCTACTGGATGAAGAATGGAAAGAAGGTGAATTCGATTATGCCGTCAGAGAAGAAAAATTCAAGGAACAGGGACAGGAAATGCTGATACGATACACAGAGCATATTAGGCAGGAACCTCCAAAGGTTATCAAACGGGAAGAGAAATTCTCCTTTGAGATGGATTCCATTGCAATTCGTGGAGCAATCGACCGAATTGACCAGATGGAATCCGGCACCCGAATAGTGGATTATAAAACCAGCAAGACATTTACGACCGCCAAATCAAACCTACAATTAGCCATCTATTCTATGTATCTGGAACAGCTTGATGATCCTGAAATTGGTGGTCTTCCTGCATCCGCCGCTCTTTTTTTTCTGCGGGATGAAGAAAAGCCATTACGGAGTCATTCTTTTACTTCAGAACAAATCGGGAAAACAAAAGAAAAAATCATAGATGTAGCGGCAGGCATCCGAAACCGTGAATTTACCCCATCCAAAGGCCGTCACTGCGACTGGTGTGATTATAAAGATCTGGTCTGCCCAGCCTGGGAGGAATAAAAAACCTTGCAAAAATGCAGGGTTTTTAATAATTAGATAATTTCTATTTCAGAATGACCATTTTCCAAGTTTGGCGGAATTTATCTGTCTCCATCACATAAAAGTCTTTTTTTATCCAAATAAATATTTTTTCATGATGTTCTATTTACCGAAATCTCATCAGTTATTATTTTTTAGCAATTGATATTCAAGCCGGCCGGTGAAATTCGAACAATCAAAGCTAGCAACAGCAGGGACACCAATTTTTGCTATGGAATCTAAACTGGACCAGACCAAATCCGATTGGATAAGAATACTTAAAATCGTATCCCCTTCTGCAAGCAACACCTGGAAATATGTAGAATCAGTTGCTTTTACATTAACATCCTTAAGCGCTAGTGTTGTAAGGACAACATCGGTCTCATTAGCTGAAAAATTCAGATCCCAGGTTTCACTTTCGGAATATGCGTCACCTAAGATAGATAAGGAAAAATAATCTGGTTCATTGACCACTGCAGGAATATTCTCGAGAAGCCCGTCTGATTGATACGGAGGCGCTACACAAGATGATGATAGAAATATTACCACTGTAAGCAGGAATAAAGAAAACAAACGAATATTCCACTGTTTTTGTGACAGGATCACAGCTAATATTTTATGGGAATTCATTATCATTCATCCAATTCCAATTTGTGATCACCGCCAAGCTGCAATTCACCAATCTTATCCATGGGTTTTTCCAAAGCCCGTAGCCGGGGACCCTTTAATTCATCATAATGGTTTGTGAGGGACACTAGTGTTTTACCCATAGCATCTATCTTGCCAATAAAATTGTCCCATTGTTTCCTGAAAACACCTACCAGTTCCTGCATCTCCCCTGCTTTTTTTTCCATAGCAAAATTAGATACGGCCTGACGAATCAGGGACAGGATAGCATAGAGGGTAACTGGTGAACAAAGCATAATCTTATTTCCAAGTGAAAAGTCAATCAATTCATGGTCTTCCTGGTTCAAAAACGCATATATGCTCTCATTAGGAATAAACAGAAGTACATAGTCTACCGTTCCCCCTTCCGGATCAATATACGATCGCTTGGACACTTCTTTTACACGGTTGCGGACATCTTTTAAGAAAGCTTTTTTTTCTGCTTCTTTTTCAGATTCACTTTTTGCGGCCATATATTTTTCATAATGGGTCAGGGGAAATTTTACATCCATATTCAATGATTTCTCATCAGGAAGAAAAAAGGTAAAATCTGGCCGTTCAGTTCCTTCAGACACCTGTGCCTGTTTGGAATAATTGATCCCTTCAACAAGCCCTATAAAGTCAAGAATATCTTTTACCATCCGCTCTCCCCACTGTCCGCGGGCTTGGGAGCTGGAGAGAATCTGCCGAAGCTGAGATGTGGTATCCGAAAGTTCTCCTACACTTTTCCGTGACTCTTCCATCTGGGATTTGAGGGCCACTGTGTTATCAGAAAGGCTCTTTAGATCGGTTTTCATTTCTTTCAAAGTGCTGTCAATCAATTCCTTTTTCTTGCCTAACTGTTCATCCGACTTTCCTAAAAGGGATGAAAATTTATCTTCGGCAAGTTCCAGAAATTTTTTCTGGTTTTCAATTAGCACTTCATTCGAAAGATCTCCAAAAGCATTTTTTACCTGTTCCTGACTCTCTTTGATCGATTCAACTTCTTTCTGGCGTAGGAACCAGACTGCTGCACCACCCAGAATAAATCCAATTATAAAAAGCAGTATCCCTGATAATTCCATCTGACTATAGGGTTAATTTAAACGAATCAACTAAAATACCTGGACAGGTTGTCGCACCCAAGGAACGGCCGCCATAGGTTTCCACTTCGGGATTCACGCTGGTTTTATCTTCTACTTCCACGAGATTTTCACCAAAGAAATTGTAAAAAGAGTCATCAAATCGCATGGTCTCGATCGGTGCAACAATTTCTCCACCTTCAACCCAGAAACAAGCGTATCGGGTCAACCCTGTGATTCGTCCACCTGCATTATCACTCCAATTCAAATAATGAATATTTGATAGATACAATCCTTTATCAATGGTTTTGACCACATTATTTTGGTTCAGGTTTCCAGGGCTCATTTTTGGTGAGCGCAAATATTCCCCACCTTCAGCAAAATTAGATTTTACTCCATATTCCTTAGCCGATCTAGAACTGACCAATGTATTTTTAAGAACACCATTTTCTATCAGATTGAGCTGCTCGGGTGCAACTTCACCATTGGAGTTAAATTTAGGACAAAATCCTGGTGAAAAGTCTTCCACCACAGAAAATTTTTGCGATAGCCTTACATCATCGTGACGCATATGTCCAAACCCGCTGCATCCCTGCCTTAGGGATGCTTCACTTATGCCATTCCATGAGAACATACCCAGAAAATCGGACACAGCCGCAGACTCAAACCAGGTTCTGTATTCACCTGTTTCAACTTTGACTGGTTTTCTATTCATTAAAGCCAGTTTTTTTCGGGACCTGTGTAAATAAGCCTCATATTCGTTCTGGTCCCAGTCACTACCTGCAAAAGAACCTTTCACCATCTGATGTTCCGGTGTAACCAATGAAAAATCCAGGCAGAATGATTCAGTCTCAAACCAGTGTTTCTGCCCTAGGTTGTTAGCATTCCCACGAAACATCCTGCCATTCGCCCAAATTCCCACAAAATCCATTCCAGACATGGCCGGAACCAGAGCTTCCACCGCATCTTCAAACGCCAAACCATTTGCTGTTTTTATTTCATGGCTGGATCCCGAATTTTCTGGCAATACCAGATAAGGATCCTCAGGAATCTCCTGAGCTTCATTCCGCATCCGAATAATCTCAGACTTTCCGCGAGCTGAGTCCACATCAAAAATGCCGGATACGGTAAAACTACCGCTGCAGGTACGATTGTTGGAAATAAATTTCAGGCTCAGATCTGCGTCATCAACCAAGCCCGTCTGGCGAACAGTGGCGTTATTAAAACGGATAAACTGGCTATTCTCGCCAGAAAAGGACAGGATCAGATTCTCTTCTGCCTGCAACAAAGAGAACAAAAAATCACCTAATTGGTTAAAAACCTTTTCCATTATATTCCTCCAAAGACTTGAATATTTTCAAAAAGACAGGCAGGTGATGCATGCCCCACCCGTATAACCTGATTGGGCTCGCCTTTACCACAATTCGGTGTACCATATATTCCAAAGGTCTCATTATTGCCCACTGCCTTGAGACTGTTCCAAAAAGGGTTACTAATACCGCGGTAATTGGGATTTTTAACCGTGGCTGTCATTTTACCATTCTCAATCAGTTTCCCATATTCGCAACCAAACTGGAATTTGTTGCGGTAGTCATCAATTGACCAAGAGCGGTTACTTTCTAGATAGACTCCTTTTTTGACCTGGGAGATCAAATCGTCAAAACTAGATCCGCCAGGTTCAAGGTTAATGTTAGCCATTCGATCAATAGGCGCTCTGTTCCAACCACTTGAACGAAAATTTGCTACACCTGGTAATCCAGAACGGATCTGGCTTTCCCGTGCGCCCAGGCCCCGAAGCAAGATGCCTTCCTTTATCAGGTATTCCTTATTAGCTTTCAGGCCGCCGTCATCATAACTATAAGAGGCAAACTCTGAAGATACGGTAGGATCAAAGGTTACATTCATAATCTTAGAACCGTACTGCAATTTCCCAAAATCTTCCGGCTTCACAAAGCTCCAACCAGCATAATTACGTTCATCACCTAGGATACGATCCACTTCAAGGGCATGACCAATACTCTCATGGATTTGGAGCATCATTTGGTCCGGGGCAATGACCACATCCATTTCCCCGCTAGGGCATTCTCCTGCAGTCAACAGTTCCAGGGCCTGCTCACCGATTTTGCTAGCCTGAGCCATGATCTCGTAAGAATCAAAATATTCCATTCCTATTTGACGACAGGTTCCACGCATACCACCAAAAGTACGGGTCTGCTGATTTGTCCCATCTGCAGCTGTAGCCCGGAGATCAAACTCCAGCAACATAAAATCCTGGCTAATATCGCTTCCGTTTGAACTGATGAACTTTGTGGCAATTTCAATTACCTGGCAAAGGGATGATGCGCTCACAATTTTGTCTGATACTTTTAGATGAGTATAGGCATCCATCAGAAGTGTATTCAGTTTCCCTGCAGAAAACGATTCCCTCTCCTTTAAAAAGGGGGAACTATAGCTGCCTGTGTATGCAGGCCTTGCACTTTCATCAAAGTGATATATAGCAGATCCGGAAGCCAATTTCGCCTGTTGATACGCTTTCTTGGCTGCTCGACCAATGCCAGACGAGGTCATATCCGGTGTTCCATAATAGCCAAATTGACCATTGACCAACACTTCTACCATAATGCCGTGGGTAGCATAATGCATATTGGCTACAGGTACTCCATCGCGAATCATGCGTGGGGTTTCTGCTTCAAACACTTCTCTTAAACCAACCCACTCCGCCGGCACATCCACCGCACTGAGCAAGCTTTTTAAATCAATATTTATTTTCATAGCTCCAACTTAATTGTTTATCGTTAGAAATAAAATTTTTGTACCTGAAATTAGTCTTGAAAATGATTTTTTTATAATGAAACGAAAAAGCAGATTTTGATTAATAAATTACCATTGTGAGCATATATGACATACTATAGGGCGTAATATATGCTAAGGTACGCCATATTGACTTATATTATTGGTATTTTTTCATATATTACCTTTTGGCACTGCAATTGTATGATTAGGTTGAATTTTAAAAACAACAAAGGAGTCAACAATGACTTTAGTAAAATGGACACCAAGAAGAAAATCGATCTTTGAAGATATGGACAGCATAGTTCGTAATGCTTTTAACGACGACTGGAATTTCCCAGTTAGAGATCTAAGACAGTGGGCACCAGCAGTTGATGTGGAAGAGAAAGATGAATACTACAATATAACTGCTGATATACCGGGACTTACCAAGAAAGATGTCAAGGTTAATATTACTAA
Organism: uncultured Fidelibacterota bacterium; assembly: GCA_913043235.1. GTDB lineage: Bacteria > Fidelibacterota > Marinisomatia > Marinisomatales > UBA1611 > UBA2134. The sequence goes on from CAJWLO010000025.1 coordinate 21,688, forward strand.
TAATATCTTAACCATCAGCGGAGAAAGAAAGACAGTAAACGATTCAGAGAAAGACCATTACCATTACCGGGAACGCCATTACGGTTCTTTCAGCCGATCTTTCAACCTCCCAGAGACTGTGAAAGAAGATGATGTTTCCGCATCCTTTAAGAATGGTATTCTGGCAATCACTCTACCCAAGCACGAAGAAGTTCTTCCCAAAGAAAGAGAGATCAAGATCAGTTAAGATCAACGATGAATATAAAAGGGGCTCGTTTGAGCCCCTTTTTAATATAAATCAAAGGATAGCATAATTATGAATCAACAGCAACCGCAAAATCAAGATTCAGGTATAGATCCTATAAAGGAATATGGCCTAAACCTTACAGACCTCGCTAAAGCAGGTAAAATAGACCCAGTAATAGGCCGAGAAGATGAAATCAGGCGAATCATTCAGATAATATCTCGGAGGAAAAAGAATAATCCAGTATTAATAGGTGAACCTGGAACGGGTAAAACAACAGTAGTGGAAGGGCTTGCCAAAAGAATCATCGAAGGTGACATACCAGAAAATGTCAAGGGAAAACAGTTGATTTCTATGGATCTTCCAGCCATGGTGGCAGGCGCCATGTACAAAGGGCAGTTTGAAGAGCGCTTGAAAAATTTTATTCAAGCAGTCAAGGATAAAGATGGAGAAATTATTATTTTTATTGATGAAATTCATATGATAGTAGGTGCCGGGGGTCAGGGACAGTTGGATGTGGCAAATATTATTAAACCCGAACTTGCACATGGCACCCTTAAGGTGATTGGCGCTACAACCCTTAATGAATACCAAAAGTATGTTGAACCGGACGCAGCCTTGGAAAGACGGTTCCAACATGTCTATATCCAGGAACCTTCTTTGGAAGATACCATTACCATTTTAAGGGGGATAAAGGAAAAATACGAAGTCCACCATCGGCTGAATATCCGCGATTCGGCCCTAATATCTGCAGCCACACTATCGGAGCGATATATTTCAGACCGTTTTTTACCTGATAAAGCAGTGGACCTAATTGATGAGGCAGCGTCAAAGCTCCGCATGGAAATGAATTCAGCGCCAGAGCTGATTGATGATTTGAACCGGAAACTGATCCAGTATGAAGTAGAAAGGGAAGCGTTAAAAAAAGAGAAAGAGCCTACATCCCAGGAGAGACTAATCAAATGCAAAAAACAAATCGTTGTAATGCGAAAAAAACTGGATCAGTATGTCCAGATCTGGGAAAATGAAAAACAAACTGTTTCCCGAATCTCAAAGATAAAGGAAGAATTGGAAATTAATAAATTCAAAATGGAAAATCATTTCCGGGACGGAAATTTTGCAGCAGCGTCTAAAATTCAATATGACACCATTCCGGACCTGGAAAAAAATATTGAAACATTGACACAAAATCTTGAAGAATCACAATTTGTAAAACTTGATGTTCGCACCAATGATATCGCAGAAGTGGTCTCCAAATGGACGGGAATTCCAGTTCAAAAGATGCTGGAAGGTGAAAAGGAAAAACTACTTAACCTGGAGTCAGTATTTCGTAATCGTGTTGTTGGCCAAGAAGAAGCATTAAAGAAAACTGCTGACGTTATCCGCATGTCAAAACTAGGAGTCTCCGATAAGGATAAGCCATTGGGATCCTTCCTCTTCATGGGGAAAACGGGGGTAGGTAAAACTGAACTGGTAAAAACGATCTCGGAAGCACTTTTTGACGATGAAAAAGCATTGATCCGGATCGATATGAGTGAACTAATGGAACAGCATTCTGTTGCCAAACTCATTGGTTCCCCGCCCGGATATGTCGGGTATGATGAAGGTGGAAATTTGACCGAAAAGGTCAGGCGGCGACCCTATTCGGTAATCTTGTTCGATGAAATTGAAAAAGCTCATCCCGCTGTACTTAATTTCCTGCTTCAAGTGCTGGACGACGGTCGGCTTACAGATTCAAAAGGTAGGACAATTAATTTTAAAAATACCATTATCATTATGACCACCAATTTATCTCAGCAAAAGGTTAGCACGTACCTAAAACCAGAGCTTAGAAATCGCATCGATGATATTATTCATTTCAATGACCTGAATCGGGATTCCATTAAAACGATCGTTGATATTCATATCAAACGATTGATCGAAACCATGGCTCAGCAGGGCCTTTCTTGCATGGTAGATGACTCTATTAAGCAATATTTAATAAAATATGGATATGAACCCGAATTTGGTGCACGACCTATTAAAAGGCTTATTCAGCGGGAGATCCTATCTGAACTTTCAAAATTTATGCTGGAAAACCCCGGAATTAAGAAAGCCAATATAAAATTTGATCAGGGAATAATAATCGAGCGAGAACACCTGAAAGAATCCAGCAGCGCAGTAGCTGCCTGATTATTAGACCTGTTCCGATAATAACAGCTATTTTTTATGAAATTAGATCGTTCATAATCAGAATTTTTTCTGACTGAAGGAAACATCCTGCTTAAGACACTCTTCCTGCAGTTTCCCTTTAAGTTTACCTGGACCGCAGTAAAAAAGATCCACCTTATTGGTACCGGTATTTTTCTTTATCCTGCTTATTTCATTTTTCCATTCAGGCATTCCAATATGAGTCTTGACCCCATGGTCATCCAAAAGCGTAATATCTGTCTTACCATTCAAAATATCTGTCTTCAGGTATAAAAGTTTTTCCTTCAGTGCCAGAGGGTTTTTATCTATGAAATATATATGATAATGAAAAAACTTGGTGTCTCCTATAAATTCAATCTCTTGGAGCAGTTTAATAAACCATTCAAAATACATATCATCTGCGATCAGCCAGTAAAGGTGAATCTTATCGAATGCTAAATCCTGATCATCATCCTGGTAACGCATTGCAATATCCTGGAGAATAGGTGCTAGTTTTGTCACACCGTGTCCTGCCCCAACAAGAATAGGATGCTCCGAGCGCAGAATACGATTGGTAGAAGATCCATAGGGGCCATCAATGCGCAGAATCCATCCTACGGTACCCGATTTCTTAATGGCGTCAATAGTATCATCATACAGAGTCTGTGTCCAGCTATTGTTTGATTTTACATGTAGTATCAGGTTACCGTCATTATCTCTACGAATAATAGTAAATGGATACCATTTCATTTTCGAGATTGGTGGACAATTGATGTAAAGATAGTCTCCTGGTAAAAACATGAAATTCTCCGGCGGTCTAATCACAAGTTCCATGACTCGTGAAGGTAAAAGATGAATTGCTTCCAGGTCAACAAAGGATCGGTTTTTCTTGCGGTTAAGCAACATATTATACATATATATCATACGTGGTATTAGAAGCCATTCAATAGCCCCAAGGTTCTGAACCTGTAAGGAAGTATCTGTTTTTATTATCTCATCAACCTGATCAATATTTTCATCATACCGATCCGGGTTCAACCAGGAAATGGGGTTTACAGCAAAGCCGGTAATAAAATCTGGATATTGCCGGGCAATCTCTAGAAATTCATTAAAATCGATGGTTCCACTTTTATCAGTATCACCGCGACTGAAAAATTCATCCACCAGAAAATCCAACTGGAAATCATCAAAATCCAGGTTGTTCTCAATAAAACTCTGTTCAATCAATACCCGAAGTTCACTTCGATCAATATATCCGCTGTCATCAACATCGTGAATATTAAAGGCAAACCGGATCTTATCCTCTTCATCCCCGTTTATAATCGATTCGATGGCAGACATAAATTCAGCAGAATCAATATAACCGTTATGGTCCGAATCGAAGATATCAAAAAGCCGATTGGATAATCGATCATCCCGAATTCCCAACCCCTGCTTAAACTCATTGCGGTCAATAAGTTTATCAGCCCCGGCAATCTCATTGAATGTATTTCGTAGGTTAACCATGTAAGGGCCCACTAATTTATTGGAAGTATTACTCAACGATGTTTTCCATGTTTAGATCAATATATATCATGTAATTTATTTCCAGTAATTTATTTTATTAGAAAACTTTTTCAGAGGAATTCAAATGATCTACGATTCAATTTTAGATACCATTGGTTCTACACCGGTTATTAAAATCCATAAGATCGGAAGTGATCTTAACTGCTCATTATTTGCAAAATGTGAATATTTAAATCCTGGTGGATCCGTGAAGGACCGCATTGGCTGGAAAATGGTAGCGGACGCGGAAGCTTCTGGACGCATAAAACCCGGTGATACCCTTATTGAACCAACATCAGGAAATACCGGACAGGGTATGGCTCTAGCAGCAGCGGTACGGGGCTACCGCTGTATCATCACCATGCCGGAGAAAATGAGCAAGGAAAAACAGATCACCCTAGAAGCCCTTGGTGCAGAGATTGTACGCACACCAACGGAAGCAGCTTGGAACGATCCAGAAAGCCATATCGAAGTTGCTAAAAAACTGCAAAAGGAAATCCCCAACGCTCATATCCTAGACCAGTACTCCAACCCATCCAACCCGAACGCCCACTATGATCATACCGCGCAGGAGATATTGGACGATTTTGGAACAAGCCTGGACATGGTGGTGATGTCCGTGGGCACAGGCGGAACAATCACCGGTGTGGCTAAAAGGCTGAAAGAAGAAATATCCGGTATCATAATAATTGGTGTGGATCCAGTGGGGTCTATATTGGGCGGTGGCACAGAAGTATCTTCCTATCTTGTGGAAGGCATCGGCTACGATTTTTTCCCAGACGTACTAGATAATTCCCTTATTGACCGATATATTAAAACTGAAGATGAAGAATCCTTCTCCATGGCCCGAAGGCTCATTCGTGAAGAAGGACTGCTCTGCGGTGGATCTTCTGGGGCAGCAATGGTAGCGGCTCTCAAAACAGCATCAGATCTGAGCCAAAATCAGAAATGTCTTGTTTTGCTCCCGGACGGGATTCGCAATTATATGACCAAATTCCCCAATGACCAGTGGATGCAGGATCAGGGTTTTTCGATCTGAAAAGCACTAAAAGAACAGCACTTCTAACCATTACCAGCCTGCTGCTGGTCGTATGGATTATTCCTGTAATGTATTATTCCATTTCTGAACCAGAAATTGAGTGGGACTGGAACGCTATTGATAAGAATGAGATATATTTCCCAAGAAATTTTGCCTGGGGAACCGCCACCGCAGCACACCAAGTAGAAGGCAATAATACCAAAAATAACTGGTACCAGTGGGAGCTGGCCGTTGATGAAAATGGTAATCCCAGAATCCATAATGGCCAGCGATCTGGTCTGGCTTCAGATCACTGGAATCGTTATCCGGAAGACATCAGACTGATGAAAGAGTTTGGCCTTAGCCACTACCGCTTTTCCGTGGAATGGAGCCGGATCGAACCCGAACTTGGTGAAATCGATGAGCAGGCACTTAATCATTATCGAAAAATTTGCCAGGCACTAATTACAGCAGGCATCACTCCCGTGATCACCCTGCACCACTTTTCCCATCCAGCCTGGTTTGAAAAGATGGGCGCTTTTGAAAAAGATGTTAACATACAATATTTTATAAAATTCTCTGAAATTGTATTTAATACTCTAAATGATCTAGTACCCATCTGGTGTACCATCAATGAACCTGCTGTTTTCGTATCCCAGGGCTATTTTAACGGTGTTTTTCCACCAGGAAAGAAGGACCCGAAGTTAGCCGGAACTGTCATGCAGAATCTTCTTAACGCCCACGTCCGTGTCTACCGGCATTTAAAAACTCTTCCTGGTGGAGATAAAGTTCAGATTGGCTTGGTCAAAAATATTTTTCAGTTTGACCCTATAAGACGGTGGCACATCCTGGACTGGTTCTTTAGTAAAATCCTCAATAACATCTTCACCAATGATCCCCTTCAATTTTTAAAGTCAGGTGAACTCAGTTTCTATTTGCCAGGCATGGCAAACATATCCATGGAAAACCCCGATGCCGCTGGTGCCATTGATTTTATAGGCCTCAACTACTACTCAAGATATCATGTAAAAGGTCAACTAAACCCCCAGGAACCATTCATATTTGAAACGAGACAGGAAGATGTACAGACAGATATGCCTTATCCTATATATCCGGAAGGATTTTATCGTGCTCTACACACCATAAGTCTACTAGATAAGCCGATCTATGTAACCGAAAATGGAATCGCAGATGATGATGATGACCAGCGTGCCATGTTTATTCGGCGATACCTTTATGCGATGCACAGAGCCATCCATGACGGCCTGGACATCCGCGGTTATTTCTACTGGACCCTTATGGATAACTTTGAATGGAGCGAAGGTTATAAGATGAAATTCGGACTCTACAATGTTGATTTTACTACCCAAGAGCGAACCCTGCGAGAAGGTAGCAAAACCTTCCAGGATATAGTAAAAAAACCAGGAGTTGACAATCGGGGCTATATTGTCGCTGTTGGCGATACCGTGCCGGACCTGGAACTAGAGTATACAACGGGCGAGAAATTAACATTATCGAAACTCCGTGGAAAGGTGGTTGTCCTACAGTTCACTGCCAGCTGGTGCTCTGTCTGCCGTATGGAAATGCCACACCTGGAAAATGAGGTCTGGCAGCGCTTTAAAGATAATGATCTGGTGCTCATTGGGATCGACCGGGATGAACCACTGGACGTGGTCCAAAATTTTATAAAAGAGATGGGAGTTACCTACCCGATAGCCTTGGACCCGGACGCAGAGCATTTTGCCAGGTTTGCACCGAAAAAAGCTGGTGTGACCCGAAATATTGTTATAGATAAGAATGGAAGGATTGCTTTTTTAACCCGACTCTTTGACAAAGCTGAGTTTCAGGAAATGATTGCTATAATAGAAACGCTACTTTAAAAGCATCATTTTAGTGATTCGCACCTGCCTGCTATCACGAAGAACTGCAAAGTAGACTCCTGATGCCGCTGGGATCCCTTTACTGTCCATTCCCTGCCATCGCACTTCATGATGCCCAATATCTCTCCAGCCGTTTATAAGTACAGATACTTCCTGCCCCAACATATTAACTATACTAAGGCTCACTCTTTTAGGCTTCTGAAGGCCAAAACGGATGGTGGTCACAGGATTAAAAGGATTAATATAATTTACATATATAGACAACTGACTCCATTTTAAAAATAACCATAAAATTTCCTCACAGAATAACTTTATGATTTTATTTTATATAGAAAAATTATGTACCAAATCATCTTTACCATGCAGCATGTGAAGAAAAAACTGGAGCAAATTTTATAGACAGAATATTTTGGCAAGATAAATTGTAAAAGAGTCATTAAAGAAAAAGCCCCTGGATGGGGCTTTTTCTTTTGAATAATATGATCTTCTTTTACTTCAGTAGAATCATTTTTTTCGTCTGATGGAATTTCCCTGCCTGGATCGAATATATATACATTCCCGCAGATACGGATTCACCAGAGTTATTGGTAGCATTCCAACGAATTGAACGATATCCCGCAGTCTGCATTCCTTTAATAAGTGACTTTATAACACGACCCCTAAGATCATATATTGTTATCAATAAATCAGTATCTTCTGGCAGATCATATCGTATTAATGTTACCGGATTAAACGGGTTGGGGTAGTTCTGGTGCAGTGCAAACACATCGGGTATCATATTCGCCAGGTCAATAGCTAATGCAGTTGCAGACATTGGTTCCGTATAGTCACTTTTATTTCCAGCATAATCAATGGCCGCTATGCGGTAAAAGTATTCCTGATCCAACTCGATGGCTTCATCCGTATAGATCGTGTCGGCCATCTCAAAACCCAACATTCCATCAGCAGTAAAATCTGCATTAGTACTCCGTTCCATTATAAAATATTGAAAATCATCATCTCCGCTGGGATCCCAAATCACAATAATCGATGTATTATTCGCAATAAGCTGCAAACCTGTGGGCACGCCAGGAGCGATGTTATCTACGGAATAACCAATTGCACTCTGGCTTGACCATGTTCCTTCATCCATGCCAGCTATAACCCTGACTTCAGTTAATCCATCGCCATGAACCCCAGAATCCTGAAGCGTATGGGCAAGGGCATGATAGCGGTTATTCTGGTATGCCACGGAACTATTTGCAGCGGTCCAGTTCCCTTCATGCATGAGCTCTACTGTGTATATCTCAGTCCTGGCGTTTGCACCGAACCAACCATCAAAATAGCTTCGTGTGAACTCCATTGTAACCCAGCCCCCCTGGTCAGGAGTTACATCTTCAATATTTAAAATAATTGGTTCATAGCGTGGAACAAACTGGGCTATCATGTTGACAGAGTGTTCACTCATTTCCGGGTGGGATGTGGTAACGACTGCATTTTCAAAGACAGTGTACTCATCTAAACCAGCTTCGATACTCAACCCAATTGATCCAGATTCAAAGGGAGCTAACTGAACATCAGTACCAGTAATTGTGAACTCTGAATCTGTGTTTTCCATGGCTACAGAAACAGTCACGAGATTCGAGTCAAAATTTGTCACAATAAGATCCGCATAACCATTCTCCAGAAAATGCACCTGACCAATATTGCTTTCTGTGGCATTGGAATTTTCATCATAGCTGGTAGACCAACTGTTGATAACACTAATCTTCGGCGGACCTACAACCCGAATAACTTGCGGAATACTTACCACTGGAACACTAATATCATTACTACTGATGTCAAGAATGGTCGAATATTCTCCCTTGCCCAACCCATAGGACGCATAGCTGAGTGTGACATCCTCACTGACGCCAGCTGCAATAGTACCGCTATCTGGGGTCGTACTAAACCAGTCGGATGACAAGGCAGTAAATTGTACTGCATTGGCCAGCATCCGTGCTTCATCATCATACCAGCTTTCAAAATAGGGACCAAACACCACCACTTTTCCTGTACCAAATTCTTTAGTAAATATTGTATGGGAATAATCATAACCCCACCAATCTACATTCATCACTGATTGGAATTCACCGTCGTTGACATAGCTGGTAGAAAATGAATAGAGATCAACCCAATTGTCTACACCTTCCATGATGGGATGAGTCTCATCATAATAACCAGTATCAAATCCGTATCCACAGCACGCATTTCCATATTCGTGTGCGTTATCAAAAATGCCATAGCTATTATTTTTACCCGTAAAGAGCACTCCTCCGCCAAAAGCTACATAGTTCTGAATTACATTTCTAAATGAATCGTAATCATAATTATTGACCCAGTGACCATATGGAATCAATACTAGATCTGACCCCTGAATGGAATTTGCGAGAGTATTGGCATCCCAATTGGTATGAACCAAGTTCAGTATATAGTCATTAAAATACCAGGATAGTGCGTCCAGGGTGTTCCATAAATAGTATTGATTATCTTCTAGAACAGTGATTGTAATATTTCCGGTCCGGTTTCTGTGGGATTCCGGTGGCAGGATATCGCCCGCTGAAGGCCTGGTCCGTGGCTGTTGCGTATTCGCTGGTGCATTGGCTCCTAAGTTCCTTTGTTGAGTATAGCTGCTGATTTCAGTTTCCATCTCGGAGGATGTTTGCTGTCGCTGGAGCAGCTGATGCCCCCAGGTTTCCCTTAACCTAGCGTACGTATTTGTATTGGCACTGCGCCACGATGAGCCTGTAGATGTGGTCCAGTGAAGATCACTGCCCCCACTGTTCGTTATCTGCACTGTTCTGGTAATAGAATCTTCCTGCGCCATATAAAGGCCTATAGAATCTTCCGATACAGCGATAATGGGCGGGTATACCCCTCCGCCTGTCAGACCAATTTCAATACTCAAATTTTCGGGATCATTGGTTCCGACAATTATTGTTTGCGATGAAGGTCTTACTTCCGTCGGTGTAAAGGTCACGGTAAAAGTAGTATCGCTGTAAGGGGCCAACATCAATTCGTTCGTTGACAACGAAAAATTCCCGTTGTCCATAATCAGAGCTATATCCAGGTTGGCCGTTCCATTGTTGGAAACCCCTATAGGTAATGTGGCACTTAATCCAATATAAACGATTCCAAAATCCAGTTCTGTAGTATCAAATGATGCTATTGGAACCCCAAAAAGGTTCATCGTTATCGGCATCACCGTTTCCATGTTTTGCGGATCATTGCTTTCAAACACCAGATTAGAGCTATACTCTCCTTCAATCATACCGCCAGGTTTAAACACAATTACCAAAGAATCTGATTCCCCTGATTCCAGATGCCGATGAATCGGTATACCATTCGTATCCACTGCGGTTCTGGTATAAGAAAAACCTCCGCCTTCACCTCCACGCTGCCAACTGTGCCAGGTCACATCAAAATAAATATCTTCTTCAATCAAGTGCAGCGATGAAACATTATTTGGGTTGTTATCAGATAAATAGTAATACGTCTGACAACATTCATTATCTGGGCCTTCCCGCTGGAAATAATACATATAGCTGGTATATCCGTCACCATCGATCCCTATTCCACCATTTGCCAGTACTTCTGCTGTACTACCCCAGGCCCATTCTGTACCATCAGGTCCTTCTCCATCCCATTCGCTATCAGTATAAGGATTGTATAATCCGTTGGTTTCACCCCGTGTTATAGCAACATTATCACTAATAATGTCCCAGTTTGAAGGGTCATTAATATCTGCATAGTTTTCTTTGATGAAGGATATAAAAAACGTCTGTCCCAGTGAATCTACTTTGTTTATATCATACACAAGTACACCAGAACCTGTATTACTCACTGAAACATGAGCACTATCCGTTTCAAAGGAATAAATATCCATTGATAAGCTAGATTCAGAAAGAGTCAGCTGCGGTGGTGATTCACCAACTCCTGTCAGCTCAATAGAGAAAGAAGGATCATTCGGATCATTGGATGAGAATGAGAGAGATGCGCTAACACTTCGGACATCTGTTGGCGCAAACGTTACATCTATCGTAACAGACGAATCGGGCTCAAGATTGGAAGCCAGATCAGGGGCCGTAAACGCACCATCACCAATTAACATTGTAGATGATATTTCCAGGGTTTCCATCCCAATATTTGTGATCAATACATGCTCAACAACTGAACTTCCAACAAAAACAGTACCAAAGTCCAGCGTATCTGTGCTCGCGGAAATATCCGGGACACCAGTAACAGCAAGGTTTACAGGTACATTGATTGTATAATTGACAGGATCATTACTGATAATCTGCAGATTACCACTGTAGTCACCGGAAAGACTATCTGTATTATAAGACAGTTTGAGACTTAGGCTCGAGTCAGGTAAGACTGTCCCACTATTTAGAGAAAGGGCCATGGCATTAAAAGTTTGCGGCTGATCATAAAACGTAAGGTCTGCTTCCCACACCAGTGGGGCACTACCTGTGTTGCTGATGGCTACCATTTCCGCTTCACCTACATCATTGGAATTTAGGTCCATGCTGAAAGTTGCTGGCAAAACACTGATCTGTGCAGCTATAGGCTGCGCCGTAACAGTAATAGAATCACTTTCATAGTTACTCTCGCCTGCACCTCCTTCATAGACTGCAGTGACTCCAAACGTATAATCAGTTCCATTAGTCAAATTAGTAACAGTATAGCTTAATGAATCAATAATCGCACTATTATTGATGTTTCCATCCACATAAACATTATATCCCAGAAGATCATATTCAATGCGGCTGTTCCTTCCACCAGAATTATCGGGCAAGACATTGTGCAAACCAAGCGTCGCTGGTGTATATTCTGCTGTGGGACGATCTTCAACCAGCCATTCAGAATTAAAGGGGTCTATTCCTGCTGAAACGTCCCAGTCCGTGTTCCCACTAAAAATGAGATGTTTTCTTACCAGAGTGTGATCTTTGGTGGCTTCAGTTATACCAGCAACATCGAAACCGTTACCCGGGTCATCTTCGAAGCCCTCACCGGGTAACCCATCACCATCACCGTCAAGGGTGCCTATAATATCTAAAATAGTAGTGTCGGTCCCAACAATATGAGCAAGGGCCCTAACATCATCGCCATTAAAAGACATAGTATACCATGGAGCACCGTGGACGATGACTTCATCGGCGAGTGCCAGAATAGGATCGCTGGCACCATCGTTGGCAAGAACATAAACATCACCAGAGCTAATTGTTGCCCCAGTGGCAAAAGTAAACGCTTCGGTCCAGGGACTGCCATTATAGTTGCCCAGAATGACATAATCATCCAAGCTAACTTCAATACTAGTGGGGTTATAAATTTCTAAATATTTATTATAACTTGATCCTTCAGCATATTCTGAAAAATACAGAGAACTAGTTACGTCGGGCGATGTCCAGAATAGATATACTTCTTCATTCGATGGTTCTGCATAAAGATTTGTTGGAGGAGCAGGTATAAAGCTTGCGGGAGTGCCGCATACCACACCGGTACTATCAGACTCTCCTTCTGCATAAAGTGCTATAACATAATAGCAGTATTCCTGGCCATTGGTAAGTGTTCCATGCGTATACGATAATTCAGTTGTTTCACCAAGAAGAGAGTTATCCGCAGCATTATAAACACGGTAGGCGGAAAAGGTTCCGCAAGCTCCCGATATATCCCTTGTTGAATTGGAGAGGTAAGTATAGCGCGTTGGGTTATAAACGATTTCAGTATAAGCATCAATCTCGTCTTGACTGAATCCATTTTCAGCCATTTTAACTTGTTCCTGGTTCCATGCATCCCTAAGCGTATTCTCAGTATACTCTCCACCATTTCTTACTTGCGTTTCAGTAATGGAAATTTCATAGTTACCTTCAGCTCCATCATAGCCGTCAACAACAATATAATATTGGCCTGGAGATAGTGTACGATTTTCCAATATACTCGGTGTGTATGGTGCGAGACTTTCAGGGCAGGATCCACCGGGACCATCATCATTGTAATTTCCTGTAGAAACAGGGTTTAGACAATTTCCATCATTAGTAAATATTTCCAGTTTGCAATCATAATCAGTCAATTCACTGCACATATCAATAGTAACTGTAACTTCTTGAGAAACATTAAATGTATAAGCCACATCTGCACCCTGACTACCAGAGACAAGCCAATCATCGCCCATGTTCACATTTGTTCCAGTATGGGAGAATGGTAATCCTGTTACAGCAAAATCTCCGCAGCCGATAATACCAGGTTCATGCCAGGAGATTATATTTTCTTCATTTCCACCAAAAACATTTAGATTACTTGGAGGGCATAGATCGTTCATAGTTATTGGATCGTATGCTGTAAAAGGGAAACTCACCATTGCGGTGGTGGGATTCTCTTCATTGGTGTCCCAAGCTGTGTTGCTGTTTGTATGGCTCGTCCAATATTTAAGGGAATAAAGACCTGCTGTATTATCCATGGTATAATTCACCGAAATATCAAAGGTGTCTGGATTAGCTTCACTAGAAGATGATGTTGTGTCTTTATCACTAACGTAGACTTTCCAGTGCATTCCAGTCACTGAAGGGAGAGCAGCTTCAAGGGAGTCTTCCCAGCCTG
>CAJWLO010000026.1 GCA_913043235.1 uncultured Fidelibacterota bacterium
ATTTTTAAAGAAAATACTGAAGTTGAAAAAATTATTACAAATGAGAATCAGGTAATTGGAATTAAAACAAAAAAAGAAACAATAAAAACTAAAGAAATAATAATTTGTTCTGGTGCCTGGACTAATAAAATCAAAAATATAGAAGTTAATGAAGCTCCAATAAGACCAGTAAAAGGACAAATGGTTTGTCTTAAAATGTCAAAAGAAAGTTCTATTTTAAAACATATTTTATGGAGAGAGAATGTCTATTTAGTGCCAAGAGATAATTCTGACTTAATTATTGGAGCAACGGAAGAAGAAATGGGTTTTGATAAGAGCCTGACTGCTGGAGGTATCTATAATTTATTAAAAAAAGCAAGAGAAATATTGCCTGGAATAGAAGATTTACCAATTGTCGAATCTTGGTCTGGTTTAAGGCCAACAACAAGAGATGAGGCTCCAATTATAGGGCCTTCAAAAAAAATAAAGGGGTTAATTTATGCTACAGGTCATCATAGAAATGGAATACTTTTAGCTCCACTAACATCAAATGTTATAAAAAATTATTATTTAAATGGTAAAATTGAGAGTGATTTTAGTAATTTTAGACCTGGTAGATTTATAATTTAATAAATGAAAAAAAAATTAATAATTAATGGTAAAAATATTTTTGTTTTTTCTGAAACTTTATTAAAAGTTTTAAATGAATTAGAAATAGCTAAAAGTCATAATTTAGCAATCGCAGTTAATGAGAAAGTTGTGCAAAAAATAAATTGGAAAAAATATAAAATAAAGTCAGGAGATATAATTGAGATTGTTGAACCATTAAAAGGGGGGTAAATATTTATGCAAGAACAACTAGTTATCGCGAATAAAAAATTTAAATCAAGATTATTCATGGGTTCGTCTAGATATCCTAATCATCAAGTAATGCTTGATTCTTTAAGCGCTTCAAAAACAGAAGTTGTTACTGTTGCAATCAGAAGAGTTAGTTTAAAAAAATATAATGAAAATATAATAGATGTTTTAAAAAAAAAATATTTTATTTTACCTAATACAGCAGGTTGTTTTACTATAAAAGAAGCAGTATTAACAGCTGAGTTAGCTAGAGAAGCATTAAAAACAAATTTTGTAAAATTAGAAGTAATAGGAAATGATGAAGACTTATTACCAGATGTAGAAAATCTTATACCTGCAGCTAAACAATTAGTGAAAAGAAAATTTAATGTTTTACCATACTGTAATGATGACCCATTAATTTGCAGAAAGTTACAAGATGTAGGATGTGCTGCGGTTATGCCACTAGCCGCGCCTATAGGTTCGGGTATGGGGATACAAAATCAACAAAACATAAAATTAATTGTTCAAGAGTCAAATGTTCCAGTAATCATAGATGCAGGAGTTGGCACTGCTTCAGATGTAGCGATAGCAATGGAATTAGGATGCGATGGTGTTTTATTAAATACAGCTGTTGCTGAAGCGCAAAATCCGATATTAATGGCGAAAGCAATGGCCGAAGCTATAGAATCTGGTAGAAATGCTTTTTTAGCAGGAAGAATTCCAAGAAGGTCTATTGCTAAAAACTCAACAACAAACAAAGGAAGAATTCATTTAATAAAAAAAAATTAGTTTTTTTTTGATAAGAATCTTTCAATTTCTAAAATTTCTTCTTTTTTTAAACTCTTTTTTTTTTTAAGGTTGTTCATGATAAATTTCCAATTAGTTAAAAAATGAATTTTTAATTTATTTCTATTCTGATAATTTTTTAATGGCCAAGATTTTATAAGCTTAGTATCTTTAATATGAATTTTGGAATCTGAATATTTTGAGTTAGATAGTTTGTCAGATCCAATTGTTAAACTATCAAAGACTATCTTATAAGTATTAACGCCAAAAGCATGTATCCTTGCCATAATCATACTATTAGGAGGTAATACTGTAGTACCACCTCCTGATATTGGGAAACCAATTTTTGTCCAGGTAGAGAATGAAACCTGAGATTTAGCAGTTGTTCCGATTATAGTCCATCCCTTGTCGTCCAGTTTGTCAATGTAACCTGTGAAAATACCACTGGATCTTTCGTAGGAAATTTTAAGTCTGAATTCTTGCCCTGAGACATCCACGGGGCGTGAATTCCATCCTCGCATACCATCATTGACAAAGAGCCTTACATTACTCCCCCAGGCCCCGCCGCGACGCTGAATCCTGACAAAATTTTTCCCATCTGTTAAATCAAGATTAACCTGAAAGCCTCCTGTCCCCTTGAATTCTTTAATATGAACTTGAGCGAGAATATCTTTGTTCGGATATATAAAGTCCTTAGTAAGCATCTCAATAGTCCCATTTTCAGCAAAACTCTCTTCAAAAACTAGTTTACCATTTTCTAATTTTGGGTTTCCCTGGAAATTTTTCCATTGATTAAGATTATTTTCAAAATCATCAATGATTTTTTCTTTTGCTGAACGAACAATTTTTGATAAGGATAATTTTTTTCTCTTAATAGATAAGTAGTATCCATGATTATTTTTTTGATCCATAGTGAATAGTATCCCTTTGGAAGCATCTGGATTTGAAGAATGTATTTGCGCGTCTAGATACCAGTGACTGGAGACACTATTACCTGACAGAATCCACTGATCAGATTCATCAATTGATACACATTTAAGCTTTTCTTTTTCAATATCCCACGCACTGGGATCTCCTTTGGTAACCATCCAATTATTTACGTGGTAATTCTCACTATTAACCAGTGCACATATGCCAAAGTAATACAGAAAATAAATTATTCCTTTTGATACCAAATTATATTTATTCATTTACCGTAAACGTTTGAAATTAATTTATGTAAATTGTATTTTTATACCAGCTAAAAAATACTGAAGAAAGAAAAACCATTTACAAATTTAAATTATCTTTAATCTACATAATAATAGAGATTTTATTTTCTCAAGAGTCTAATTTGGATTGCTACTGTTCACGAACAGGGCCTGTTCACCAAGGGATTAATAATATGGGGGTTATCGGAAGCCCTGGCCTTACCAATTGTATTGGAGGATGTGGTAATGAATTTCCTGCTGGTAGTGGTTGTGGATATGGGAGCCTCTCACCATGGATAGCTGGTATTAAATCAGGATCAAATATGTTAGTTAGTACTGGAGGCCCCTGGCCTAATCATTATGAAAATAGACATGAGTTGTTTCCATCTAATGCTCCCTGGGACTCACTCTACATAGTACAAAAAGGAGATACAGTAGATATCCCCTTCTATAAAAATAATTATACTGCTAAATCCAATGAAGATATAATCGGTCACTATAATGACTATTCGATTACATCAGTCCCCAACCATGTTCCAATGGGTATAGATATTATTCAGCGCACTTATACATGGACTGGATTTGAATTTATAGTGCATCGTCTAAGTGTAGTATTCAAAAACAATATAAGTGATGTTTGGCTCGGTATGTTTGGAAACATGGCAATAGGTTGTGCAGGCGGTCCTGGAAATACAGAGTTTGGATGGTTTGATGAAGAGAGAAAATTAGCAATTTATGAATCTAATGATCCATCTGCTGTAGGGCCAACAATGATATGGTTAATTCCAGAATCTGGGAACGAATCAACCAAATATACTTGGCTGGATGGTGCGGGTCCATATTCGGTAGATAGTCCACCGGATAATGATGCCGACAGGTACCTTTTTATGTCTGCAGGAAATATTTTCCACGATGAAATACAGTCCACAGGCTATGGACACTATCTTTATTCTGTGGGACCATTCCAAGCGCAAGCCGGTGATACTTTACACTATACGATTTCCCAGATATACGGAGTACATATGACGGGAGTCGAAAAAAATTACCAGACCCTAAAAAAAATCGTAGAACAAAACTATAGGACACCTTCGCCACCGCCAAGACCACCCCTTAAAGTTTCTGTATCATCCCACCAAGTGAATTTAAACTGGGAAATCGGGGTTGATGATAGAAATCCTGAGACCTATACTGATAGTTACAGGATGGATAATGAACCTACACCATTTGCAGGATACCGGGTATACAAAAGCAGTACAGGGTTAGCAGGACCATGGACATTGCTGGCAGAGTACGATAGGACAGATGATCAATGGGACAATAATTTTGGTTTATCCTACAGCTACTCTGATAAAGGCCTACTAAATAATTTTAATTATTATTACACTGTTACTTCATTCTCAAAACCTGATACTATAATGAACCTTGATTCACAAGAAAGCAGCCTTGCATCCAATGCAGTGATAGCAGTCCCAGGTACTGCAGCTCCTAAAAATGTAGGACAAGTTATTGTAGTCCCTAACCCATATTTGGGAGATCAAAAGTATTACAACTTAAGTCCTCCTTGGGAAGGGAAAAGCATTATTGGGGACTGGACAGAAGAGTATCGGAGAATTCAATTTGTTAACCTTCCAAACCCATCTACAATAAAGATTTATACTTTAAATGGTAAATACGTTAGTACAATAGAACACTCTATTAAAATGATAAATGATCAATCCAATTACGGCGGGACATCAGATTGGAATCTCACATCTTACACGGGTCAAGCCGTATCAAGTGGAATTTATTTATTTACCGTTGAAGATAATTCTGGTAGTATCCAAAATGGAAAATTTGTAATAATTAAATAAAATAATAGAATCGTAATGCAAACGTTTGCATTTTTAGTCAAAAAGATATTATTTTAAACTATAATATTTTATAATAAAATTAGAATTTTTTAAAAGCTGACCACTGTGAATACATTTTAGCGGTAATCTCTATAATACACACACTTCTACCTTAATTTTATTCACAGTGGTGTTAAATACATTAAATGAATTTAGATTATTCATAATTAAATTCTATAATAAATAATTTCTTATTCCAAAATAAAACTGTTCTATTTACCATAAAATTCGATAATGAAATTAGGTATAATCGGTTGCGGTAATATCTCGGATGCATATTTTAGTGGTTCTATATCGGCAAAAAATATAAGTATTATTGCCTGTTCCGATATTAATAATGATACCGCTATTAAAAAGGCCGAAATGTATGATATAGAAGCCTTAAATATTTCAGAATTATTATCTAATAATGAGATCGAACTAATAATTAATATCACAAACCCACAGTCTCATAAGGAAGTAACCTTATCAATACTTAATTCTGGAAAGCATGCGTACAGTGAAAAACCATTAGCACTTTCTGTTTCGGATGGATTGGAAATTATTAAAGCATCGAAGGATACTGGTTATAGAATAGGTTGCGCCCCAGATACATTTCTTGGATCAGGTATTCAGTCAACAATAAAAGGACTCAATGAACATAAAATAGGTAATATATTTGGCGGATCTGTAATGTTCTTATGTCCAGGTCACGAGAGTTGGCACCCTAATCCTGAATTCTATTATTTAAAAGGTGGTGGACCAGTAATGGATATGGCAGTTTATTATATCACAGCATTAGTTAATATGCTTGGACCTGTTAAAAGTGTATTAGGAAAAGTAACAAATGGCTTTGAAAAGAGGGTCTGCACAAGCGAAGAGCGAAATGGAGATATTTTAAAAGTAGAAGTCCCAACACACTCTACATCAATACTTGAGTTTAGCTCAGGGGTAATTATTAATATGGTTATGAGCTTTGATGTCCAAAATTCAGATATTACTCCTTTCCAGCTCTGGGGGACTCATGGAACGATGAATGTCCCAGATCCAAATACTTTTGAAGGTAGACCAATGATAAAAATGAAGGATGAAGATAATTGGAGATCCTTAAATTATAATTTTGCAATAAACTCTCGTATTTTCGGAGTTGTAGATATGGTTAGAGCTTTGAAAGATAATCGACCACACAGAGCGAATGGTGATTTAGCATTACATGTTTTGGAAACTATGATTGCATGTGAAAAATCCTCTGCAATAGGCAAACCAATAAAAATTCAAAATATTTGTGAAATACCGAAGCCTTTAGGATTGGGTCTGAAGAAATGGGAAATTGATTAATGAAAAATGTAATGAAAAAAGCTTTAGTTTTCTGGGGAGGCTGGGATGGACACACACCAAGGGAGTGCGCAGAAAAATACCATGATTTTTTAGAAAAAAATGATTTTGAAGTTACAGTTAGTACTGATCAAAATATCTATGCAGATAAAAATTTTATGTCAACACTGAATCTGATTGTACCAATCGTCACAATGTCAGAGATCAATCTCGAACAGGTTAATGGACTACTTAATGCTGTCCGAAATGGAGTAGGAATCGCTGGCCACCATGGTGGAATGAGTGATTCCTATCGCAAAAATACTGAATATCAATTTATGGTTGGAGGACAGTTTATTTCGCATCCAGGCGGGATTACAGAATTTTTTATTGATGATGCTGGGTCAGGTGATCCAATAATGAAAGGTATCGACTCATTTAAGATTAAAAGTGAACAATATTTTATGCATGTAGATCCATCCAATTTAGTTTTGGCCACAACAACTTTCAGTGATCCGGTCTATGATGAAAATTCAAGCATCTCAAATATTAACTTTCCAAATAGCTGGATCAAAGGAGCAGTAATGCCATACATATGGAAAAGAATGTACGGGAAAGGAAAAGTATTCTATAGCTCAATAGGGCACACTGTTTCGGATTTTGAAAATGAGCTGGCATGGACCATCCAAAAGCGTGGTCTATTATGGGCTACTAAATAAGTATTTAGATATCTATCCAAACTTGTTTTTCTGAACTTTCTATACAACTATCAATTATTTTCTGGACATCTGCCCCAACCTTAAAATCCGGCTGACCATTCTCGCCTGATATAATTGAGTGAATGAAACGCTCGATATTATTTGGCGTTGATTCAACATAAACCGTATCCCAATACATATTTTCGGTATTAATATCTCTTGTAATCTTATAGGAGTTACTATCTAAACCATGTTCTAGGGTTATACAAACACCACCTTTATTACAAAATATTTTTAAATCTAATCTATTTCTATAACCTGTCGCAAATCTTGTGCTGACTATCGTTCCAGTAGCTCCATTTTCAAATTCTACCATTGAAATAAAAGAATCATTCGCATCAAGTATATACTCACCAACTCTCTTTCCTTTATCTATAAAAGTTTTAAGAAGTGAATTAACTCTTTTTATTCTCCCAACTGGATAAGTAACAAAATCAATTATATGTACACCAAGGTCTCCCAAAACACCATTGCTCCCATGCGCTTTAGACAGTCTCCAAAGCCATTGCGGCAACTCTTTCCAATCACCCCAATATTTTGAAGTTAACCAAGATTGATAGTACGATGCTTCAACATGCTTAATACTACCTAGTTCACCCGTGTGAACTACATTGACAAGCTCTTGGAAACCTGATGAGTTTCTATAACTAAGGTTAACCATGTTTATTAGTTTTTTAGATTTTGCTACTTCATACATTTCTAGAGCATCCTGATAGTTTTCAGCAAGTGGCTTTTCAGAAAAGATATGTTTGCCTCTTTCTAGAGATTTTATAGCAATTTCTTTATGATAATTATCTGGAGTTACGTTAGAAATCGCATCTACTTCACAATCCGTTAGCAATTCATCAATAGAAGTATAAATGTTAGGAATTTTATATTTTTTTTGAAATCCATAAAGATTTTCTTTGTTGATATCACAAGCCGCTACTATTTTCACATTTTCAAGTTTTTGATACTCTAGAGCATGGTAGTGGGCCATGCTCCCCGTACCAATAATTGCCACCCTAATCATTTTAGGTACTCATGGTCTACCTTATAACCTTTTGTTTCTATTGGCTCAATTGGCGTTTTACGATGCATCTTATCATCAGGTCTAAAGTTATCTTCCCAAAGTTGGGCATTCTCATGCCTGTTAGCCCAGTACACACTATTTAGGATTACTTTTTGAACATCTTTATTATGATAAACAGGATAAGATTCATGTCCAGGTCTAAAATAGAAAATTTTACCATTACCTCTCTTATAGCATAAGCCTGACCGGAATACTTCTCCTCCTTGGAACCAACTAATAAAAACAGTTTCATCTGGTTCTGGAACCTGAAATGGTTCACCATACATTTCAGTCATATCTATCTCAAAATATTCCCCCAAACCACGTGCTATTGGGTGCCCCGGATTACAGATCCATACCCTCTCCTTTTCACCTCTTTCTGCCCAACGAATATTTGCGTTGGTACCCATCATTCTTTTAAAAATTTTTGAATGATGTCCTGAATGCAGTACTATAAGCCCCATACCCTCTAACACGCGCATCTGAACCCGATCTACTATCTCATCTTCAACTTTATTATGGGCCATATGTCCCCACCATATAAGAACATCGGTTCCTCTCAACATTTCAACAGTGAGGCCATGTTCCTTCTCATCTTGAGTTGCTGTTGAAATATTTAAGTGTTGATCTTCTTGTAAAAAATCTTTTATATATCCATGTATACCATTTGGATAAATTTGTTTTACAACTTCGTCTTTCTTTTCATGATAGTATTCGTTCCATATTGTTAGATTTATCATATTTTTCTCCTTAAGTCTTTTTAGTTAAACAACGAATTGTTTGAAAATATTTTTTAATACCACTTCATTGGACACAATCTCTTATTACTTTTATTCCTTTATAACACCTCCCTTTAACCTTTCATACCTCCAATATTGAGGCCTTCAATAAAATATTTTTGTGCAAACACAAATAATAAAACACATGGGACCATTGTAACTAAACTTGCTGCCATCATCAAGTGTACATCATCAGCACCCCAATACATGCCCCTTAGATTATTTAATGCCACTGCTATTGTATAATTTTCCATACTGTTAAGATAAATAAGGGGCCCCATAAAATCATTCCATGTGCCAAGAAAGGTAAAGATTGCCGTAATAGCCACAACCGGTTTTGAAATTGGGATCAAAATATACCACCAAATTTCCAAGTGTGATGCACCATCTAATTTAGCAGCATCAAAAATCTCTTCACCAATCTGGCCATAATATTGTCTAAATAAAAATATAAAATAGGCCGAACCGAAAAATGACGGAACAATCAGTGGGTAAAAAGTATTTACCCATCCTAGTGATTTAAATAACAAAAATAATGGGATCATAGTAACCTGGCCCGGTATCATCATTGTAGCAAGCATAATAAAAAACAGTTTAGATTTCCCTCTAAAACGTAAACGAGCAAAACCATAAGCGACTAAACTACTTGATAAAATTGTACCCAAAATAGTAAAGAAAGTCACTACAATTGAGTTAGATAAAGAATCTAAAAACCCCGACCAATCTCCAGCCACATCATGTCTACCTCCTAACCCGGCATCTACTGACACTTCTTTAACTGCACTGAGCCCCTTTATAGCATTAGGATAATTTTCCCATTGTGGATCATTTGGAAATAACTGAAAAGATCGATAGCCGCTGACCGTAGCAATAGCTTCTTGTGGGTTAGATAAACTAACTGTAAACATCCACCAGAGAGGAAAAATAAATATGAATGACCCGCACACTAATAAAATATATACCAATATTTTTCTTCTACTTATCAAATCCTCAATCCTTCATAGTGTACTCTATCTTTACTTAGCTTCATTGTTAAAAAGGTCATAATAAGAATAATAATAAACAAGAGCCATGCCATAGTTGCAGCGTATCCCATTTCATGAAATTGAAATGCTTGATAATATAGATAAAGTGAATAAAACAAACTGGTACTTCCTTCTCCACCTCCTGTCATTATATAAGCGTTAGTAAAGTATGTAAATGAACCAATTATGGCCATAATACCTTGGAAAAGGATAATGGGGCTGAGCATAGGCAAAGTCACATGAATAAATCTCTTTACAGGACCTGCTCCATCTAACTTCGCAGCATGATATAAATCATCCGGTATTGCATTCAAACCAGCAAGGTATATTAGCATACCACTTCCAACAGTCCATAGCTGCATGATAACAAAAGCTGGTATAGCAAAAATTTTCGCATCTTTACCGAACCACTCTGGAGGAGAAGAATTAAACAACTGAAATACTGGCCTTAGAATATTATTTAAAAAACCTGATTTATCATCAAAAACCCAAGTCCAAAGTATCGCCATACCAACACCAGTGATAACACTAGGTAGATACCAAGCACTTCTAAAAAAATTAATTCCCCAAATTTTATCTTTCATAAGGATTGCTACTGCAAGAGCGAAACCCTGTCCTAGTGGTATACTTAGGATAACAAAATAAAATGTAGCAAATAGGGATTTTATAATTTTTTCATCATAAAATAATAAATGAGACAAATTAGTAGTACCTATCCAGTTCGCATCCTGAAGTGGCATCATACCATTCCAATCTGTAAACATTAGAAAAAATGCTATAAAAATTGGAAAAGCGGTAAAAATTAATAGTCCAATTATCCATGGAGAAGTAAGTATAATGCCCCAGACTTCTTCTCTAAAAATGGACTTTTTAGGCCTGTCTTGGTACCAATAATAGATTATTGCTGGTAAGATTAGAAAAAATAATATTAAGGAAGAAATTAGTATTTTGGACCATGGCATTTTTATTGAGTGGACGTTAAAAAAAGGTGAACTTAGCCTTTTCCTTGTTCTAATCTCTAGATTGTTCAATGCAGTCCTTATTCCAATATGGCCATAAAATAAAGCATCGGTAAATACTTCAGCTACATCTGAAGTAAATCTGGTGTCAGTAGGTAAATTTATCGGTTTTGCATAATCAAGCGGTTCTAAAAATTCCAGTCCATTTTTGGGAGGTTTATCTCTATTTAGGAACTCACTGTAGGCTACTGAAATGTTTACTGGAATATTTCCATCTCCAGCAACCATCATCAACTGAGCTTCTCTGGTTTGCATAAACTTTGCAAATTCCCAGGATTCTTTTATATGCTTTCCATCTTTCGCTATTACTACACCGCCACTCCAGATATTATTTGCTCTTTTCAATCCCCTGGGCAATCTAACAAAGTCCCAATCAAACGTTTTTATATCTTCAAAATTCAGAACCGGCCATCTCCCTACTGGTCCATATATTCCTATACTTCCTGCTTTAAACGCACCTTCAGCAGTTAGCGGATTTGTGAAGCTCGGTAACATCTTTTCATGATCTAATTTCCATGATCTTATCATCTCGAGTACTCTTATAAATGTGGAATCTTCATGGTTCAAACCTGTCTGGCTATCATTAAACATTTTTGTACCAAAGGTATGCATTATAACCTGCATATTATTCAACCATCGGTTGAATTGTACACCATAAGCACCATCAATTGCCGAAATTTTCTTTGCTTTTTCTTCAAACTCCTTCCAATCCCAATCACTGGTGGGATACGGAATACCAGCTTTATCAAAAAGATCTTTATTATAAAAAAAGCCAAGTGTAGTAAACTCACAAGGGAGCCCGTAGAGGCCAATGGAACCATTGCTATCTGCTCTTATAAATGTTTCAAGTACAGGGCTAAAAATCTCATCCATTCTAAAGTCCTTATCTTCATTTATTAACGGATTAAGATTATATAGTAATTTCTTTTCAGCATATTTCTGAACCAATTCATGTCCCAAATACATAATATCTGCAGGATCCCCAGAAGCAAAAAGGGTCTGCAGTTTATCTTCATAGCGAAGAGGTATATTTATCCTTTTGACTTTTATATTTTTATTTTGTTCTTCAAAGCTATTAATGATAGTCTGAAAAATTTTATCTGTCTTCCTACTTCCCCAATGATAAAAAGTGATTTCTGTTTTACCACCGAGATCACTACTCATTCTATATGGCCTCGAAAAAAACCAAAATAATGACCAAACTACCAATAGAGCGGAAAACAGAATTATAACATTTTGAAAAAATTTCTTAATAATCATTTTAAATGAATTTTATCCATAGCCATCAGGTTTTTCTACTCTATCCCAGATATCGTAAGGGGATAAATCATTTTTGTCGCAAGCAAAACCATTTTCAGGTATCGGTATGGGACCATCCAACAGCGGGTCATTAGTTTCCTTCATCCAATTCATCAATGTTTCTCGCATGCTTTTACAGATATCCTTTAGTCTTGGGTCATTTATCTTATTGTTAGCTTCGGATGGGTCATCAATCAAGTCATACAACTCTTCCTGTACAACTTCCTTTTGAGAAAAACCATTTTCAATAAGATAATCTTTACTTTTGCTGTTATCAATGTTTGACAGCATTGGTCGGTTAAAATCATAGAAGCGTTTAATATATTTCCATTTCTTGGTCCTAACAGTCCGCATTGGTTCATATGCACAGTGAAAACTTTGTTCAGCAAAAATAGCTTCGTTTATTTCGCTTACTTTCCCTCCAACGACAGGAATCAGAGATTTCCCTTGCAGCCAATTGGGATGATCTACACCAGTTAAATCACAAATTGTTGGAAAAATATCTATATGTGAAATGATCGCATCTATAACCTTCCCTCCTCTGAAACTATGAGGCCCACGCATTATAAGCATAACTCCTATACCATGATCAGTCAGATTACATTTCATTTTTGGAAAAGCTATACCATGATCTGTAGTACAAATTATTAGAGTATTTTCATATAGCTTCGATTTTTTAAGTGCATTCAGGACAGTTCCGATATATGAATCAAGTTTTCTAGCACTGGTTTTATACGATGCAAAATCTAATCTAATCTCATGAGTATCCGGTAATGGTAAAGGCGGTGCACAATAGCGGGGATCATCCAAAATATTTTTTGTTGAAAAATCACGGTGTGTGCTCGCAAAACCAACAGAAAGAAAAAAAGGTTTTGAGGGAGAACCTAATAAAAATTTAGCTGCATTCTGTGCAGTATCATGATCCATCTCTTCAATGGGCTTAGGCTTACTATAGTTAATAGGATTTATCCAGTCCATATATCCGCAAGTAATTGGATCCCATACTTCATGCTGTACACCTATTAATTGGGTGCTATAAAATAATTCCTTCAGGTAATTTGCTATATGTTTGTGGCGATCACGAAGCTCAAAACCACGGTTGACTAATCCAAATTGTCCGCAACTATGGGCAGCCTGACCGGTTAAAAGCGCTGCGCGACTAGGACAGCATTGAGGTGCTCCACTAAAAGCTTTTCGAAACAACACTCCATCTTCTGCAAGTTCCTGTATATTTGGAGTATTAACACTGTAACCATAAGGCTGAACATATCGACCCGAATCATGAGAGTGTATGTATAATATGTTATACTTTTGTTGCATAATTATTTATTGTCCTTTAAATAATTTTTCATTTTTTAATAAAATATAATTTGGAAAAACTCGTTGAATATAGGAGTTATCTAAGGCATTGTAAACGTTTGCATTCGTAACTTAAATACTAAAAAATATCAATAATTAATAAAAAAACAATATTTATAAATTAAGGAGTGTAACAGGTTCTCTATGAATTATTATAAAAATAATACAAATCACTGGCTATATATCGGCTGGGAAAATAGTTATCCAAAATCATTTGTTTTTATGGGTGGAGCATTATGTGCAAAAAGGCCATGGATACCCAGTTACCCTGATGATCCGAAGATGGAATCACCTCAGGAAAATAATATTATACAATACGTAATAGATTTAAACAAAAAAAGATATTACCCAGACGAATTTTCTATAGAACAAAAGAAAAAAATTAAATGGAAAATTGATGGCGGTGTTTACCCATGCATTTCATCATCATGGAAAGCAGGCCCAATAATTTTAACATGCCATCATTTTGCTAGAAAAATAGATAGTAAAAATGCTATTATTATTTTTTCAAAAATAACAATAAAAAATACAACTAAAAAAAATATTGATTTCAATTTCCTAATAAACTCTAATAAAAATACTCATGTCCCGCTAAAAAAAGACCCTGATACTAACAAGAAAAATGAAATGATTTACCATTTGAAACTTAAGAAACTAGAAAATATTAATCTCCAGTTTGCATCAAATGTTGACCGTTTTCTAAGAAGAGAAACCTTAAAAAGTTTTGGAAATTTCGATGGAAATCTGGTCTTACTTAAAAAACACTACACTGATGAGCTTAAAAGAATTGCTCGGCCAGTTAAGCTCCCAAATAACAATTTAATTAGTCTTTATAAAAATCTACAGATCACCCTTTGGTCATCTTTTGTAAAAGAAACTAATGGCGATATAGAATTGAGAGGATCAGGCGGGAACCCACATACTTTTTATCAGTATGATAGGACTTTTTCTCATGATGTCCCCGACATGGTAAACCAATTTATAAAAGATGGTGACTTTGAAAGAGCGAGATCAATTATAGAGAGCAGTTATTTTCAAAGGCTAGGACTTGAGTTAGAACAAAATTATATAGATGCAATACCAAAATATATAGTTAGCTATGCTTATTATCTACAGTTTACCGGCGATCGAGACTTCTTTAATAAAAAAACAATAAATCGAATTAAATCTGTTGCAAGAAAGATAAGTTTCTATCGAACAAGAAAAAGTAAAAAAAAGAATCCTCCTATTTATCAGACCGGAATAATGCGTAAATCAGGTACTCTGGATAATGTTGGTGATTATCTGCTTGTGGATAATTTTGCTGCGATCCATGGTCTTCTCGCATATAAATATTTATCCAGTGAATTTTCACTTCAAAAAGAAGTACAGTGGGCTGAAGCACAGATTCAAGATATTAATACCTGCTTAAATAAAGCACTTGATAATTCAATGGCGAGGCGGAAACTCAATTATTATATGTGTGCTTTTCAGGATAAAACAACTTTTTGGAAGAGGGGTTACGATGGAAACTGGCTTGGTACAAGCCTTATGATGTCGACTTTTCCTTGGAATGCTTCATTGAAAGGAGAGCTACCATCAGGAACATGGAAAAAATATTTTGATAGATCCTTACAGGCATGTGAATCCCTTAGAAAAAGGAGCCCCTATAATATTCCAGAGAATAGCTGGGGAGCCTGGTGGGGGCATGAATATGGAAGCTGTTATAATGCTGGTATATCAACACAGACTTTATATTCGGAGAAATTTCGGACAAAGATTATTGATTATATTGAGTTCTTATTGGATAATCAATCTGCACCAAATCAGTGGGGCGAGTCATTTGACCAATCCATAGATAGAGACAGTTGGACAATTCCTGCAGCAGATCTCGAAACATGGGGCTTGAGTTTTACAAAACAAGCTATCCTTGAAATGTGTATCTCGGTAAAATTAGATGGTCAGATCATATTAGGTAGGGGAATTCCCGATAAATGGATTTATAATGGAGCAGTTATAGCTTGGAACTCTGTCCCTATTAATAATAACAGACGCCTTAGTTTTAAGATCTCAATAACCAATAAATACATCAGTATTGAAACATCAAAGCGTAGGAGCCCTGAAACTATTATTCTAAATATTGCTTACTTAAAAAATAATATAACCCAAGCTAAATCTGACAATGGGGAATTATCAATTAACAAGGCGAAAGGTGTGGTTACGATACCTCCTGAAGTGGACAAAGCATTAATCTATTACAAAAAAAGTTGATCCTTAGAGTATAATAATAATTTAGTTTAATACTTTTATTACTTCATCTTCCCAAGTTCCTTCGATCAGGGTACCGTATTCTTTCATACCTCCTGTTGATCCAGGGCCTGCAATAACTGGTAAATCTTCCATAGATTCAAACCCACTATGATGATAAGACTCATAGTCAATATAATCCTGCCTTAAAAAGTGATACGCACAGCCAGCTCGAGCAGTATCAGTTATATTTTCCTTCGTACAGTGAGGAATACCATAATTGAAAAAAAGCACACCACCTGCATCAACTTCTACCGGAACCGCTTTAGAATCATCCGGATTGAAACTAATCAAGTGATCAGTATCTATATCTCTTTGGTGCTCGCTACTGTAGTCATAATTGTGTCCACCAGGGATAATATACATCGTTCCGTTTAATACTGATGCAT
Source organism: uncultured Fidelibacterota bacterium (assembly GCA_913043235.1). Lineage (GTDB taxonomy): Bacteria > Fidelibacterota > Marinisomatia > Marinisomatales > UBA1611 > UBA2134. Next base: position 15,943 of record CAJWLO010000026.1, read on the forward strand.
CATGCAATGCAATCCACATTCCGGTCCCTTTTGTGGGGTCACTAATACCGAAATAACTATTATCTGTGTGCCATTTGGTACCAGCACCAATATTTGAAGGCTTATAGAATATTTGATCTATTTGCCTCACATAAGGTATTCCTATCAATACACTAACAACATCCTTTACCTTACTATAATATGGTAAGGCCCGAAAAAGGTTACTGTGGTTCACTAATGGCTGAATTTGGTAATTGATTGTTTCCCCACTAACTACAACATTTCTTCCATGTTTATTTTCGATTAAACAGTACATCTCTTTGAGCATTGCACCAACTTCTAACTGATTGAAAAAATTATTAATAATCAAATATCCATCATCAAAAAATTGTTTTTTCTGGCTAATACTGAGTTTCATATATTACAACGCATAGGCTTCGGAGGCCTCCTGGACATAGAAGCCTGATCCAATTTTTCTAATAATCCTGAATCAATATCTCTTTGATAGTCTGTTTTAATAAATAAAAAGCCTGGTTTACCCATTTTGTATCAAAAATATTAATATATTAAACATATTCTATATCAATTGATTCTAGACCAATAGCTCTCAGATTAATCTTTTTTGTATTTTGAATAATAGCCTTGTGGCTATTGCCATCGAAATGGTACCTTATCAATCCATCAGGATATAATGGCATTTCCGTAGATCCTGGTCTCACAAATGGATTTAAAATAACTTCTTCAGGCCTTAAATATTTTTTTTCAATATAATTTTTTGGTTTACACATTGGTATTATTCTTCCTTCTCTGATAAAAAGTGGTATCTCTGTATGGTCTACACTAATATACTTCCAAACAGGGCCGGTTATATTTTCTCCATTCCACCAATTTGCCCAGCGTCCTTCAGGAAAATAAATTTTTCTTCCTTTCTCTGAAACTTTATGTATTGGAGCAACTAGGATACTATCACCAAAAAGAAATTGATCTTCAATGTTCAATACATTTAAATCATTTTGAAATTCAATGATTAAAGCTCTCATCATAGGCAAAGATTTTTCTAGACATAATTGCGCAGATGATAGGATATATGGTAAGATACTATATCTTAGCCTTAATATTTTTAAAGAAGCTTCCTGCACTTTTTTACTAAAGCTGTATATTTCTCTTTTCCCAATACCATGTATTCTTGTATGGGATGCAAATGCACCTAATTGCATCCATCTAATTAATAAATCATCATTAGTATCTCCTTGGAATCCACCAATATCATGACTCCAAAACTGGAAACCAGATAAACCAAAACTTAAACCACCTACGATCTGCGGAATAATATTATAGAAGTTGGGGCTATTATCTCCACCCCAATGTAAAGGATATCTCTGGGAACCTGCCCAGGCTGATCTTGCCCAATTCAAATGATACTTTTTTCTACGAAAAACAACATCATCCACTACCTTACTATATAATAACGGATAAAGATTATGCATAATTTTTCCAGGTGTACCATCAAAATATTTTCCATCTGTCGGAGCTGATTCTCCAAAATCAACCTTGAATGCAGAAACACCCATCTTAAGTAATCTATCAAGTGCATTCTGATATATTTTAACCGCTTTTTTATTTGTGAAATCTATTATTCCTACTATTCCATCAAAGCCCGGCGTAAAACGAAGACCAATATCATAAATATCGCCTGATCCTGTTTTTACGAAACCATCTACTTCTTTAATTGATTCAAATAGCTTAGATCCGATGGGTATATAGGGTAGCTGCCATAATGAGACTTTTACACCCAATTCGTTCATTTCTTTAAGGTATTTCTTAGGATCAGGGAATCTTTTTTTATCAAACTCAAGATCACAGTACCAGTCTTCCTTGAACCAATGTGTATCCAAATGAACTACGTCAACCGGCATATTTTCTTTTCTCATTCTTTTTACAATTTCAAGAGTCTCATCTGCAGATTTATAACTAATCTTACTCTGCCAGTAACCGAAACTCCATTCAGGCGGCAGGTTCCCCCTACCAGTGTAGTAAGTATATTTATGTAATATTTCTTTAATTGACCCCATAAAGATAAAATAATCAAGGAATTCATCATCTATAGCCACCTGAATATCCGCAGCAGAACTACTGCCCACCCAAAAGGTCATTAGAGAACTGTGATTAAAAAACACACCGTAGCCTTTCGTACTTACAAAAAATGGTACATTCTTATATGATCTTGGAGATAGGACACCAAAAGCATCTTCCATATTCAAATCTAATGTTTGGCCAACTTTATTTAGTTTTACAAATTTTTCTCCAAAACCATAGACCCCTTCCTGAGAATCAAGAGAAAAGTTTTCAACTACTACTTTTTTATCAGAATCTATACTTTCACAAATGCCAGTATTATGACTATCCCACCTTTCAAAATTATTTTTTTCACGCCCTCCAACTTCAAAGCACCATCCATCCTTATGATTCCCACTTATTGAAAAAGGTTCAAATTGAATTTTAAATTGAGTTCGTTTTGTTTCCACAACTAATGCTGCAAGATTCTGATTGACATTTTTCGATAGATTGTATGACTCATTATCTTTAAGATTGAGAGATTTAAATACCAAATTATTCTTATCTCTGAAACTATAATTAATACTTTTCTGAAATTTCGGCTTCGAGATTAGCATCTCTGTTTGATTGGGTGAGACTCGCTCCCCATAATAAAATCGTACCCTAAGTGTTTCATCAATTAATATATCTATTCTGATATTACTCTTTACTTTTTTACCGTTTTTTATGTCTGCAGATTCCAGTGGGTTAATATCTAGTGAAGTTAGTGGTTTATATTTTTCTGGACAGGTAATGGTATTTAGTTCAATACTGGAACCAGATATAGATTCCAGTTTTACTTTCTTAACTACACTGCGCAAAAAAGATTTCTGCTCAATAAAATTCTTTATCACTCCTAGACTCTAATTATTTAAGTATTTTATTTTTGAAATGTTCCAGCCATTTATCTGGTGAATTCTCTAATGCGGTTGTAATACCTTTATTACAATCAAAGAGAGATGCCTTTACGAAAGAAGTCCCTATGTCTAGTGCAATTGAGAACATATATTTTTTTAACTACCTAAAACATTTGCAATTTATACTGATTTTTGATCACACTACCATTGAATATATGTTCCCACTACAAAATTCAGTAAGTATCCCTTTAAAATTTTTTTGACGCAAGCAGGAAATATGACCACACCAATATTCTAAATATACAGGAGATAATCATTACAATATGTAGTGGTGTAGCAATCATCGGCATAGATGAGATATCAATCGATGAAAGATAACCACCAATAATGCCGCCAAAAAAAACTCCAGTCCCTCTGTAAAATAGATTTTTTGAGGAAAGCTGAATAACATTTTCTCCTTTCATCATCTCATATCTTTTTTTGTTATCCATTGATATATTGTTGCCGGAGTATATCCACACAGATAATGATTCAGCCAGAATTGCAGCCGGAAAGATTAATACTTTAGGCAAGAAATAATATGCAATTAGTGCCAGTGGCAAAAAAGTAATAATTGAAGCAGTTATAAACATTATGCGATCTGAACCTAAATTATCTATTATTTTCCCCCAGAATCGTTGTCCGATTACTCCAACAAATTGACTAGAAGCCGTTATGATAGCTAGTTCAAAATAATTAAACCCTAGATCACGCATCCAGTAAACAATCACCAGCGGTCCATTAATTGAAATGGAAAAATCAAATAATGCGTTGAAGACAAAAAAATTTTTTATAGGCTCATATTTTTCTGCTCTTATATCGATTCTATTTTGCTGCTCATCATCTTCTGAGTAAGGCTGCTCGTATTTTTTATTCAAAGGTATTAATGAAATCATCCTGGATACAAACGCAACTGAAAATATGATGAGAAAACCATTGATAGTATTCTCCCTGAAAAAATCCAAAACCAAACCACAGATAAGAGTGGATACAAACATAAAAATTCTAATTACCTGAATTCTATTTGCAAAATATCTACCCCTTATTCTGGCTGGAACAAGATATCCCATCCATGAAATGTGAGGTGCGTTCATCAGAAGACATATACAATTGTATATACACACCATGGAAAGCATTAAAAAATAATTACCACTATAAATACCAATTAAAATGAAACAAATCCATGAAAAACTTTGCAAAACTATTAAAACTTTTATGAGTTTTTTTCTTGATTTAGTCACATGGAATAAATAATTGGATATGTTCTGGACAATCGAACCAATAAAAAAAGGAAATGTTGTAAGGAATGCTATCTGAAAACTGGAATATTTTAAATATTCAAAAAATGCACGTAAATAAGCTTCACCCGCACCATACATTACACCCCAATACGAGCCCTCAATAGTTGAATATTTCAGGGAATATTTTCTTAAAGAATTCTTAGCTCTAGGCATTTATTCTTTTTAATTCTATGATTGTATCAATATTTCTCTGAAGAGGCAGAAAAAAAACCACTTTTTCTTTATTTTTAGTTTGTTCTACTAGTTTTTGATTTAGAAAAAGATGATAATCCGAAATTTCAGGCCCTCTTAGACTTATAATCGTAATATGGTCATCATTACTAAGATTACTCATACCAAAAATAATATAATCCAGAGTATTACTAATACATACAGGTACCATATCAGAGAATTGATCCCTATTCATTTCTATATCTAATTCTCTCTCACCTAGTCTAATGAATAATTTCTTTTCCACACCATCTAATGGTTGAATAATATATTCTTGATTACCCTTTTTTAGTTCGCCGCCATAGCAAAGGATTCCAAAAACGGGATCATCAACCAGAATAGTACAAAGGCCATCCAGTGCTGCTCCAAAACCTATGTCAATCTCTCCATCAACAGGCCAGATTCCTCTTTTCATTTGAAATAGATCCCATGCCTTGTTATCTATTTTTGGTTCATATGCCCATCCTACAGCTCCATCATTTTCCTTACCCGGATACCAATAACCAAAATCCGTTTCCCTTGTACCCGAGTTTAAAAGGGCCCATGATGAAAGTATAGAAGCATAACCAATATTAATATAATCAGAATTATTTTTTGAATAATTAAGGCCATAATCGAGTATACTCCAGCCACCCATTTGAGACATGTAGCTGAGATTATAATGGCTCTCACCAAAAGACCGAATATCACTTCCTAACTGATAAAAACTATTCTCCAGCCATCCCCTGCAGGCAATATTCCCCTTTATTTGGAGGTCCATAAATGAAATAAAGTCAGATTGATTTATTTCTGAGTGAGAATACCACTTCTGACTGTTAGGATCTTTCCATAGATTTTTATCAGGCTCTAGTATATTTGATAGGGCATACTTAGCTATAGCGTGAGTGGACTCAAACGCTGTAGAATCAAAAAACATTTCTGAACCAAAAGGATATTCATGGTCATATATAAAATATTTTACTTTCTTTTCCCACTCTCCCTTTAACCATTCTCCTTTTTCTTCCTTGCCTTCATTAATTAGAGCATCTATCAGATCAGGTATAACCTTTTCATTATAGTTACCTTGCTTGTATGCCCAATCTGAAAAACCTTTTATATAATATGGCTCGCCCATTTTAATACTTATCGGTACCGTAAAAAATGCCTTAGCTGTCCCAAACGCCCTTTCAAGGTACTGTTCCGCACTTAAATATTTACACTTCTCCGGATACCTTCTTGCAATTTTATACATAAAAAAATAGGTTATGATTAAGTGAGGATAATCAAAAGTCCGCCACATATGCTCCTGCCCATTCCCCCCTGAATTAAAACCAACGTCACTATAGCGATTTTGTTTCCAATTATCACACCCATAGATACCAAAAGGATACGGGGTTTCTATATCGGTCCGTTGATGCTTTCCCCATACGTAGTTCTCCAAGTAGTATTCTATAGCTTCAATCTCATTATCAACGGGGTAGATAAAATTTTTTCTGACAAGGTACGGAGTCTTAAAACAATCATCCCCTCCCGAAACCATATACGGTCTAAGACCCTGAAGATTATCAGGATTAGGGCTGGTTTTTGTATCCATATTCCAAAGTCCAAATAGACCATTATACCATTTCGTTTTATCCGTACAAATCTGGTTGTTTACTATGAACGCGGCACGCTTTTTGATTAGAGTCTTCAATGATTGAGTTATAAAAAACTGGAGGTGTGTTTTTTCTCCATAATCATTTTCTATAATTATGATATTTTCTCCAAGACGCTTAAAGAATACTGAATAGATCCTATGCTGGCTGTTTTTTTCTTCCTGAGTTATGATAGTAGATTCAGGGAACTCTGGTATAATACTAAAATTATTAGATTTAGAACGGATAGCAATTTTGCAGGGTAGGTTTACAGGCACAGTCATGCCAGGAGCTATTCGGATATCATTCAAACCCTTACGAAATAATATGTCTCTTGCATCCTGATACGAACTAGCTCGATTCATTGAAAATCCATATTTAATTTTTTCACCCGGTTCCACCAATTTTTTTGATGTCGGTATTCGCCAATTTTCTTTTCCAATATTTTTCGTTTTCAATCCAGCCTGGAGAAAGATTGAATATCTTCCCTCACTTCGACCAGCAAAGTATCCTTGTTCCTTATCTTGTGTAGAATCAAAACATTCAATAATTGTCGCATCATCAGTTGTGATTAATAAGAACGGTGGATCAGCGTTAGCCTTCATTAATAATATGAAGGAACCAGCCCCCGCTATAAATGAATGTTTTACAACTCTTTGCAGATATGTTTCCCTCCAGTTTTTTTGATATGCAGTATTGAAAAACAGTGGCAGTTCCAAGTCACCTATAGTAATTGCTCTATCATTTATATTTGCAATCTCTATTCCCCATTTTATTTCTTTATCTGTCAGCTGAAAACTCTGACATACCTTCATATTTTTGCTTGAGAAACTCAAATGAATAGAATCATCATTTTGCACTTGATTTTTCATCAGTGATTGATCATTTGTATCAAGAATATGCTGATGATTATCAATTTCATATCGTATGATGACTGTACCCATTTCTCTAAAGAATTTTTCATAGTTATTTATATAGTCATTATCATTTTGCAGTATAAAATCCATTCTATGCTCATCATCTGGAAGAACGAGAGAGTTCACTCCGTTCTGGGTGAAGCCAATTTTGTATAATTTATTTTCTAAGTTCATTATCTTATCTTAAATATTAATTATAGGGGCATGACTATTAAATCCTGATAACATTAGTCATAAATTATTACTTACCTCAGAATTGATTTATTATTATATAATCCATAGCAAACGTTTGCATTTTTCCCAGAGTATTAATAAATACTACCATACAATGTCTATACTATAAAACCATTATATGTACACAATTGGGCTTGATTATGGTACAAATAGTGTCCGTGCTATAATTTTAAATATCAAAGATGGACAAATAATCAGTCAATCTGTAAAAGATTATCCATCCGGTGATAAAGGTATTTTACTTGATTCACATGATCACAACTTAGCCAGACAGGATCCGGCAGACTATATATACTGTCTCCAGAATGTCGTAAATGAAGCTTTAGCTTTTGCTGAAGAGAGTGCAAATTTTAGAAGACAAGATATTCTTGGGATAGGTGTTGACACAACTGGCTCATCTCCCATTCCAGTCGATAGTGCGAATATCCCGATTTCATTTCATGAACCGTTTAAAACAAATCTTAATGCAAAATGTTGGCTCTGGAAAGATCACACCAGCCACTGGGAAGCGCATCAAATCGTTATGTTGGCACGTAAACACAGACCTCATTACTTAGAAAAAATAGGGGGTACATATTCTTCTGAATGGTTCTGGTCTAAAATCTGGCACTGTTTAAGGACCGATCCTGAAATTTTTAATGCGGCTCATAGCTGGGTAGAGCTCTGCGATTTTATTCCCGCAGTGTTGTCCGGAATTTCAGAAACTGGAAATATTAAGAGAGGAATCTGTGCAGCAGGTCATAAAGCACTGTACAATAATGAATGGGGCGGTCTCCCCGATATAGAATTCTTAGACCTTCTCGCTCCTGAACTTGCTGATCTTAGATCCCGGCTTTACGATAAAGCATATAATAATGATCAAATAGCAGGAAACCTTTGTGAAAAAATGGCTCAAAAACTTAATCTCAATCCTGGGATCCCAATAGCTATAGGGGCCTTTGACGCACACTATGGTGCAATAGGTGCTGGGGTTAAAAAAGGTACACTTGTAAAAATTATTGGGACATCAACCTGTGATGTTACAGTGGTTGAAACATCTAAAAATACAGCTGATATACCAGGTATCTGTGGAATTGTTAATGGATCCGTTCTGCCAGGATTTCATGGAATCGAAGCTGGCCAAAGTGCTGTGGGTGATATTTTCAACTGGTTTATTGAATACGTGTGTGAAAGTGATCAAAGTTTATTTGAAGAATATACCCAGCAAGCTTCGGCTCTATCTCCCGGAGAATCTGGTCTTCTCGCTCTGGATTGGCATAGTGGCAACAGAACTATTTTAGTAGACCATCTGCTTACCGGAATGATTATTGGTCAAACACTGCAGACCACAAGGGTTGAAATATTTCGTTCACTTATTGAAGCAACTGCCTTTGGTGCCCGAGCAATTATTGAAAGAATTGAAGAATACGGTGTTGTTATTGAGACTATTGTATGTTGTGGCGGTATCGCCGAAAAGAATCCATTTCTAATGCAGGTATACGCAGATATTCTGGGAAAAATATTAAAAGTATCAAAATCTGATCAGACCCCGGCGCTGGGTTCAGCAATTGTCGCATTTGTATGCTCAGGTAAATCTAATGGTTTCACAGAAACTCAGGATAATATTGTACAGTTTAAAGAGCAGGAATACTACCCTAACAACGAGTACCATGGTACCTACTCCCAACTCTATGAAATCTACATGGATTGCCATAATGCTTTTGGTGGGATAGACTCTAATGCTGATTTAGGCTATGTAATGAAAGACTTATTAAAAATTAAAGATGAAATAAAAGTTAATAATAGCTAGGAATATAATTATCGCTTTAAAATACAAAGAATTAAGAAATAATGTTCTAGAAGCTAATATCGATATTGTTAAATATGGCTTAGTACTTTTCTCTTTTGGTAATGTTTCAGCGTTTGATAGGAAAAAAGGTATTGTTGCAATTAAACCAAGCGGTGTTTCCTATAATGACCTTACCGCTGAAATGATCCCTATTGTTGATATAGATAATAAAAAAGTGGATGGTGATTTAAATCCATCTTCAGATACAAAAACACATACATACCTCTATCGCCACTGCCCGTCAATCGGCAGTGTTGTGCACACACACTCTACATATGCTACATCTTGGGCACAAGCTAATAAAGCTATTCCCTGTTTTGGGACAACACATGCAGATTATTATAATAACGAGATACCATGTACCCAGTTTATGACAGATGATCAGATCAAGCGTGACTATGAAGAAGAGACTGGAAAGCAAATATTAGAAACTATTCCCCCAATTAAAACAAATCAATTAAAAATGGTATTAGTAGCTGGTCACGGTCCTTTTACATGGGGTAGAAATACAAAAGATGCGGTACATAATGCTGTCGTTTTAGAAGAGCTAGCAAAGTCAGCCTTTCTAACTCTTCAGATCAATCCAAATGCTTCGGCTTTAAATAAAAATATCGCTGATAAACATTTCAATAGAAAACATGGTAAAGATGCCTACTACGGCCAGACCAGTAAATCAAAAAAGGAATAAATAATGAGTTTATTTACAAAAGAACAGTTTGAATTTGCTCTCTCTAAGGAAAAATATATGCCAAGAGAAGAAGCTATAGATTTTCTTAAATTTATGAACATTAAACACTCTGTGGGGCACTGGTCTGCTGGTGACTTTGTTGACCGTTTCGCACCCTTGGGATACAACTCAGATAATCCTGATTTTTCAGGTGATTTTGAGCATCAGTGCCAGCGCACAAAAGCAGCGGGAATAGATTATATCGAGATACACCAAATCTTGTTTGAAAAAACCCTGAATGGAGACATCGACTATGAGCACATTAAACGTGCAAAAGATGATTATCTTCCTGAATTGGGGATGGAAATAACCGCATGTAATTTTAATACATGGGGTAATCCAATGTTTAAGCTTGGTGGACCATGCAACCCTGACCCTGATATAAGAGCAAGAGCATTAGATGAATTGTACAAGGGCCTTGAAATATCAAAGGAGCTCGGAATCAAAGTGATGAGCGTTTGGCCGGGATCGGATGGTGCAGACTATCACTTCCAGATTGATTATCGAGAAAGTCTTGAATGGTTTGCTGAAAGCCTCATTGCCATTAATAAGGAGTGCATCAAGAACAATATAAAACTAGCACTAGAGTCAAAACCTTATGAACCAAGAGAATTATTTATGATAATTCCAACAGCTGCTTCTGCGGTTCTTGTTGCAAAAAAAGTTAACGAAGCATGTGGCGGAAACAATTGCGGCCTTACAATTGACTATGGTCACCAAAAGATGGAAGCCACTACTGCATCCGCTGCATGTGACCTTGCCTATTTTTCCGGTGTGCCTGTTCACAAATTCGATGTAAATGATGCCCGACAAGGAAGGAACGATCAAGATCTAATGTTTGGAACAATATCTACGGTTGAGTCCGTAGAATATCTTTATACTACATTTCTGAGGGATTACGATGGCTTCTACAGCCAGGACCAGTTTAGCTATAGATCTGATCCAACAAGAGCAATGGAACGCTCTATGATCAATTTTGCTAATCTTAGTTTAAAAGCAATAAAAATATTGCACGAAAATGATAAACTAAATAATGCAAGAGCCAAAGGTGATGCCCCATCAATCCTTGACCAGATCAGTCCGTTCTTGGTTGGGTAAATATACCATTCATAGATTACTGATAATGAATAATTTAATCTAATGCTAACACAGTTAGATTGGACAGTAGTCGGGCTATACTTTGTCCTGATAGGAAGTATCCTCTATTGGAAAATATCTTTTAAAGCTCAGAACACTGAAGACTATTTTCTTGCCGGACGTAATCTTGGCTGGTTTGTAATTGGAGCATCAATATTTGCCAGCAATATTGGATCTGAACATCTCGTTGGACTTGCAAGCGCTGGGGCAGATAGTGGTGTTGTCATGGGTCACTACGAGCTTCACTCATACCTCATCCTAATGCTTGGATGGGTGTTTGTCCCATTCTACATAAGAACTAAAATATTTACGATACCAGAGTACCTGGAAAAGCGTTTTAATTCTACAGTACGCAGTACTCTATCTCTTATAGCCCTTATAAGCTATATATTGACAAAGGTTTCCGTAACCGTTTACGCAGGGGGTGTCGTTATATCAACCTTAACTGATTTAGATTTCTGGACGGGTGCCTTAATTATTGTATTGATTACAGGAGTCTATACAATTGCAGGTGGGTTTCGTGCAGTTGTCTACACAGACACACTGCAGGCATTTGTACTTATCTCTGGATCTATCTTGGTTACAGTTATCGGGCTCGGAAAAATTGGAGGCTGGAACAGTCTATATGAGACAGTTGGCAGTGAACATTTCAATATGTGGAAATCACTTGATGATCCAAACTATCCATGGGCCGGTATGCTTTTTGGAGCACCAATCGTTGGTATTTGGTACTGGTGTACAGATCAGTATATCGTTCAGCGTACCCTTGCTGCAAAAAATGAGAGTGAAGCACGAAGAGGTACTATTTTTGGAGGATACCTAAAAATACTCCCTCTATTTATTTTTATTGTGCCAGGGATGATTGCGTACGCACTCTCTATTAAAGGGCAATTAGAGCTGACAGCACCTGATCAAGCATTGCCCACTCTTATGGCTAACCTATTACCACAAGGCGTACGAGGTCTGGTTATTGGCGGGTTACTGGCAGCACTTATGAGTTCACTCTCATCTGTATTTAATTCTTCATCAACACTATTTACAGTGGATATATATAAAAAGTATGACCCAAACTGCTCGGAAGAAAAATTAGTTATGATTGGGAGAATAGCTACACTGGTGGTAGTGATCCTGGGTATAATCTGGATCCCCATTATGAAGAATATCTCAGGGGTCTTATATCAGTATCTCCAAAGTGTTCAATCATATATTGCACCTCCCATAACATCTCTTTTCCTGTTGGCAATATTTTATAAGCGTGTTAATACACAGGGAGCCCTTGCTGGCCTCGCAGGTGGATTTATTATTGGCATGCTAAGATTGATTGCAGAACTAAATAAAGAAAGCCTACATGGGCTACTACACTCTTTTGCGACCATTAACTTTTTATATTTTGCAATTTATCTTTTTATCATATCCTTAATAATCACTGTTGTGGTGAGCCATCTTTATCCAGCCCAAACCGATGAAGAGCTTGAAAACCTTACCTATGCGACCACCACTACTGAAGAGCATGAGAAATCTAGAAAGAGTTGGAATAATTCAGACGCAATCCATTCAATTATTGTGATCGGGATTGTGTTATCTGTTTTCTTTTATTTTACAGGATAAGAATAAATGATATCATCATTCCATAAGCTGATAATGATATTTTTTTTTCTAGTTTATACTCTCAATACACCAATCTAGACTGCCAGTATAGTAATATCGGTACCATTGGCTTGGTGGTCGAGAATACTGGTAACATTGGTGCAGGTATCACAGGCGGACAGTGTGATATTTCAAAATTCGCTGGAATCCAGAATGAGTATCCACTAGGTAGCGGATGTACCCATGGACGATGGGGACTATGGGTTGGAGCTAAACGAGGAACTGGCTCTTCTGTTGGTGTTTCAACTGGAGGACCACACTGTAACCCTTATGTTAATGATGAGTTCTTTCCTACAGCAGAGCCTTGGGACACTGTCTGGGCTATCAACAAGGATGAGATTGTTGATATCCCATACTGGAACAATTATACAGGTATTTCCCATCAGGATATTGTTACACGATTTAGTGATTATTTTATCACGTCACCCAACCAAGTCTGTCTTCCAGATCAAGAGCCACACACTCCTCTTTATATTGATGTTATCTCAGTGACATATGTATGGAGCGGACTGGATGCGGTAATACATAGATACTGGATCATATCAAAACAATTAGATTTAACTGATCTTTTCGTTTCCTGGGCTGGAAATGCACATATTTATCAGGTGGGAAAACCCGCAACAAATGATGAGTTTTGCACTTATGATGAAGAAAATAGGCTTGGTATTATTGAAGATATAACCCAAAACTGGGATGATTGTATAAATAGTAGAGCAGTCGCTTTTAGAATGTTTCCTGAAGATGATAATGAAAGTTTAATCTGGAGCTGGGATGAATACGATGTTAATAATGACCAGTTCCCAAGAACAGGTGATAACGATAGGTATGAACTAATGACCAGGGGTATCGTCCGAGATCCAATTCAATCCTTAAAATATGGCCACTTCCTTTATAGCGTCGGTCCTTTTCAACTGCCAAAAAATGATACAATCCAGTTTGATGTGGTGCAGGTTCATGGAAAAAATGTGGATGATATTTATAACAACCTCGAGAATATTATTAATGTTAGGGATAACAATTATAAGGTCCCCGCTCCACCCCCTATGCCGCCACTAAAGGTTGATATCGGGAACCATCAGGTAAAACTATCCTGGAGACCAGATGCGGGGGAAACAGACCCTGAAACTTACCAAGATGAATACAGGCTAGATGGTGAAATGGTACCATTCGAAGGCTACAGGGTTTATAAAAGTACTAATAGTATTAGCGGACCATGGACTATCCTAGCGGAGTATGATATACTAGGCAACGGTATTGGTGAAGAGTTAGGATTGCAAAGAGAATATCTTGATATAGGTCTATTAAATAATCTTACTTACTATTACACGGTAACTTCATTTTCTAAACCAGACACGCTCCTAGGTGTTCCCAGCCAGGAATCAAGCATCTTTGCAAATGCTAAAGCAGCAACGCCAGGTACATCGCCCCCGGATAGGGCAGGGATAGTTGCTGTTGTTCCCAATCCATACCGATCAGATGCAAAATATTATAACCTAGAACCGCCATGGGAATCATCAAACGCACTCACAGGAATCTGGGGCGAAGAGAATAGAAGAGTTCAGTTTATTAATCTACCGAATCCATCTACAATAAGAATATTCACACTCAAAGGATCTCTTGTGACTGAACTTTACCACGGAATTAATGGTGAAAATGAACATAGCGGCGGCATACTAAACTGGAACCTAACATCGAGGTCAGGACAAGCAATCGCAAGCGGGATATACTTATTTAGTATCGATGATAAATACAATAATACCCAGGTAGGAAAGTTCGTGGTTATTAAATGATTAAGTTGCAAACACCGATCTTTCGATGCTTCATCTATTCCAGATATCAATGTTCTCTTATTCTTTATTTATTTTTAACCCAAAATGGATACGCGCAAAATATTAACCTGGATCTTAAGATTAGCAACGCTGGACCTGTTAGCCAGACCGTAACAAATATGGGACACTTTGGTGTTGGAATGACACCATTTGTAATGGATCGACTTCAGCATCACCAGATGAGCTGCAGGTATCCCGGTGCTGATGGGAATGAATATGGAGCATGGGCTATCTGGATAGGAGCTAAAAAAATAACTCAAGAAAATCAGTATTATGTCAGTTCAGGAGGGCCTTGGCGGGATGATGATAATGCAACAGGTCACAATCAAAATAGGCATGAGTTGTTCCCAACTACAGCTGAATGGGATAGTGTTTGGGTAGTAAATAGGGGAGACACAGTCGATATCCCATACTGGCCCAGATATATTGGAGTATCTGACCAGGATATTGTATCAAGATATAATGATTATACCGTACTCAGTGTCCCAGACCATGAACCCCTCTATCTGGATATAATTCAGGTAACCTATGCCTGGTCCGGACTCGAATTCTTATTCCATCAGTATTGGATTGTTCCTGTTAGGGATAGCCTCACTACAATACACGTAGGTTTCTTTGGAAACATGATGATCGGGAAATGTCCTGCTTGTCTCATCAGTGATGAGTTCTGTACCTACGATTATGAAAATGAAATGATATTAATTGAAGATTTATCAGGCGGTGGTGATGATGATATTGATATCGGACCTATAGGCTTTAAAGCTATCTCAGACAGTACTGATAATAATACTTATATATCCTACAGTGATAGAGATGGTATCCCTCCAGCATCTGAGTATGATAGATGGAGACTGATGACTGACACAGGAATAGATCATAGTGAAGTTCAATCAACAAAACATGGTCATTTTTATTATGGAATTGGTCCATTCGGCCCCATCTCTACTGAAGACACATTACACATCACTTTCCTGCAGGTTCATGGGAAAGGGAGATCCGGTATGTACGATAACTTAGAAATGGCAATGATTCTACGAGACCAGGACTTTAGGGTACCCAGCCCTCCACCAAAACCTCCCCTTCGCGCAGAAGTGAGAAATCACCAAGTTACACTTGACTGGCGGGCACTGGAGATCGAGAATAATCCTGAACATTATCAGGACCAATTTAGGCAGGATAATGATCCAGAGCCTTTTGCGGGCTATCGTGTTTATAAAAGCACAACAAGCAAAAATGGACCCTGGACTCTTCTTGCAGAGTATGATAGAATCGATGATCAATGGGATAATGACTTTGGTCTATCGTATACATATACTGACCAAGGACTCCTTAATAACCTTGAGTACTTTTATACTGTTACATCCTTTTCAAAACCTGATACAATATTTGGTTCTGCGAGCAAAGAGAGCAGCCTGGACGGAAACGCCATCGTGGTCACACCCGGCACTTCAGCACCGGATAAGGTGGGCCAAGTAGCCGTTATACCAAACCCCTATCTTGGTGATCAGAAATATTACAATCTGAACCCTCGGTGGGAAGGAATCGGAAGCCTGGGACAATGGAGCGAAGAGAACCGTAGAATCCAATTTATTAACCTGCCAAACCCTAGTAAAATAATGATCTATACATTAAGCGGTATTTTTGTGAAAAAGATTGATCATGATATAAAAATTGTGGAAGGTCAGATTGAACCCGGGATCGAAAACTGGAACCTGACTTCAAAGGCAAACCAAGCTATTTCAAGCGGTATTTATCTCTTTACTGTTAAAGATCAATACAACAATACTCAAGTTGGAAAATTTGTAATAATTAAATAATTATAGGTTAAAATGATCCAACAGCATCTAAGAAAAACTCTATTCTTGATCTATTATCTTACTTTAATGATTGCTGCACCGGTCTTAAGTCAAGAAAGTAAGAGACCTAATGTCCTGCTTATACTTAGCGATGATCAAGGATACGGTGACTTTGGATTTACTGGGAATGAAATAATTCAAACACCAAACCTTGATAGGTTCGCTAATGAAAACACATTCTTTGATCAGTTCTATGTGAATCCTGTTTGTACACCATCCAGAGCTGCACTAATGACAGGTCGGTATCCTCAAAGGACAACAGCCCAATGGGTTGGGGCAATGATTCCTAATCATGAAGTTACTATAGCAGAAGCTCTAAAGGATGCCGGATATAGAACAGCAATCTATGGGAAATGGCATATCGGTCATCACTACCCAATGAGACCTATAGATCAAGGCTTTGATGATGCCATCATTCACAATCGAGGTATACTCACTCCCCCTGCGGGACCACCCGGCAATACATACCATGATCCAATGCTTATGCATAATGGTATTTGGAAAAAGTTTAAGGGATACTGTAATGATATATACACTGATAAAGCAATTGACTTTATGAAGCTAAGCAAGGAATCATCGAACCCTTTTTTTATTTATCTTGCAACAAATCTTCCACATGGTCCACTCCAGATTGATAAAAAATATTGGAAACAATATGCAGATCAAGGGATAAATGAAAATACTGCCAGAGTCTATGGAATGTGTACCAATATTGATGAAAATTTCGGTCGACTAATGAGCGCACTTAAAGATCTTAATATTGATGAAAATACCATAGTTATTTATTTAAGTGATAATGGTCCTGCATTTTTAAATGAAGATTATTACATGGCCGGTCTTCGAGGAAAAAAGGACTATGTGTATGAAGGTGGAATAAGAACACCCTGCTTGTGGAAATGGCCGGAAAAAATTAAAACCAAACAAAGAATAGATCGCATAGCCGCACACATTGATATTATGCCTACACTATTAGATGCATGTGGTGTTCAAATTCCACCAAAAGTTAAATTGGATGGGATCAGTTTAATGCCTCTTTTAAGCGGTAACATTTCTTCTCAAGAATGGCCCGATCGTTACCTATTCTGTCAAGGGTATCCAACAAGTGCTAAACCGCAGATTAATAAGTGCTTCATGGTCCGAAATCAGCAGTACAAACTTGTACAGCAGGAAGGGCTGAGAGACCATACAATGTCAGAAAATCTTTTTGTCTATGAACTATTTAATATGAAAAGATCATTATCAGAAAAAGAAAATATTGCAAAGCAATATCCTGCCATAGTTAAAAAAATGAAAATAGCTTATCAAAATTGGTATCATGATGTAGGAAAAAACAATGATTACAGTTGGCCAAGATTTTTTATTGGCTCAGAGCTTGAGAACCCAATGTACCTATATCAATACGCTGGAGTCTGGCCGAACGCAGAGGTTATAAAAAGTGGAAAATATGATATAACCGCATTCATCCCTGATCGTATTCCACAAACAGATATGATTGGTCACGTTATATTTGGCAATACACACACCACATTATCAGTGAAGGCAGGATCCAAATCTTATAAATTTGAAAACATATATCTGGAGAAAGGTAGTGGCGTTTTAAAGATCCATCTCAACCAAGGCGGTAAACTTGATCTCTGGCCACAAGGTGTAAAAATAGAATACCTTATAGATAATTAGGTCCAAAATAATCGCAGAGTTAGGTACAAAAATTGTAAACCATTTATTTATTTCAGTAACAACATTTTTTTTGTTATTCTATAATTATCAGCGATCAACTGATAAATATAAATACCTGTACCAACTTCTTTGCCATATGAATTCCGACCATTCCAGTGTGCACTGTATGTCCCAGAGTCTTTAATCTCACTGCTAAGAGTAGCCACTTTCCCCCCTCCTAGATTATAGATTATTATTTCAACAAAATTTTTATCAGGAATATCATAGTTTATTTTGGTAAATGGGTTAAACGGGTTTGGGAAATTATCATGTAGTTTAAAATTTTTAGGTACATCACCCTCATGCGGATTAATTAAGGATGCATCCACTATCCTGATATCATACTTATCTAGAGTATCAAGATCAATTGTTATTATATTAAAACTGCTTCCATTAACAAAACTTGTTTCTACACCATTAATCAGAATCGCATACTTGTAT
>CAJWLO010000027.1 GCA_913043235.1 uncultured Fidelibacterota bacterium
GTTAAAATATGAAAGTTTAAAATAGGAAGCCCCACATTCGTGGGGTTTTTTGTTTTAAGTCTAAGATTGTCCTGATTAGTGAAATAAAGGACTGAATCCACTGGACCTGTCACTAGCTTTTAGTTTCAACTAAAAAAGGACTGGGTAGGGCTTTGTAAGGTGGGGGTAGGGTGATAGAAAAAGCCTGACACGCATTCTGGAATAGGTTTTAGATTTTATTACAATGAAGGAAAGAATAACATCCATTGATGTACTTCGAGGTTTTGCACTACTTGGTATTCTCATAATGAATATAATGAGTTTTGCAATGCCCAGTATTTCATATTTTAGTCCGCTCGCATATAATGGAACCATTCCCAATCAAATTATTTATTGTATCAGCCATATTATTGCAGACCAAAAATTTATGGCAATTTTCTCAATGCTTTTTGGAGCAAGTACGCTTCTATTTATGCGTAGCGTAATAAAAAAAGGGAAGAGACCATCATTGCTATATTATAGTCGAAACTTTTGGCTACTTCTTATTGGCTGGATGCATTCTTATTTTGTTTTTTATGGTGACATATTATTGATTTATGCCCTTTGTTCATTTTTACTCTATTTTTTAAGAAATATATCTCCACGAAAACAATTTGTTTTGGGATTTATAATATATCTGATTCCAAGCTTTTCAAATTATCTTACTTATAAATATGTAATAGATTATTTAGAACAAGCAGATCAGAATGTTATAATTGAATATTGGAATCCTAATGATGAGACTATTCAAAAAGAACTTGATGCTTATCGTGGCTCATATAAAAAACAGGTCCAATACAGAGCACAAATGTGGTCATCAAATAATGAAAATGACGATTCTAGTGGTGATATTGGTGGGGGAATAATTGGGCTATCCTTTTTAATAGACTTTTTTTCAAGGGCATTTGGCATGATGTTAATAGGAATGTCATGTTTTACTTGGGGTGTTTTCAGTAATTCATTGAAAGAATCATTTTATAAAAAAATGATGGAATATGGATTTGGAATTGGCTTACCATTATCAATTTTAGGATTGGGTCTTGCGTATTCTTTTGATTGGGATTGGGAATATGTACAATTTTTAGGAAGAATACCTAATACGATTGCCACCCCATTCACTTCCTTTGGATATATAGGTATGACCATGCTTTGGATAAGAAAAGATTATTTTAAATCCTTTCAAGATAGATTAAGAGCAATTGGAAAGACTGCGTTAACATCTTATCTGCTTCAATCAATTATAGCAACATTCATATTCTATGGTTTTGGGTTAGGATTATTTGGGCATGTAAATAGATTCGGTCAAATTGCAATCATGTTCTTTATTTGGGGCTTATTATTGATTTTTTGCTCTGGATGGTTGAAAAGATTTCAATATGGACCAGTAGAATGGATATGGAGGATGCTAACATATATGAAATTGATACCTATATTAAAACAAACTAAATAATTGATTAAGCCCCACACCCATGGGGTTTTTTGTTTGTGGAAGGATGGGTAGATTTAATTATGGATAACAAGAATTTGAAAAAATTATATCCAATAATTGCAGGAATGGTCTTATGGCTGGCTGGACCACCTTCAGGCTTGGATGAAAACGGGTATCAGATATTTGTGGTATTTATTTCAGTCATTATTTCCCTTTTAGTGCGGGCAGTGCCCATGGCAATTAGTGTTTTAACAGGTTTGTCCTTGTCTGTATTGGTAGGACTAATCTCACTGAAAGATGCATTGAAGGGCTACAGCGATTCAACCACATGGCTTGTTGTTATTGCTTTTCTTATAGCAGGCGTGGTAATTGATACAGGTTTAGGCAGACGAATATCATTGCTTTGTATCCATGCCCTGGGAAAGTCCATAATAGGATTGGGATATGCTCTCTGTTCTGCAGAATTGATATTGGGACCACTGGTCCCTTCAAATACAGCCCGCGGCGGAGGAATCCTTGCTCCAATTGTGGATTCCATGTCACGGACATTGGGTTCTACTCCAACCCAATCACCCGAGAAAGCAGGGCAATACCTTCATCTTGTTGGAGCGCATGCAAATCTGATCACTGCGGCAATGTTTCTTACGGGAATGGCAGCCAACCCTTTGGTTTCAAAAGCAGCACTGGATGTCTTCCAAATTGAATTTGATTGGCTGAATTGGGCATTAGGTAGTATTGTTCCTGGGTTGGTTGGACTTGCTGGTCTTCCTGTGTTGATAAGATACCTATCTCCTCCAACAATTAAGTCTATTCAGCCAATTCGAGACAAAATAAAAAACGACATTAAGGCATTAGGTCCATGGACTCGCTCTGAGACATTTACCGCATCAACCCTGGGAATAATGCTTTTCCTCTGGTCAACTAAACCCATACACGGCTGGGGAACCACAACTGTAGCTCTCTTGGGACTCATTACCATCCTTCTTTTAAATACTATATCATGGGATCAAATGGTGAAAAATTACAAGGCATGGGATACGCTTATCTGGTTAGGTGGTTTACTGACACTCGCAACCAGTCTCAAGGATCTTGGTTTTATTTCATGGTTTGCAGAAAATATTCAACAAAGTCTCACAGGAATTTCTCCGGTTTTCCTTTTTCTATCACTTGCTCTAATTTATTTTTATTCCATGTATTTCTTTTCAATGCTCACGGCTCATATTGCAGCTCTGGTTAGCGCTATTTTCATGGTTGCATCTGGGATGGATTTGAACCCATTCATTATCGTAGGGGTTATCGCTTATTTTTCCAACCTCAGCGGTTGTTTGACGAATTATTCTACGGGTCCGGTAATAATCTATTTTGGGAATGGGTATTTACCGCCAATGCCTTGGTTTAAAGTTGGATTCCTGGTTTCTATTTATCACATGGTTGTTTGGCTGGGTGTGGGATCAATCTGGTGGAGAATTATCGGTTGGTGGTAAAATACAAATGATAGAAATATCATTTTTTAATCAAGGTTTTTTATTTTTTAGAAATGTTATGGTTTGAACCTATCAAAACCTGACAATGTAGTTAAACAAAATGGCAATGCGAAAGTATAATCAGCCTTACTAATACATCAAGCTCCACATTCGTGGGGTTTTTTGTTTGTGGGAGGATGGGTAGATTTATGTATGGTTAGGTATATAACACTACTATTAATAGGTCTCATGTTTTGGACCTGCGGTGATGAGGAAATTGATATAGCATCTGGGTATCAGCCCAATTATTCATCAGAATGGAGTTGTAGTGACCCTTATGAGGATCCAAGTGGTATGGTAATTGAATTACCATCTTGTCCATCACTGAATGAATTAGAATCAGAAAAACGGTGCACTGCATCCGATGGTACAGACGGAATACAACTATTTGGTCATTGTTTCTCTATTGATAATACAAATGAAATTATTTTGGATAATCTTGGTAGCGAAATGCCCGTAGAAATTCCTCCTGAGATATGTTTATTTACTAATTTAGAGCGTCTTGGTTTATACGATGTGAGTGGTACCATACCGCCCGAGATAGGACATTTAACAAATCTCAGAGTCCTAGGCCTGGGTTATCATCTCAATGGAGAGATTCCATCTACGATAGGGAACCTAACAAAACTTCATGTATTATCATTACGTGATAATCAACTTGGATGTTATGAATATGACTATAATTGTGAGCCTGGCTTTGATAATTCTATAACTGATTGTTGTATAACACGTTGTGATGAGACTAATGAATGCAGCGGGGCAATTCCTTCCACAATTGGCAATATGACAAATCTAGGCGTATGGGAACCGCCGTGGTATTGGCCTCAAATGAGTGGTCCCGGGGGTATGGGGATGGATGAATGGTGGGCTTTAGATTTAAGGAATAATTGTCTTAGCGGGCTTCTACCTCCTGGCTTGGGGAACTTAACCGAAATACCACAAGTTAATTTAAGTGGTAATCGATTCACTGGACCTATCCCTGTAGAAATCGCAAATATGATAGGTCTTGTTGTTATGGATTTATCTTTTAATGAACTCTCTTGCGAAGTCCCTCCAGAGCTCGGAGATCTGCCTAATATGAGTGGTATAGAATCTAGTTTCAATTTAGGTTTTAACAATCTGACTGGACAAATACCAGAGGAATTATGTAATATAAATATTGGGTTATATAATAACGAATTTTGTCCTCCTTTTCCCGATTGTTATTTTGAAACCATAGTAGCACCACAAGGAATTGTTGGTGATGATATTCCTGATGGAGCTATTTATTGTAATCCTTACCCCGATTGTCCTGATGGGTATATTGGTATCCCTGGTCAAAGTCCTTATACTGGAAGTGGTTATGATATAGATATGGGAGGATTTAGTTATGATCAAACAGTTTATGGCAGTTATGGCGGGGGCTGTTTTTATCAGGATGATTTGGATGTTCTCCAAAATTTTATAGATTTAAATCCAGCTCTAGGAAATATAGACGTATTAGAATTAGGAAGACAAAAATGGTTCAGTTATAAATATGACGGAGAGCCAACTTCCACTGGATATTATGATAATTCACAAAAAATAGGGTATCAAAACCATGGGAGATTATGCGAACTGAATTTATCAGATCTTCCAATCACTACCTTCCCAGAAAGCATGGGTAACTTAACGAAACTGCAAAAACTGGTTTTTCACAACACTCAACTTACTTCTATGCCAACTGTTATAGTTGACTTACCTGAATTAGAACAAGTATATGCATATAATAATGGCTTTCTCACAGGTCCAATTCCCTCAGAGCTAGGAAATATATCCACTCTGAGACGTATGATGTTCTCAAACAATCAACTCACTGGCCCTATACCCCAAGAGCTCGGGAATCTGACAAATCTTTCACACCTCTTCTTGGATAACAATCAGCTCACTGGCCCTATACCCCAAGAATTAGGAAATTGCATATATCTTATAAATTTAAAATTAGAGGGTAATCAGCTCACAGGGTCAATCCCAACAGAGTTGGGTAATTGTAATCTGCAGTGGCTAGATCTAAGCAGAAATCAACTCACCGGAGAAGTACCAATTGAGATATGGAACATACGTGCCTATTGGACTACAAACCATCCTGGCAGCCCCTATGAAAGTAATGGAAAATCTATGAGAAGAATCTATATTAGGGAGAATAACCTAACAGGAGTGATACCAGAGAGTATGTGTGATATAAACTTGCAATGGAGAAGTTTTAATTTTGTTGATATAAGGGACAACAAATTTTGTCCGCCATATCCATCCTGTCTTGATAATAGAACAGGACAGCAGGACATATCTAACTGCAATTAACCTTCAAGCCCCGCCTAGTAGCGGGGTTTGTATTTGTGGAGTTAGGTCAGTCTCATAACCCGAAGGTCGTAGGTTCGAATCCTACCCCCGCTACACTCGAGAACCCTTATTTGTCAACGACAGCTGAGGGTTTTTCTTTTTGTAGTCCTATATAGTTGAATGCAGCCTTTGGTGCCCAATTATGTCACGCTGGCGTCACGTTGGATTCCGTTGAATCAAAGACTGGAAGTTTATTTACATACTCCCTTGCCAAGTCCAAGTTGGGATGAGTGTAGATCTTTGTGGTACTGCTAGACGCATGTGCCAGTAGTGCCTGCCGATCTTCAATCCCAAGTCCCAGGTCTCTGAGCTTTTGATTAAATGTATGCCGAAAGCTATGCAAAGTGGCCTTAGGACGATTATTTATCCTTAATAGCCATTGTAAGTGCTTTCTAGGTCGTACCAACTTATCATTTTGACTTCGATCTTTATCAGTAAATACTGCAGGAAAGAGCGGCTCTTTATCAGGCTTTTCTTATTTTAGCCTTTCCAGTAGGTGAACGGCCAGAGGGAACTCATGTATTTTGCGGGATTTCCTTATCAAGCTCTCAATACAACCTTTCTGGAAGTTAATATTCCCGTAAGTCAACAAAGCAACATCTCCGGCACGCAGACCAGTGTAAAGCAGCATATCATAGAACAGAGAGTATGGTTCCCCATATTCATTGATAAGCTTCAGGTCTAAGTCCTTGAGTAAGCGATGATCCCGTTTGGGTTCATTACGGTTTTTTCTCACTGTGATAATATCACAGGGATTCCTTTGTAACAGGTCAAGCCTGATAGCGTAATCAAACATCCGCTTTATTTCACCAAGGTGATTTCTGCGGGTTTTTGATGCACAGGTCAGGTTATCGAGGTGCTTCTGGATATGTACAGTTTTTAAATCGCTTAACATTCTGATTTCACCTTTCTGGCAGAAAGATTGAAATTTCCCGAGCATTCCTTTGATTATAACAAACATCTTATCGGAATGGTAGGATTCAGAGTGAGCGAGATAGTTTTTCAGGAATTGATCAAAGGACCCTGAATTAGAATTATCAATAATGATAAAATCAAGCTCACCTTTGATCAGTTTCAAATCCCAATGATCCTTAACCTGCTGTGCCAGCTTCTTCTTGCCCATTTACGTGGATAGTTATAATAAACGGGGTTTTATCTTTCCTTAGGTATAGGGATAGAGACTGAATGATGATATATCTGTATATATTGCAACTGAATTGACAACATTAATAAATTAGTTTCTATATGAGAGTTGTATACACTATTTAAGGATGACTCATTAATTCACGTTTATATACTCTATTAGATAATTATCCTATAAAAGAGTCTTATCATATCTAAAACTCTTAATAAGATCTTTAATATATTAATCTATACAAATATGGAAATTCATCATGAAAAAAAAATCAATTAAAATTACTACCGATGATATTCTATCTCCAGAAGATGCAACTTGGGCATTTGAGACTCATTCAGATGGCCCTTCGGGTACACTCCCATTTACATCTGATATTCTTGTAGAAGAACCTAGTGGTCTACATTTCGGCATGAGTCAAAGTGCTGGAATGGGTTGGGATCCCACGGAGTTGTTGAGAAAACACTTCCTTATACTTTCTACATCAGGTGGATTGAGAAATCAAGACGGCTCTCCGATTGCATTGGGTTTACATACTGGTCACTTTGAACTCTCCACTTTGGTAGAGATTGCTGCAAGAGAATTAAAAAAACTGAAAACTGTTCCATTTTCACTTTATTGTTCTGATCCTTGTGATGGTCGAACGCAGGGTACATCTGGGATGATGGATTCCTTACCTTATCGAAATGACGCGGCACAAGTGTTTCGTAGACTGGCTAGATCACTTCCTACCGCAAAGGGATTTCTTGGAATCGCTTCATGCGATAAAGGTTTGCCAGCTATGATGATGGCACTTGCCGGTTTGCAGGATCTTCCTTCAGTAATAGTTCCTGGTGGATCTACTCTTGCAGTTCGTAATGGCGAAGACACTGGAATGGTACAATCGATAGGCACTAGGTTTGTTCAAGGAGAAGTTTCTCTGGAATACGCTCGAGAGATGGGTTGTAGAGCGTGCGCATCACCCGGGGGTGGATGTCACTTTCTTGGTACGGCGGGTACTTCACAAGTTATCGCTGAATCATTAGGTATATCTATTACTCATAGCGCACTTTGTCCATCTGGTACTGATGCATGGCAGGATATCGCTCGCAGGTCTGCTAGAGCGCTTCTTTTATGTGAATTAATTGGTATTAACACAAATTCTATTATAACGAATCCATCCCTTCAGAATGCAATGGTTGTTCATGCCGCATGTGGTGGTTCAACGAATCTATTGATTCATCTACCTGCAATAGCGCACGCATCTGGGAAACATCGTATGAATGTGGCTGATTGGAATAGAGTAAATAAGGAAACACCTAGAATTGTTGATGTCCTCCCAAATGGACCTGTGGGTTTTCCAACATCCGAACTTTATTCGGCTGGTGGTGTACCCGAGGTTATGCTACACTTACGTAGACTTGGTCTCCTTGATACTACTGTAATGACTATAACTGGGCAAACTCTTGGTGAAAATCTTGATTGGTGGGAGACTTCAAATAGACGAAATGATGTACGGAAAAGATTAAAAAACCAAAATGGTATTGATCCTCAGGACGTGATTATGGATCCAGATATTGCATTAAAAAGAGGAATAACCAGCACCGTGACATTTCCGCTTGGTAACATCGCTCCTGAAGGATCGGTTATAAAAAGTACAGCGATTGATCCAGCAGTAGTAGATGAAGATGGTATTTATAGAATAAACGGTCCCGCAAGGGTATTCAATTCAGAACGAGAGGCAATAAGTGCTCTAAAGACCAGTGATGGCAGATCGAAGATCAAAGCGGGTGATATCATGGTTTTAAATTGTATGGGTCCTCTGGGCACAGGAATGGAAGAAGTTTCCCAGATCACGGGAGCACTGAAAGACCTTCCATTTGGTAAGCATGTGGCGCTTATAACTGACGCAAGGTTTTCAGGTGTTTCCACAGGTGCATGTATAGGTCATGTAGGGCCTGAAGCTCTCGCAGGTGGCCCAATTGGAAAATTACAAAATGATGATCTTGTAGAGATTATAGTAGATAGGTCTAATCTTGAAGGGTCAATTAACCTTGTAGGTAAGTGTGGCCAATACCTTGGCGCAGACTGGGGTTCGGACGAATTAAGTCGAAGAAAGGCTTCTGAATTGCTGGCCCATCATCATCTCTTACCGGATGATTCACGCCTCTGGGCCTCACTCCAATCTGTATCAGGAGGTACCTGGGGAGGATGCGTATTTGATGTCAAAAAGATTATCCAGACTTTGAATGCTGGAGTAATAGCTCTTGCCGAAAAGAACGATTAGCATTCACTGATATATGATTATCCTTGCTTCTACTTGTAAATTATTTGTTTACGGGATAAATCAGCGAAGATTCGCCATCCAGCTGATTTAAAATAGAAGAATATACGCTAGGAGACCAACAGACGCGGTGTTGATATTGTTATTGAAGCTGCGTGGGGTGATCATTCCGTACAACAAGCCGCTGAAATGACTCGTCGTGGGGGACGACTTGTGCTTGTCGAGATTCCTGGATCTGATCAGGTGACCTTCATGAAAATCAAGATCATATTTATAGTTAATTTTTCAAACTGAAATTTAATTTTAAATTATTGGTCATAGCTAGATGAGCTGGTTATTAATAAAGATTTTCAACATAATTTGGTAAATATTGTTATGCCTGTAATTGATTCACCTACTTTCGAGGTATCATCCAATGACGGCGAGACCAAAAGCGTACCATGCCTAGATTCAGTGATAACCCATGACCCCACTTGTAATCGACTGGGCATTGTCGTGGTAAACCTTCACGAGAAAGATACTATAAAATGCAGGATTAACGGGTTGAAGAACCTTAAATTTGATCGGAATTATATGTACAGTTTAGCAAGTGATTCAGTCAATGCATTTAATAGTGTAGACCACCCTGATGCGGTAACTATAGAAGAAAGAAACTTCCAAAATGTCGAATGGGAAAATTTTGATTATTCAGCGTCTCTCCCATTCAGTTTCAATAATTAACATAAAATATTAATGTTTTTAAGTAATCTACCACTTTTGTCAGAGGCCTTAACAAGATCGATTTCACCAGAAAATCCGACAGGAGAAAAAGCCAAAGGATGTCTGGAAGAACCAGATATGGATAGTCCAGCAAGAGAGTTGGGTAAAGGATGGAAATGTAGACCGTTTGTTCAGATTAAGCCTGGTGAAACATATATAATAGCAGATATTGAAGGGCCTGGTGTTATTCAAAGTATGTGGTTTGCAGGCAATATCAGTCGAGATTTCATTTTTCGAATATATTGGGACAATCAAAAGCTACCATGTGTTGAAACACCTTTACCTGATTTTTTTTCTACTCACTGGCCCTTGCAGAACCCAAATAACCATTCAGAAGGTCCCTTTGCCCCTGTGAATTCACTTCCAGTTGTGGTCAATCCCAATAGAGGTCTAAACTGTTTTTGGGATATGCCTTTTTTAAAGAATTGCAGAATAACAATTGAGAATCGTCATTCAAAAGATACATTACGCGCATTTTATCAGATTAATTATACTCTAACTGATATACCCGATGAAGTCGCATACTTCCATGCCCAATTTAGAAGAGTCAATCCCTTACCATATAAAGAAGTATATACAATATTGGATGACGTAAGTGGCCCTGGGCACTATGTTGGTACATCTATGGGTTGGGGGATCAATAATAATAACTGGTGGGGAGAAGGTGAAGTAAAGTTTTATATGGATGGAGATAAGGAAAATCCAACCATTTGTTATACGGGGACAGAAGATTATTTTGGTGGATCTTATAATTGGGATGTTGATGGTAAATATACTGTTTATACAACTCCATATATGGGTATGCATCAGGTTATGAAACCAGATGGTTTATATCAGGCTCAACATCGACATGCCATGTATCGTTGGCACATAAGAGACCCAATTCGATTTCAGGATGATATACGAGTCACAATTCAGGCTCTTGGTTGGCGATCCGAAGGGAGATTTTACCCAGGCCAGCATGACATATGCTCTGTGGCTTATTGGTATCAGAAATTACCAACAAATCCTTTCCCAAAACTACCAGATCGTGATGCTCTGGAGATAATTTAAAATTTATTGAATCTCAGATGAATTTCAGCCTACAATCTTTAAGACTAAGTTTTTTAGTCGGTTATTATTTTTAATGAGGTCTTTTTATTATATAATATGAGTTTTGATAATAATATCACTGATATCATATCTGATAAAGATATTAAGCAATATCAGGAGCGGGGATTTTGGATTAGCCCCAAAATTGTAAATGATAATCAGATCTCAAAACTCCGATCAGCATTTGAGAAGATATTTCGAGGTGATTATGATGCCGAACATTATGGAAACCTTCCGGCAAACGATTATGATTTTAATAGTTCTGATATAAGACAATATATCAATGGCTGGTGGGTTAACAATACTATTCGAAACATAATGTACACACCAGTAATAGGGTATATCGGTGCCAGATTAATGCAGTCATCAGAAACTCGAGTTTGGCATGATCAAATACTATGGAAACCTGGTGCAGAAAATGAAGGGGAAAATTTTAGTGGCGGTAATGTGGGGTGGCACCAAGATTACGCGCACTGGCAATGCTCAAACACATCAAATATGTGTTCAGTTTGGATAGCTCTTCAAGATATGAAAATGTCAAATGGGCCTATGCGGTTTGTAGTTGGTTCAAATAATTGGGGTCTAAGGGAAGATGCATATACCTTTGGTGAAAAAGATCTGGATAATTTGAAGGAAAAGTATACAGAATTAGGTAAACCCTGGATTGAGGAACCTGTTTTACTTAAAGCAGGAGAAGCGAGTTTTCACCATGCTCTTACTTTTCATGGCTCAAGCCAAAATATGAGCTCTAAACCACGATTATCCTATATTGTGCATATGATGCCGAAGGGCTGTGGATTAAAAAGTGGTTGGAATCAATTTCATGGAAATTCCACATTTCTTGGCCCTAATGCAAAGGAAGGGAGCATTTATGAGGGAGAATTTTTCCCAAGACTTTGGCCTGTAGAGCAAAGATAGTTGATAAGTAATTATATCAAATATTCATTAAGCTATTATTTATAACCTATTGATAAACTTAAAATGGTGTATTTTCAAACGTTTGCATAATATGTAATTTTATTGGATAATTGAACATTTCTATTGTTAATCATTTGTTTTTTTATATTGCAGTAAACATTGGATAGAATCGTTTTTATCCGGCATAATAGGAGGTAAAATGAAAGTATTGTTCATTGGAGGAACTGGCACCATTAGTTCTGCTTGCTCAGAATATTGTATTAAGAAAGGCCATGAATTATTTCTTTATAATAGAGCACAATCAATAAGAAAACCAGCAGAAGGTGCTAACGTAATAGAGGGTGACTACAAAAATAGGAAGCTCACATCTTCCCTATTAAACAATAAATACTTTGATATTATAGTAAATTGGCTTGCTTTTACACCCGAGGATATAGATTTTGATATAAATCTATTTCGCGATAATGTTGGGCATTATTTCTTTATTAGCTCGGCAACAGTATATAAAAGACCAGCATCAGCAATCCCAATAACTGAAGCTGAACCATTAGAAAATAATGGTTTTGATTATCCTAAAAATAAAATTCTATGTGAGCTCCGGTTGCATAAAGAAGATAGATTCCCGTTTACAATAATTAGACCAAGTCACACCTATGATAAAGCAACAATACCAATGGATGGGGGTTACACTACCTTACATAGGTTAATGCATGGAGAAAGAATTTTATTACATGGGGAAGGTACTGCGCTATGGACCCTTACAAGTAATAAAGACTTTGCCAAAGGTTTGGTAGGATTATTTGGGAATAAAAATTCTATCAGAGAAGCCTTTCACATAACATCTGATGATGCTCTCAATTGGAATCAGATCATTGATTGCTTTGCCCAACAGTTTAATGTAAATCCATTATTAGCATATTTACCATCCCACGTAATTGATAAGTATGATAAGAATTGGGGTAATGCAATATTAGGAGATAAAACATTCAGTTGTGTATTTGATAACTCAAAAATAAAATCTTTCGTACCGGATTTTTCGTGCAACATACCCTTTGCTGAAGGTGTAAAAGAAATTTGTGATTGGTATAGTTCAGAAGATAATCATTTTGAAATAGATCCAGTAATGAATGAAAAAATTGATAATATGATAAATGCGGGACATATACTATAGCCTTCAGATCACTATATATTGTATCTATTCTTAGTTAAATCGAAATAATGGTGAAGTATAAGAATTTTATAATCCCACTATTTCTTGGTTGCTGTATAATTATAGTTTTTATACCTGCCCTGCAATGGCTTGACAGGTACTCCATAATGAACCCTTTTGAGACGGGAGTGCCTAACCCTTTTTCATTTTCAGTGTTGTTTGGTCTGCTCTTTTTATGCATGGGTATTAAGCTTTTAGGAAGGATAAAAATATTTTCTGCCAAGTTTTTATTCATTATTTATATCATGTGTATCCTAAGTATACCATTTGGCAGTTTTGGACTTATGCGCCCATTCTTCTGGGCAGTTACAAATGTAGCCGGTGAACATGTCGATAGAAAAATCAATACAGTTAAAAAAGCATATTTAGCGCAGAACGGAAAATATTATTTAAAAATGGAAAAAGAAGATTACCAGAAGTTTTTAGATTTAGATCTTCAAAAAGGAGGAACTGATCAGGATAAAATTCTTAGAAAGAAAAAAAAACTAGAATTAATTCTTCCTTTAAAAAGATTCTGGTCAGGTGCATTTTCCACTCCCGAAGAGCTAAATAGATCAAAAACTGAGAACTGGTCTATCCTTAAAAAAATTAATGCATCATTAAGTGCTATACCGTTGAATATTTGGGTGCCCGTACTTGCAAGGTGGGGCATCCTCTTTTTATTGGTATTTTTGATAGCACTCTATTGGGGAAATTTGTTAAACAAGGAATGGGCAGGTAAAGAGAACCTCGTTTTCCCACTCACGCTATTCCCTTTAAGTATATTATCCAATGATAATTCCAACCCAAACAGATTTTCAATTTTAGTAAGTAATCCCTTTTTTTTGGGGGGGATATTGTTCGCAGTTTTCAGTTTAGGTATAGGGGGTTCGGCCCACTATAATATAGTTAATATTGATTTTAATACAGCAGTAAGCATTGAAAAATTAGATTTTTCAAAAATATTTATTAATGAGCCATGGACCATTATTAATGATAATATTTTTTTTATTTCGCCTTTATTGATTGGTATTGCACTTTTTATCAATCAGGATATTCTACGGGGCACTTTGTTGGTCTTTGTTATTTTTCAATTTCTGAGATTAGCTCTAGGCATGGCAACGGAGCATAGTAGTTCATTATTTTCTTTCAATGAACTTGGTTTTAAAGGCTCCAATTATGCTGATCTTGGATTAGGTGCAGGAATAATATTTGGTATTCTATATATTTATCGCACAATTGTAAAAGCTCCTTCTAATGGTGATCGAAAGAAAGAATTCAACACAAAAACATATCTAATTGTTACTACAGTTTTTATGTTTATTCTTGGATTCTGGTTGCTTGACCTTGGCATAGAAGGCATATCTGGAGTATTTGTATTTGCTTTTTTCTTTTTCTGGTTATTTATAGGTGCTGTCGTGCTCGCCAGGCTCCGTGCTGAGGGAGGGCTCCCAACAAATAGTATTCATTTCAGTGACCATTTTCTAGGTTTAAGAACAGGTGGAATAATGGTTCATGGTTTTAGCAATAGCGTTATCATGTCCCATGCTTCCCTTATAACGATCTCTTGCCTTCCAGGTCTGCTTGCTACACATTTAGAAAATTGGTTCATTGCAAAAAAGTTAAATATTTCCAAAAAGGAAGTTATTATAGCTAGTACTACTGCGTTTCTATTATCAATAATTGTTGGCTACACATCATTCATGGTTTTTTCCTATTGGTACGGTTTCCAGAATATGTCGCCTCTCCAGTATGAGTGGTATGTTAAACATCCACTATGGCAAATTTTTCAAAGAGGATCGGAAAGTTTTGTAAATATAGAAATTGATTATGGTAGAATAATAATGATAGTTATTGGGGCAATTATAATGGGAACTTTCATAATAATCAGAAAAAAGTTTCCCCGATTTTCCATTAACCCAATTTGTTTTTTATTAGTCTGTCTTGGAACATTTTTGAAAATAGATACAAGTGGTGTTCCTCTGTGGGCATCACCAGAGTATATTAATTTTATTTGGGGTCCATTCTTGATTGCACTTATTTATAAAAATATTATCATAAAATATGGTGGGATGGATATATATGAGAGGACAATGCCACTAGGATATGGATTAGTTTTCGGGCATTTATTTATGATTCTGTTTTGGAATTGTTATCACGGTTTTATTGGTGGAGCAGATCTGCAGATTTATACCGGTATCTACAACTACTACCAATAATGAAATCTTCAATAAAATATTATTGTTTATTATCCCTTTTCAATCTACTCATTAGTGCAGAGACAGGGAACAAACCCTATTTGGAAAATGAATTTTTATCAGAGATTGCAGCCCATCCATTTAGTAAAAGTATTGATAGCCTCTTAGGGAAGATCCAGGTCCTTGGCTCGCGGTCTGTTGGAACGGATAGTTATACTTCAAGCGGATCCTGGATTAAACAATATATGACTGATATAGGTTACCGATATCTTGGCAGCCAATTTTTTAATGTTGCCACCCCTGTTGATAGTGGCTGCAGTCTTGCGATTCCATACGGAGATTTGTTAAAAAATATTAAAATATCGCCGCTATGGCCCAATTCGGTTGCGATACCCATTTTACCCGGAGGAAAAATAACTGGAAATCTAATATATGCAGGCTCAGGTAGTATTGAAGACTTTGATGGAAGCAAGATCAATCGTGGACAAACAATCGTACTTATGGATTATAATAGTAAGGACAACTGGAAAATAGCTGCAAATCTGGGTGCTGCAGCCGTCGTTTATCTGCCGCAGCATGATGCATCCTACCAAGAAAATCTTTATAAGTATGCAGAAATACCACTCCAGTTTCCCCGGTATTATCTGGACAACAAATCCGTTAGAAGCCATTTATTAGAATTAGCAAAAAATCAATCTTCTGTTACAATATTTTCAAACGTTAAATGGGAAAATGCGAAAGCAGAAAATATTTTATTTTTTTTACCATCCTCAAATCAAAAAGAGAAAGAAACGATTTTATTACACATATCTTATGATGCTGGAAGTATTCTAATAGGCTCGGCACATGGTGGACAAACCGCATTTAATCTCGCCGGATCTTTTCCGGTCCTTGATTTTTTAGCTAGTTCAGATCAATTGATAAGAGAGCATAATATATTAGTCTTCTTTAATGGCTGTAGGGTTATTGGCAACACAGGCGGGAAGTTATTTGCTGAGTTACTAAGAGATCAAAGAGGGAGGAAAATATCTGAGCTAAAAGAAAAAATTGGAAAAGGAGAATCCTTGGGCACAAGAGATGAATGGCTAGTGAAGAATTTTCCGGATGTGGTACCATGGGTAACCGAAAGATCTGAAAATATGTATTTATACCTTGAGAGGTTAAACGAAGCAAAAAATTGGCTGAAGGAGTCAATGGATAAGGACGCAGGTGAATTTGATTATCAAGATCCGAAACTACCTACTCAGCTTGAGATAGTAGGGTATTATGATTCTTATGAGTGGTTAAAAACAATTTTAAAGGATTATATAATGGAGCGCCACATTGAATCAATTATCAATACATCACAATTAGCTGCTGATTATGGAATAGATCTTTTAAATATCTCTGGTGATGTTCCTAAGGATTTAGAGAACAGCATACTAAAAAAGGAATTTTTTAGACAACTCTCAAAAGGCGATGAACCTGAAGAAATAATGAAAATATTTAGACAAGAGAAAAATTCTGTTCCGATTACTTCAGGAGAATTTAGAGATTATCTTTTATCTTATTTTGATTCCCGGCATATGGAGATAAAATCTAATTATTTAATGCTGCAAGGTGCAGATAGTATTATCCAAACACTGGCTGGATTAGATATTAACAGGTGTATTGTTCTGGATTTAGCTAAAGGAAGTACTATTGTTTCACTAGGTTATTCAACTGGGCATTCAAGTGAAATGTTTTGGAACATAGCTCCACTAATTAGCAGAGAACTGCAGTTCATTTCAGATCAAGCCAATGTCAATCTGGAATATAATATCGCTCAATATTTTGATTTTTTAGATGCAGTAACCTTTGATGAATCAAGAGAAAGAAAGTCTAGAATATTTGCAAATGGGCCGATAAATCTGGAAATATCTCAAGCAGGTATATCAGAATATAGGTTAGCCACAGGAAATGGTGCAGATCAATATATATTAGGACCCGGAGATAGATTAGAATATGATTTGAGTGACATAAAAGAGATTACTATACAATCTAGAACATTAGGTCTTATTCTTAGTGTATTATTATTTGATCCGGACCTGTTTGTGCTCCGGTCTTTAGAGTATAGGCACAGGAACGAAAGGGTAAGTGGTATTGTTGTAAAAAAAGACATAAGAGCCGGACCATTTCCCAAGATCCCAGTAAAAAATGTGATCGTGTCTCTAGAAGGATTTTTTAGTAAGGCACAAGGATCTATATTAAGTAATCATTTCTCTATTACCGGAACCACTGGGATGTTCAGTTTTCCCGGGTTATCGGCGGAAGCCTGGAAGGTTACCGTATATCCCAAAACTTACACTTTAGGAGCCTATCGATTATCTCAGGATGAAGGGATGATAGAAGTAGCCACAGACCAGGCCAGTGTTGGGGGTCAGTCCGGTGAATATAGTGTGAACCTTTCGCAGGGTGACGTTTTTAAGCGTTTGGTTGTTTTTGAAGGTGTATGTATACAGAGTTATGATTCAATTGACCCCACAACACTTTTAACAATACCGGCACTTGAGCCAATTCCGGCTGCGGGCCGAGGCCTAGATAATTTATTTTCTATAAGTGATAAATCAGATCTGATGGTACACCTGCTAAACAAAAATTCCAGGGCACATTTTATTTCTTCCCCTTCTATGTTTCTCATAGGACCGGATAGTGAGTCTGATTTTATGGAAGGTTTCAGGTTACAGAAAAACCTGAACATTGATTATACTAGTGTTGTAGCCGCTCAAAACTTATGGAGTTTGAATGAAAAAAGGATTGATAAGCTGGTAAAAAGAGGTATTAACAATTCTTTATTAGAAAAACTGCATGAGAGCTCCAAAAATGATTTAGACACGCTGAAAATTCTATTAAAAAACAACTTTTATTCGGATGCGTTTTTTCGTGCAAAGAATATCTGGGGAAGAGAGCTGAGACTTTATCCAATGATAAGAGGGATGGTTGACGAAGCGATCATCTCTGTGGTTATTTTGTTAGGGTTTATAATTTTTTGTTCTTATTTCTTAGAACGTATTCTTTTGGGCTCAGGAAGTGCGAATGCTAGAGTAATTGGTTTTATGGGGTTCTTTTTTTTAGGTGCTTTAGTATTATTTTTTCTTCACCCTGCTTTTCAGTTATCGAGCAGCCCAATTATTATATTAATAGCATATTCCTTGGCGGGATTTGGGATCTTGACAATCACAGTTATCCTGAAAAAGTATAAAAGTGTTATACAAGAGTGGCGTATAAAAATAGGAGGTGTTCACGCGTCTGATGTATCGAGGAAGAGTGCACTTATGATGGCCTTTAATCTGGGTCTCGCAAATATGTCAAAAAGACCATTAAGAACTCTATTAACAATTATTACAATGGCGCTACTGGTTTTCTCCGTTACTACTTTATTAAGTGTTGACAGATACAATGATACAAAATGGGTGAAAATCAGTAATGATGTAAACCCATCCCACAATGGATTGATGCTTCGGTACCATAATTGGCTGGACATCCCGCATGTTTCTGCGAAGATTTTTGAAGAACAAATTCCAGTAAATTTTGATGTAGCGAAAAGAAACTGGTTTCAAACATGGCAGGGAGGGTACCAGATCGGGCTTGGGCAGAATAATTACCCAATAAAATACATAAAAAACAGTACAGAATATGTTGTTGAGTATATCCAGGGATTTATGCCAAACGAAATAAAATTTAGTAGTTTACCGGAGTGTGTTATTGGGGAATGGTTTTCCGGAAAGGATGATGAAGTAATACTGCCATCCAATATTGCACAAGCGCTAGGCATAACAAATCAAATGATAGAAAGCGGGCTGACGCCAATCGTTAACTGTTTCAATAAAGATTACCGTGTGATTGGTATCCTTGACACTAAGCTCGCAGATCAAACAATAGATATATCCGGCTCTCATTTGAGCCATCTCGACTATAATTTATCAGGAGTGAATGGTATGGTTGCTCTTGATGAGAACAACATTAGTAAAGCGGGGACGGAAAGATATTTATTTCACTACAGTTTTGAGAAAGGCCTTTTGTTGCCCTATGATGTCGTGAATAATCTGGGGGGACGCATAAAGTCAATCGTTGCAACTACAGTAAATAATAAAGAGCTTGAGGATGTTGCTCAATCACTGATGTCTTTTCTTAAGCACAGCCTTTTTATAACAATTGACGATAACCGCTATTTATTAAAATCAGCGGAGTCTCAATCAATCACAGGGAGCCACAGACTGATTATTCCTATTCTTCTTGTGGTCCTGATCATGGTAAACACCATGATGAATACGATCAATGAGAGAAAGGAAGAAATCTCTATGCTTGGTGCCATAGGTCTCTCTCCTGGACATATTACCCTTCTTTATATTGCTGAAGCAGCTGTATACGGGGTCTGTGGAGTTGTTTTTGGAATATTCTTAGGTTTGGGTGTTGGAGTTATTTTTAGTGATGCTGATATGGGTCTTACCATTAATTACGCATCCCTTGCAAATATATGGATTGGGATATTTGTTACTATAATTGTATTAATCTTTACCTGGATACCTGCGCACTTTTCTGCTCGGTCTTCGGTCCCGTCTGGGGCCAGTAAGTGGGACTTAGATAGGGATAGCGAAGGACGCATGGATATTATTCTCCCATTTAACCTTACAGATTTTAATGGGTTTGGTGTGTTTAATTTTATTTTTGAGTATTTAGGGGTCCACAAGCAGCCAACAAGCCCGGATTTTCGGTGTAGCAATCTTTTGATAGATAAGAAAGATAACGGTACAATATTTATTGATAGCTCAGTCTGGATAGCTCCTTATGATTTGGGGGTCTCGCAGAAAATGAGACTGGAGCTTAAACCGCACAAAGATATGGCTCTTACATCGGTAAGCTATAATGCTGTAATGATTAGCGGCGACATTAATTCCTGGGAACAGGCTAACTACAGGTTTATTGATCTGATCCGGAAACAATTTTTGATTTTTCGTACACTTACTAAGGAACAAAAGGAACGCTATTATCCTAATTAGATTGAAAAAGGCTCATGAAAAATCCAGATAAGAAAGTAAAAAACACAGACATCATTGATAAGATTGGGTTGGGTGACATTATCCTTGAGCATGATGCTAGTGATAAGTGGATAGATGACAAATATAAGAGCGGTTTTTCACTTAAGGTCCTTCTGGGGGCATTGTTTATCGCAATTTTTATGTTACCCGGCTTTATTTACATGGGACTCTGTGTAGGTACCAATGTGGGTATGGGAGCTGAATGGGTTGTTGTTCTTCTTATTGTAGAAATCACCAGGAGAAGCTATAAATCCTTAAAAAGACAGGAACTTTTGATGTTGCTCCATATGGCAGGCTCTCTGAGTTCATTTTCAGGAGGATTAGCCCTCAGTGGAGGTGTATTTGCTAACTTGATCTGGCACCAGTATCAAAAAAATTCTGATGTCTTTCGAGATTTCAATCTTACCGATAAGATGCCTGAATGGTTTGCTCCAAACCTAGATAATATGGTTGGGAACTCATTCTTTCAAGAAGTATGGATCCAGGCAATTATAGTTGCAGTGCTGGGCATCATTTTTTTTAGAATGCAGTTCTTTGGGCTTGGTTATTTAGCGTTCAGGATTACATCTGATCTGGAGAAGCTACCCTTTCCGATGTCCAGAGTTGGCTCAGAAGGGGCTACGGCTCTAGCGGATGCAGAAACATCCGGACCTGAATCCTGGAGGTGGGGTGTATTCTCAATTATGTCAATAGTTGGAATATTATGGGGGTTTATCTATATGGGAATACCTGCACTGAGCAGTGTATTGTTTGGGTCCGCGACTTCCATTATCCCGATACCATTTCTTGATATTACACCTGCTACTGAAAGTGTTTTTCCATCAGCCCAATGGGCGATTGGGTTTGACCTGTTGGCTGTATTAATAGTTTTCGTTCTACCGTGGCGGGTTGTATTGAGCAGTGCTATTGTTTGTATAACCTGCCACATCATACTTCCCCCGGTGTTTTATAATATAGGTATCCATAAACAGTGGCAGATGGGATACTCAGTGTTGGATACAAATATTGCCAATGGTCTTGATATATGGATGTCAGTTGGTATAGGGGCAGCACTCTCAATTCCAATCACAGCAATTATTTTAGCAGTAACGATGAGTAGAAATAGTGAATCAAAGATGAAGCCAGACTGGGATAAATTTTTTAATCCACCAAAGGATAGGGGCGATATGCCGCTATGGATGCCAATTATGCTGTTTATATTATCGGGTATAGGAATTGTTGTTTTTACGCATGGAATTGTGAACCTAGGTTGGCTTGGAGGATTTAAGAAAACACCTGATCAGTATTTCCCAATCTGGATTCAAGCATCCTTCGCATTTTTATGGGCCCCTATTATAACATATATTAATGCTAAAATGGCTGCAATAGCTGGCCAACAGGTTAGTCTTCCGTTTTTGAGGGAAGGAGCATTTTTTATGAGCGGTTATAAACACCCTGACATTTGGGTTTCTCCGCTTTCCTTACAGACAGGTGATTTTGGAAGCGTTGCAGGGACTTATAAGGTTCTGGAGCTAACAAAAACAAAATTTTCTTCGCTTGTTAAGGTAGAAATTACTGCTCTTATACTTCTAACCGTGGCTGGCCTAATATACTGGAGCTTTATTTGGGGTCTTGGACCTATTCCAAGTGATAATTTCCCCTATGCTCAAAAAATGTGGCCCTATATTGCCAAGAGTGCTGCCCTATGGTATAGCGCTCTAGGAGATGGAAATAATTTTGTTCTGGATGCGCTAAAGCCAGATGTAATTATTTCCGTATTATCAATTTTTTCAATAGTGTTTGTATTATTTAATTCTTTTGGTATTCCCTTAGCATATTATTTCGGTGCGGTGAGCGGTGTTGGTTTGATGCCATATATGGTTTTTCCTAGTATTGTTGGTTTGGTACTGCGTTATTATGTCGGCAAACGTATAGGAAGGAAAAAGTTAAGAAAATATTCTCCTGTCATGCTTGCAGGATTTGCAGCCGGAATAGGCATAACAGGTATGCTGGTCGTATCGGTTGTTTTGATTAAATCAGCTGTATCATCGGCGCAGTTCTAAATCCAGAAACTTTGAAGCAGGAATAATAATGCAAGATTTTCAAATAGAATTGCCATCATATAATAAACAACTGTCATTGAGAGGGCTTAATGAATTTGTAATGTCGAATTTTAAGCAGGATAAAATATCTTCGCTTCTACAGCTGCTGACAATAGTTGCAACAAGTATATTTTTCTCGACTAGTTTATTTGATTATTTAATAAATATAAAGTATACATCAGGTAGTGTAAATAATTCTATAGCTCAGGCTGAGATCAATCAATTATTATGGATTCTTAGCATCTCTCTCTTGGTTTGTCTAATAAGTATTCTAACAAATATGTTGTTTGTTATCACAAAACGTTTTCAAGAGATTGGAACATTGAAATGTTTAGGCGCTCTTGATAATACTATATTAAAAATATTTATTTTGATGGGTACTGCGATGGGATTTATAGCATCAATTATTGGTGTTGTATTTGGCATGCTTATTCAGGCTATATTTTTTGAATATTCCCTTCTATCTGGACTTACTTTTCTTGATATTATTCGATCAGTTGGATATACATCTATAATAACGATTATAGTTGTATCCTTTCTTAGTTTTTTAGGTGCAGTGGTTCCTGCCTATCGTGCGAGTAAAATGCTTCCTATTGAAGCGATGAAATATAATGCTTAAGTATTCAGGCCAATTCTCGGATGCCTTTGATATAACACTGAAGGTGATAGGCCTAGAAAAGTATTATTATCGAGGAGAAGAGACTGTAAAAGCAGTAGATGGGATTGACTTCGAAATTGTTAGGGGCGAGTTTATTAGTATAATTGGACCGAGCGGTTCTGGCAAATCGACCCTGTTTAACTGTATAGGCGCACTTGTCAAACCAACTAGTGGAACATTAATTCTGGATGAGATTGATCTTGCGGAGCTGGATACAGAAGAGATGGCATGGCTCAGGTGCAGAAAAATAGGCTATATTTTCCAGACATATAATATTGTACCGGTCATGACGGCTCTTGAGAATGTGAGCTTACCAATGATATTTGGCGGTAGGAACAGTGAAGATGCATTTAACCGGTCAATAAAAATATTGAAAAGTGTGGGTCTCGGGGATCGGTTAGATCATAGGGTTGGTGAACTCTCAGGCGGACAACAGCAGAGAGTGGCTATTGCAAGAGCCTTTGCTAATGATCCTGCTATTATTTTAGCAGATGAGCCCACAGCTAATTTAGATCGTAAAACAGGTGAAGATATTATTGAGATTCTAAAAAATATGAATGAAGAGAAGGATGTGACGATAATCTGTGCTACCCATGATAAAAAAATTATTAGTAATTCTGACAAGGTCATCTGGCTAAGAGATGGGAAAATCGAAAAAATTGTGGGCAATAAAAGTTGATTGTAATCAAAGATCTAGTTAAAGAATATAAAAAAAATGATAATATCATTAGAGCGCTAAATGGAGTGACGATTACAATTAATCTTGGTGAATATATATCAATTATGGGTCCAAGTGGTTCAGGTAAAACTACTCTATTTAATATAATAGGAGGATTAGATGTTGCTGATAGCGGTACCGTAGAAATAGCTGGTTTGAAACTAAACAAACTAAAAATGAACGATCTTGCTTGGTTCAGGTGTTTCCACTTGGGTTATATTTTCCAGACATTTAATTTGATTCCTACGCTTAGCGCTCTTGAAAACGTTATGCTCCCATCAAAGCTGCAGGGTGTAGTGAACTTGAAAGCCATGGATGAAGCAACTAAATTGCTAGAAGCAGTTGGGTTGGCTGATAGGCTTGATCATCTTCCGGGAGAGTTATCTGGTGGTCAGCAGCAGAGAGTAGCAATAGCACGTGCATTCATTGGGACACCCAAAATAATTTTGGCTGATGAGCCAACAGGGAACCTGGATCAGGTAAGTGGAAAAAATATTATTGATATCCTGCACAGACTGAATCGCGAAAAAAATGTGACAGTTATTACGGCTACGCATGATGAAGCAATGCTTGAAGTAAGTGATAGGGTAATGCACCTAGATGACGGTGAAATGACTATATCTTAATATAATTAATAGGACTAGCTAAACCATGAATATAATAGAACATAAGATTATCGGTAACTATGAAGCTAAAATAAGACTTGTAAATACTCATTCTACTTTCAGTGCGAGGATTTATTTTTCTGGAGACCGGAATATTGATAAAGCAGGATTCCTAGATATAACTCAAGATAATTTTTCTATAGGACGAACCATTGCTGGAAAAGAAAATATTTGGAAAAAGTATAGAGCAGATTATAATGGAAAATTAGATATAAAAATATTGCGAAAGGGGGGATTTTTTCGATTCTGGATAAATGAACACACAGCGCACATCAGGGGTCCGATGGGTGAGTGGATGGGAGAGGGTGAGCCTTGGGAAACAAATATGAGTATAGATACCATTAATGCTATTGCAGTCGAAAGCTTCATTATAGAGAGTTTACCCTGGCTAAGTGAGCATAATGAGCCTATCATAAAGCATGGACCAAGGGGAAGTTTTTATGAAGAGCAGGCCATTCCGGGTTGTATACTAGAGCTTGATGGAATCTATTATATGTACTTCATGGCAGGGATGAGTGGAGACGAAGAGGGTGCTTCAAAAAGAACGATAGGTCTGGCTGTG
This sequence comes from uncultured Fidelibacterota bacterium, assembly GCA_913043235.1. Classification (GTDB taxonomy): domain Bacteria; phylum Fidelibacterota; class Marinisomatia; order Marinisomatales; family UBA1611; genus UBA2134. The sequence goes on from CAJWLO010000027.1 coordinate 24,624, forward strand.
AGCAAAAATTTGATTGATTGGAAAGTACACCCCACACCGGTGATTGAACTAGGAGATGCGAACTTTTCCCATGATAACTTATATCCCGGATCAGCAGTTATTGCTCCTGATGGTAGAATTACCATCGTTTATGCTGCTCAAAAGTTTCCTAGGTGGGAAGGATTTGGCATGGCAATGTCAGAATCTCCATATGGTCCATTCCAGCAGTACCCAGGAAATCCGATATATAAACACTTTAATGAGAATGCTCATGAGTTCGATCTGATTGAAACGGAAAACTATGTTAGCAGGTATCTAATGCTCTACGCAGGTTTTACTCCAGAGCCTGACACTGGTCTTCCAGGGGATAGAGCCTACCTCATAACGAGCGATGATCTTGTAAACTGGGAATTCAATGAAAAAAATCCCGTTTTTATACCAAGTACTCTGGATAACTGGGATGGAACACATATTAGACCCAGGAGCTTAAATAGAATTGATGGTCTCTGGTACCTCTGGTACGAAGGCTGCCATGGGTGGAAGCCGCCTTACCCTGATGGAGAAGATCTACAGCACTGGGACACTGTAGGGCTTGCTCGCTCTGAAGACCTGCATCAGTGGGAGTATTATCCAAAAAACCCTGCTTTACCTGGTCTTGGAACAAAAGGTCAGTTTGACAGTCAGTGGGTCGGGTGGCCAAGGATGGTCGTTAAGGATGGAATAGGCTATGTTTTCTATACGGGATCAGGCTCAATTTTACCTTCGATTGGTATGAGACAAATAAATATCAATGATCTCGATAACTGGGGAAGCGAAGGCGGTGATAAAATTGTGGTTATTTAATTAAGTATCCTGCGAATAACGATAAATCATGCACTCTCTTGAATTAAAAAATATTACGAAATCTTACGATAAACAGAACCTAGTTTTAGATAACCTGTCATTATCAGTAGTTGCAGGTGACTTCATAGTTATTGTTGGGCCATCCGGTTGCGGTAAATCCACGCTTTTAAAAATAATATCCGGATTGGAAGATGTTAACGATGGTGAAATAGTAATAGGTGAAAAAGTTATGAATGACGTGGATGCAAAAGATAGAAAAGTATCCATGGTTTTCCAAAATTATGCTCTTTACCCTCATATGACTATTTTTGATAATCTCTCCTTTTCCTTAAAATTGAAAAAAGTAAGGAAAACCCAGATCAAGGATGAAGTATTAAGTGTTGCAAAACTATTAGATATCCAGGATATATTAGAAAGAAAACCCAAGAGTATCTCTGGAGGGCAAAAACAGCGTGTTGCGCTTGGGAGAGCAATTATAAATAATCCAGATATAATGCTTTTGGATGAACCGTTATCCAATCTTGATGCGCAATTAAGGATATCCCTTCGCTCCGAGCTTAAGAAACTGCACAGTGAGCTAAAGACTACTATGCTCTATGTTACACATGACCAGATTGAAGCCATGACACTAGGAAATAAGGTTGCTGTGATAGATAAAGGTATATTGCAGCAGTTTGATAGGCCAATGGAGCTTTATATGAATCCAAAGAATATGTTTGTTGCAGGTTTTATAGGCAGCCCTCCAATGAATTTCATTAAAATGAACGATAGTTTAATAGGCATGCTTAGAGAAAAAGATTCCAAAATTAATCCTGATATTCTAAATCGAGAGAACAGTGAAATATCAATAGGTATTAGACCAGAGTCTTTATCTTTGGCCAATAGTGACAGTGCCATAAAATTCGATGCAACCCTTGAGCTTATAGAACCAATAGGCAGTGAAGTAAACTATCACTTAAGATACCTGGGAAAACTAATTACGATGACTTCTAAAATAAATTCTTTTGACCCTATTAATGACGAAAGTGTAAGTGTATTTGCTGAACCGAGCGATCTCTATTATTTTAATAATGTCAGTGGAGAGATAATTGAAAGATCATAGCAAAACAGTGGAGAAGCTATACTTCTTTTTTGTTTCTATACTATTATCTATGCTTCTTAATTGCAGTAATAGAAGTGATTCACCAAAGGTTGCAAAGATAGATGGAGTTGTCTATACCATTAATGAGCTTGATAGCTATATAAAGAGTCGGGTATCCATAGATATTAATGATATTATCAGAAATGAGTATCTGAATGATTTTATTGATTCAATGGTCATAGACATAGAAATAGACCAATTGGGCATTCACAAACTCTATGCAGTAACGGGCAGGCTAGAACTCTATAGAATAAATGCCCTATCTTCAATGCTCAGAAATAATTATATTGAAGAGAATATTTATACGTACGAGAATTTTGATAGTCTTAATTCTGAAATGGAAAGGGAATTTGATCTATCACAGATATTTATAGGGTTCGAAGGTTTATATGGGCGAGATAAAAAGCAGGCGAAGGTCCTTGCAGACAGCATCCATAGAATGATCCCAGTGTCGGGGTTTGGGCAGTTAGCTAGAAACTATTCTGATGATGAGTCAACAAAAGTAAACGGGGGCAGAATGGGAAGGGTCCCTTTCCCAATGATGAACCCGGTCTATCAAAAAAGTGTAGATGGGCTGGATGATGGTGATTATACAACGCCAATAGAAACCAGGAATGGATACATCATAGTGAAACTAAATAAAAAAAGGATTTCACCAGTGGGCCACACCGATCAAAACATAAATCATTATCGAATTATTGTTGAGAAAATTTGGGGTGAAAAAGTTGCAAGAGAGCTTAATCAATATATGACTGAGCTCAAAAAAAAGTATGAATTCTCGATTGATTATCAGCAAACAGAAGAATTTTTAGGTGACTATTACTCTATTGCCGATACTTTTCATCAGGATGAAAAAAAACAAATTGGTTTCTCGAAAAAGGTATTGGACAGAATGGAGAATAAATACAAGTTGGCTAGAATAGATGGTAGAGTCATTGATTTAGAATGGATACTAAAATACCAGGATAGATACCAGGTACCTATAGACACTATTAGTCTTTATAGCTTCATTGACCAGTTTACCAACTATGAAGTATTAGTAAAGGAAGCAGAGTATTTAGGTCTAGATAAGAGAGATGACTTTGAAATGTCCTATAATAATTACAGGAACTCTCTTGCTAGGAAACATTATGAAAAAAATCAAATTCAGAAAAAAATTGATGTAGGTGAAGAGGAGATAAATAAATACTATTTGGAAAATCAAGAAGAGTTCAAACTGCCTCCACTCTATCGTGTAATTGAGAAACCTTCAGGAGGTATTGAAAATAATAGAATGGAGAAAACAAGGTTCATTGGCAGTGAAACTATGCTTGGGAAACGATTACGTAATCTAAAAACCGGAGAGAAAAGCCCCCCTATCAATTACAGAGATAAAATAAATACATATAAAATGGTTGAGATAATCCCTGACCAGGTAAAACTGCTAAGTGAAGTAAGAGATGAAATAATCTCTAGGCTGCAAAAACAAAAGTATAGCGAAGAAAAAGGTAAAATTATAGATACTCTCTATGAAAAATTTAATATTGAAAAGTATCCTATAAAAAGCAATTAACAAATTAGCATTTTCACTAAATAAAAGAAAATAATTGACAGAATAAATCGAATTATACTATATTTCTATAAGTGGGTCGCAAACGTTTTCGACGTTATAATTCACTATGTTGTTGTAATAATCTAATAAATACCTAATGGATAGGAGTATCTATGAAAAATAAATGGTATAAACGATGTCTTTTGGCATCTTTATTTTCAATTACAGGAATTCTTCTTGCTGCAGATGACCCGATAGCGGGACCCCATACTGTAGATGACAATACTGTACTGCTTATGCACTTTGATGATGATCTGACAAATGAGGGTACAACTGGAGACGGTACGGCTCATGGTACCGTTACATATGTTCCTGGTAAATTTGGTAATGCAGCTTATATAAATAATGGTGCAGTCGTTGACTCTGTAATCGCGGCCACTGATACTACTGAAGCTGATACAGTTTGGAAAAATGGTTTTATGAGCTGGATATCTGTTGAAGATCATGATGATTTAGATTTTGGTGATGGTGATGATTTTACAGTAGAAGGTTGGTTTAAGTTTGCTGATACGTCCAGCTATAGTTGGACCGGGGTATCTTCTATTGTATCCAAGGCGGACACAACCGGTAAATTAAATTATCGTGTTGCAGCGCATAAAAATGCTTCGTTATCTTGGGACGTGTTTGGTGGTGACCCAGGTCTGGAAGATCCAAGAGCTCCTAGGCGGGGTGCTATAATGGGTGAATCACACTCCCCGAATGATGGTTGGACCCACCCTCGTCCTAACGTAACAATTGATTTTCCTGCTACTACTGGTCTTGCATCAGTGACAGGTGGCTGGCTAAAATTTATCTACTCAAGAGATGCTGATGAGAGAATGGTTTCTTTTGTTGTTTTTGATGAGAATGGGAACCAATTAACTGGTTATAATGCGTGGAATGGTGATCTTGACAATTGGAACACTCACCGGGCCTATGATAATCTTACAACATCTTCTCTTCAGCTTATACTGGGCAGGAAAGATACTACCGCCGGCGATTACTTGGATGGCCATATTGATGAGATCAGGATAAGTAATATTGTCCGTAACTATGATATCCGCCCAGCGGTCGCTATGCATGAGGATGACAAGGAAGGTCACGTACAGTCGTTTAAGTATGATATGGGATATGACAATTTTGATGCCAGTGCCGATGCAACGCTGAAAGTAAGATCCTGGGTTTTTGGTGCAACAGACCAGGTTGCATCCGTAGTGCTTAAGCATAGGGGTGTAACTGACGAAACATCAGGTATTAAAGTTGCCCATGATGATGCTAGTTTTACAGATTTAGCATTTGCACAGGTTGCTGGTACACCGGACTGGACCGCAACCATACCAACAGGAACCTTTCAACTTGGTGATTATATTGAATATTATTGGGTTGCTACATCTACTACAGGTAAGGTTACTGTAGCTGGGGTTTGTGCTGACAGCACCTACGCAAGAGTAGGATGGTGGGATCCAATGAGTAAGCTACTTCATATTGATTTTGAAGAAGAAGAAGCTCCTTACGCTGATGCATCAGATTATGGACACGTTATCAATTGGGAAGGAAACTGGGTTTCCAGTGATGATGACCCGGCATCTGGTGAATTCTCAGGGCATATGCAGGACGGTGCTTTTGCAAAAGCTCACCTGAAGACTCCCCTTTTAAGGTCAGCTCATTTTACAGTAACTCACTGGTCAAAGGGTGATGTGTATCAAGATAATTCCTATTATGTTGGATACTATCCTTGGTCTGGGATGTGGTACCGAGATAATTACGCCCTTATTATGAGAGCGGGAGGAGACAAGGTTGGCTCCGATGCCTATCTGACATCTCTCTATCCTGGTGAAATGCCATGGCAGCATGGTACGACACAGATCGATAATGTACCGGTAGAAACGTGGGGGCATTGGCTTCAAGCTATGGATAAAGACTCTCTCGTAGTTCAAGTAAATGATGAAGATGATGTCCCAGTAACAAGGATGGTACTGTATGCTGATGGATTTAGTGTTGGGCACCATGATGACGGATATGGGGTATTTCGTGCTTTAACACCATCCCGTGGTGTATGGAGGATTGGTCCGCAAGCGAATGGAGCATGGGCTGACGCTCGCTATTGGTTAGGACGAAAAGATGATATCGAAATATGGAACTATTATCATCTTCCTGGGAACTTTGCGAATGCTCCTGCTCTAGCTGTTGATGATAATAAAGTTGTCGCTCTTGAGTATCAATTGTCTGATAACTATCCTAACCCATTTAATCCTGTAACCAATATAGATTTCCAGATTGGAAGATCAGAATTTGTTACGCTCGAAGTTTATGATGTAGTTGGACGCCTGGTGAAAACCCTGGCCGCAAGGACGATGAACCCCGGGCAGCATACAATCTCCTGGGATGGTACAAATACGCAGGGAGAACTTGTGTCCACAGGTTTATACTTCTACAGGATCAATACACCAAACTTTAATAAACAAAAGAAGATGATGTTTATTAAATAAAATAGGGATAGTAAATAATCGCAACTTATTTTAAAGAAATATTCATTATCTGAATAAGTGAAATGAAAAGCACAGGGTAGATTACAGTTTGTGATCCCCTGTGCTTTTCTTGTTTTGAGGAGATTAACGGGAATTATATGGTGAAAAAACTTTCCCTAGTTTTTGTACTCATATCGATTGTTGCGATTCCCTGTTGCAGTGATGACTATAGGTTAACTGGGATTGATTCTCCAGATCCCGGTATCCTTAGAGTCTATCTTACTTCTGATAACCAGGATAATAGTATCGTTATTATAGATGAGACTATAAATGTTAACGAAGAAGATGGATTGGATTCACTATCAGTACTGATCGGTCAATCGCGGGCCTACCACGATACAAATCTTGTCGTTGTCTATAAAACACTTACGGATTATCAGGAAAAAGACCAGGAGTTTAATGGAATAAAACTGAGTGATGGTGTTTACGAAAAATTTCTGGTGTATGAATCCTATGTTCCTCCTATAGAGTATGACTCTTTATTAATAAGTATATCATCTGATTATATTGCTATAGGTGATTACACCATGGATGTTGCACTTCCAGATGGTGAGTCTCCTTTGATGATGTTTAGGCAGGATTTCAATGTCGAGCCAGGAGGAATAACTGAATTAACGCTTACACTAAAACCTCTTGCATCCCTGATAAGAGTGGGGGACCAGTATAAATTTTTTCGGGATATAACAGTATCGAGTGTTGTAGAACTATGATCATTTCAATAAAAAAATATTATTATTTCTTTTTTCTATTAGTATTAGTTATGTCTTGCGTCGAGAACTTTGAAACTGGTGAAGAAAACGCGAATACCCCGCCCAACACTACCATGGCGAATATCCCGGTTGAGAATGACACACTCTTTGCTCTGATAGAATTATACTGGGATGGTGAAGACAATGATGGATTTGTTGTGAAATATCAATACCGCTATACGACTTTTCCAATAGGAGGTATAATAGATTCTATAAGTCATGATTGGGTTGATGTTGAAGGCACCAGTTCTACAATTGCGTTCACTTCTCCAGCAGATTTAAATCGCCAGGTTTTTAGAGTTCGTGCTGTAGATAATTCAGGGAATATTGATCCTTCTCCAGCTGTAAAGGTTCTTTATACCAATAAAACTCTTTTCCCATCTACTGAGATTACAGAGCCATTGGATGGTAGTGAATATTTTGCCGTCACAACTGCAAATAGTTGGTTCAAGGGTATAGAAATTGCATTTAATGGTGAAGACAAGGATGGAGAGATAATTGAGTTTGCCTGGGCAGTCAATGATGGCGAATGGACATGGGTTGACGCTGATGGTGATGATGAAGCCAGCCAGACAATATTAATCCCACCGTCTGCCTTTGGCACGGAAGAAGATTTGCATGGCGATCATATAGTTCAAGTCTTTTCAAAGGATAATACCTATCTGATTGATTCAACGGGAGCATCTATAGAGATTGAACTTGTTGTTCCTACCTGGGAAAAGGATATCCTCATTATGGATGATACTGTAGAAGATTTTAGTCTAAGAAACGTTGAAGATGATACCGTTGACGCATTCTATGACCGACACTTTGAAGAAGCAAATCCCCAGTATATTGTGGATAATAGAAATCTTGCAACGAGAGGGTTCCCATCATTAAAAATCATGGGAAGATACAGGCTGATAATTTATCACTCGGAGAATAGCACTCCCCCCTTTTATCTTCAGGATACCGAGACGGGAAAAAAGTCTAGGGAAAGATTAAGAAACTATCTTTCTGTTGGAGGCGATATAATATTCAGTGGTACAAGAATAGTGGAATCATTCTGGACCGATAATTTCTTTGATTCTTTTGGTATTCTTAAAGTGCCCCAGGTATTTCCTGCGGAAGCCAGCGGTGACTATGATGATTTCGTCAATAAAATTCTTCATATTCGTGAAGGTCACATAAGCGGTACTATTGGGACCATGGAAGGTGCAATAGGATTGAATGGATTCAGTGATATAGAAGTTGATACATCGAAGTGCCAGATGGAATATCCCTGGAGCGGTAAGCCACACAGAATCCAGACTGTGGATGTGAAGGGAGGATTTACCAGAGATATATTTAAATTTGTCGGCAATGACCCCTATGCAGGCGGCAAGACCTGTGGTCTTAGGTACTACGGGGATGTGTTTGATCTAATATTTTTGGGGTTTCCAATGTGGCAGATTAAGGAAGAAGATGCTGCAGTATTGGCCAGAGAATTATTAACATCAATGGGATATTAGCCTGATAGGTCCATATAGGTAAAATCATGTTAAAGATCAAATATTTTAAATATCTCATAATCACTTTCATCTTTTATTCCTGCATTTATGCTGGTAATACTGGCAAAATAGCTGGCAAGGTTACAGATAAGGAAACTGGTGCTCCCCTAATGGGTGCGAATGTCGTTATTACCGAACACTCAATGGGTATGGCCACTGATGAGGATGGATTCTATTTTATAATCGGTGTACCTCTGGGAGAGATGACCATTACTTGTAGCTATATAGGATATCACAAGATAACTATCAATAAAGTTTTTGTACAGGTAGACCTAACTACGGAAATAAATATTGAGCTTGAGCCAGAATCCGTTGAACTTCCAGAGATCTCCGTTACTGCCGAAAAAAGGAGGATTCAAAAGGACGTAACATCTACAAGGCGTATCACAACCAGTGGAGAGATACAAAAATTGCCAGGCCTGGAATCAGCAACTGATGTTCTCAATATTAGGGCAGGTGTTGTAATAGACGATCAGCCAATGAGGCTTAATATGGGGGATGGGACTCAGCTTCAGGTAAGGGATGAGAGCCTTAAGAATGTTCATATTCGCGGTGGACGCGGAGGTGAAATACTATATATGGTGGATGGAATGCCGGTTAATCACCCCATCTATGGGGGCCGAGCAGTATTGGATATTAATGTAGAAGAAGTTGAACAGGTTGAGCTTTTGACCGGTGCATTTAACGCAGAGTATGGTCAGGCCCAGTCGGGTGTAGTAAATATTACTACTAAGTCCGGTACTCAAAATTTAACTGTTGGGGTTGAGAATAAATCAGATTTCACTCCTGATGATTATGGTGTTAGCCATAATACACAGTACTCATCATTTTACATGGGTGGTCCTTTATTCAGTCATAAAAGATTGGGAGGCATCTTTTATTTTTTGTCTGGGAATATGTCCCTGTCAGATAGTTATACACCAAACGGAAGAAAACGGGGGAAGTTTGAAGTCTTTCCTGGCTATGCAGTAGATGAATCCCAGAATAATACCAGAAACCTAAATGCGAAAATAACCTGGGCTCTTAACAGCCAAAATAAAATTGTTTTCAGTCACCATAATGCTGCAAACACCTGGACCAATTATGATTGGAATTTTCTATTCTACCCAGATAATTCAGCACAGTATGAGCGTTATACACAAACAACAAATATTCGTTTTAATAAAGTTTTTTCAAAAAAAACCTATATGAATATTAATCTAGGGCAGATGACTGTTGATTACAACGCGTCATTGGATGGAGAAAGTGACCCAGCAAGTTTCTGGAAAGTTGCTCAGGATACATCAGGCAACGATTATATTTATACAACAGCGAAGCCTCCGCAGATTGATCAGGCCTCAATGTTTTATAATGATGTTG
>CAJWLO010000028.1 GCA_913043235.1 uncultured Fidelibacterota bacterium
GGAATTGGTCAACGTCCGTTATTATTGAAATTTTACATACCATCACCACTAAAAGTGTTAAAAATGCAGTCAAATAACACTAGAGTGATAACGATGTTGATAAAATACGAAGAATTGGTAAAAAATCATGTTGCTCCATTAGATTCATAAAATTTTTCTTTGAAAAATCAAAGGGCTGCAAAACACGATTCCCGTTTCCCATGTGTGCCTTGCCAATTAGATAATCATCATAATTTACATTCAAATCAATTTTTGCTTTTTGACCGGGTTGTTCATATATAATGTTTTCATCATTATAAAATTGAAAAGGACTGGTATAACCATTCTGTTTTTCGCTTAATGAAATATCAAGACGGTGGCGGATTCTTGTTTCAATATAACCTAAATCCCAAAGCCGTTGATTGAGGTAATCTCTTCCTAAAAATTCATATAGTCGATTGCTGGCATCATTATCGGAAACAACAAACAATTTATGAATGTAGTGAGCAATGGAAGGCAAGCCAGTTTTCGATGTTTTGTCTTTGACGACTCTTTCTATACCTGCAAATTCGGACAAAATATTCAAGGGTGTGTATTGGTCAATATTTTCAATTCTGTTAAGTTTTTCCATAGCCAGCACCGCAATAGGAAACTTGATGGTGCTGGCAGGATAGAAGTATTCACGGGGTTCATTCCTGTAGGTATATGTATCCAATAGAGGGAAATTATTTTGGTCCCGGTTCACCTGAGTATAGATGATCTGAAGTTTATACTGGTCTGGTGCTAAAAGTATATTTTTGAATTCAGGTCTTAAGTTTTTAAGGATTTCTTTTAGCAAATGGGAGTCAGTCAGCTGTGCCATCGCTGCAGATACAGTGATAACAAAAATGATAAGACGATTCAGCATTAAATATAGTAGAAATTAGCAACCCGTTGATTTATTTTTAGGATAAATATAACATCTGATAATTCCATAAAGATAATTACATAAAATAACCGTTAAGATAAAATATAAAAAATTTAAATATGGATTTTTCCATCAAAACTTTCTCAGTAATCCTAGTCTTTTTACGAACCCTTTCTGGACATTCCATATCTTCGGTAAATGCGCCGAAGATTATCTTAGAAAATATTGAGTTTTCCATTACCTATTCGGGTGAATTTAACATTAATGACTCTTATAAATTGGAATGTGACGGCACCAATTTTTTGCCAGCCAATACAGGGTCAGAACAAATCAAATTTAAAAATCTATCTATATCTCAAACCGGCGAAATTTCTTTCAATTTATTGCAAGATGATTTACCCATCAATCAGATTACCAGGTATACTATAAAATCCTGGATATCTATTTTACCTCCTGTCATTGCCATTTTCCTGGCTTTTCTCACCCGGTCCATCGTTCCGGCATTATTTATTGCTATCTGGTTTGGTTCATGGGCAATCAATGGATTTACCGGCCCGGGATTTTTTTCAGGACTATTGCAGTCTTTTCATATATATGTTCTCAATACAATACTGGATAGAGATCATGCTATTATAACACTATTTACATTTATGCTGGGCGGGATGGTTGGTATAATCTACCGCAACGGCGGCATGCATGGCATTATTCGTCATTTGGTTAAATGGGCCAACACACCAAAAAAAGGGCAAATCTCAATTTGGTTGTTTGGCGTTGTCATATTTTTTGATGATTACTCTAACACTCTTATTGTGGGTAATACATCCCGAATGTTGTGCGACAAATTGGGCATTTCCCGCGAAAAATTGGCCTATCTTGTAGATTCTACATCTGCTCCCGTAGCTACCATCGCGATTATAACAACCTGGATTGGCTTTCAGGTGGGAATTATTTCAGACGCAATTGAAGGGCTATCAGGTTTAGACGAATCCGCCTACTTACTTTTTCTTCATTCCATACCTTATAGTTTTTATCCATTTTTTGCCATTTTTCTGGTGGGTCTGGTTGTAACTACTGGCAGAGATATTGGCCCCATGGTCAAAGCAGAAAACAATGCACGTCAAGGACTTAGCACTTTGCCTGAAATAAAGATAAAAACAGATGATAATGATGGTGATCTTAAAGTAAAGGATAATATCCCCCACCGTGCGGTAAATGCTATTTTACCTATTCTGACCCTAGTAAGTGCCATGTTTTACTTCATTTTTTCATCTGGTGAAGGAGACAGTTTAAAGGAGATACTTGGTAGTGCCGATACGTTTTCCGCCTTGATGCATTCCACCCTTTTGAGTGCCTTGATGGCTGCAATGCTTTCAGTGGGCCAGCGTATTTTAAACCTGAATGAAACATTTGAAGCCTGGTACAGCGGACTCAAGTTTATGGTTATGGGAATGCTGGTCTTGATATTGGCCTGGGCCTTAGCAGATTTATCCCGAGATCTTCACACGGCAGATTTTATTGTCAGCACCCTGGGGGATAGTATTCCAATGAATATTCTTCCGGCAGTAGTCTTCCTGGTAGCAGCAGCTACCGCTTTTGGATCTGGTTCCAGCTGGGGTGTAATGGCTATTCTAATGCCTCTGGTTATACCACTGTCCTGGGCAGTTATGGAAGGTCAGGGTGGCTTGAATCCTGAAAATATTCATATTCTCTATTCTACCATTGCTTGTGTGCTAACTGGTGCCGTCTGGGCCGATCATTGTTCACCTATCTCAGATACCACTATCCTTACATCCATGGCTTCCGGCTGTGATCTCATGGATCACGTTCGTACCCAGATGCCATATGCCTTAATTGCAGGAGGAATTTCTTTACTGTTAGGAACAATCCCCGCTGGTTTTGGTATTCCCTGGTGGATGTTGCTTGTAATTGGATCTATAGTTTTAGTGATTTTGGTCAGGACTTTCGGTACAATCATCGACAAATAAATATCAAAGGTTATTAAATAAAAAATATATCCCTTTGAATGCCATAGAATATCTGAGAAACTTCAAAGACAAGTGGTTTTATTGTTTATGAGGCGTTATTCCTCGCCCAAGATCTAACTGATATTGATGTTATTGGTTACGATATTCTGGAAGTAATGCCATCCTATGATCCAACAGGAATCACTTCTCTTTTGGCAGCAATAATTATGTATGAATTTATTATTCTGATTTTACTCAGTAAAAAAACAGATAAATCATCTAGCGACAAATAGTTATCGGTCCCTATTTAATGTAGATGACTCTAAATACCGTAGCACTCCCTGTTCTGTATCCAATTCTGCTAGAACACCCAATGGTAATGAGATATTGGATCGCACATGGCCTGCAGGAAAATTTTTAATTACAGGCACATTCAAATTCTTAAAATATTGGTCCAGCACCTCATCCATGGTGAAATCACCTGGTTTATCAGGTGGCTCTTCTTTTCGACGGGTAAAACGCCCTAGAATGACTCCAGCAACAGCATCCAGTTTCCCGGCCAGCTTTAGTTCCCGAAGATAGCGGTCAATCCGGTAGGGAGCTTCACCGATATCTTCCATGAATAAAAGTTTCCCATTTGTCTGGATCTCGTATGGCGAACCCATAGTTGCACAAATCAAGGATAAATTACCTCCCACCAAACACCCCTGTGCTTTTCCAGGGGCTATTACTTCTACCCGTGAACTATCTTCATACAGATCAAAAGGGATCTGGTATATTTCATTATTCCCCTTAAGCAGGGACCAGAAATAAGTTTCCGCCATGGGTTCCAAGCCTCCTTTACTTCCTAGCCCATACATAGGATTGGGTGTATGAAATGTTACCAAATTTGCTATTTGATTGAGGGCAATGTGTAAACCTGTAATATCACTGAATCCAATAAATATCTTAGGATTGTTGCGAATAATAGTGTAATCGAGCAGATCCAGTATACGGGTGGTACCATAGCCTCCTGTACCCGGGAAAATGGCTTTTATAGTAGGGTCCTGAAAAAAAATCATCAATTCATCTGCCCGCATTGCATCGCTTCCTGCTAGATAGCCCCAGCGCCTAAAAAGTGACTCAGTCTGCACTACATAAAAGCCCATTTCTACTAATCGGTTTTTAGCCAGTATCATCCGCGTTGTATCCAACGGTGCAGCAGGAGCGCAAAATGCAATGGTATCACCAATATTTAGTGCCCGCGGAATTATCATTTTGCCATCACCTATTTTATCGCAGCAGATAAAAAGTGACGAAACAACTAATAAGATAATCGACCGGTATAGGTATCTTTTCATACTGTATAATCTAATTTGAATGAGATTTATCAGCCATATTAGACTTATTTAAAATCAAAGTACAATCATATTACATCCCTGATAATGCAGCATAATCATTTCAGATTATTTATTTTTTTTACAATATTTATTGCAGTGCTTCCTGGCACAGGTAATGAGGAATTTCGCAGTACGTGGGTCATCACCTGGAACCATATTGATCGTAATAAGAATCCTGTGCAGAATATGAATACTATCCGAACAATTATGGATAATCATACGGCCGCAAACATGAATGCCGTCATCTTTCAGGTTCGCCAGAGTGGTACTGCCTATTATGAATCATCCCAAGAACCCTGGGGGTATTACTCCGGATACCAGTATCCTGGATACGACCCCTTGGAATTTGCTATAGAAGAAGCACATAAAAGAGGCTTAGAACTCCATGCCTGGTTTAATGTCTTTCAAACCTCTAGCACTATGGCTGGTACCCCGGCTGCAGAGCATCCTGAATGGATCTGTCGCGATCAAAATGGAAATGTAATGACATCCTACCGATCCGTATCACCGGGTCTTAAGGATGTCCGAGATTATACTATAGATGTAGCCATGGAAATTGTAAATAATTATGACATTGACGGATTGCATCTAGATTATATCCGCTGGAATGAGCACACAAACACTGTACAAAGAAATATTTCAACGGAAATGGAACTCAAACGACAGGATGGATTTATTACTCCAGCAGAACTTGAGCAGCTTAATACCAACTTATCAGGGAGATACCTCTACGATTATCTGCATCCCTATTCTAGTGGAGTTCCAGAAGGATTCGATTCCTGGGAAAAATGGTGGCGATGGAGTGTAACAGAATTTGTGCGAAGCCTTCATGATTCCATACAGGCAGTTAAGCCTTACGTTAAATTAAGTGCGGCAGTGCTTGGCAAATATAATTGGTCCGGATGGCAGGGCTATGGCACTGTGTACCAGGATGCTGCCCTTTGGTACAACGAAGGATACCTGGATCACATCATGCCCATGCATTACCACTGGACATCATCTAACGGATTTCTAGGTATGCTGGAACAAGACTGTCCGCAATGCTGGAAAATATTCATCCAACCAGGTATCGCTTCCAACCGACCTTTTACTTCAGGACCGGGTTCCTATGTGTTAGAAGAATATAATGCATGGAATAACCATAATGATATCGTAAATGCCTGCCGGGGACTGGAATGGGTGGATGGTTTCCAATTTTTCAGCTATGGAACCTGGAGAGACCAAAATTATTTCACTACAGCTGGAAATTCATTTTTTTCTCAAAAATCAAAGTTACAAAACTGGTCCGAAAGTCAGAATGTACTACAGAAGCCAATACTGGTAATGGCCGCTGTTGATTCTTTTCATAATAGGTTAACTGTCTATCCCGTTGATTTGACTGAGCCTGCCTGGTTTATTCTTTATCGGTCCCTAGACCCAGAAACAACACCTGAAACCGCCAAAATCTTGGACATTCAATTTTCAGATCAGGCCGTAAGCTACACAGACCAATTGTCTACCATGGACACTTCCAAGGTATTTATCTATTTTGCCACAATTGCTGATCGCTTCTGGAGCGAGTCTAAGCCTTCAAACTATATTTTTTCTAATAATGAGTCTCTGCCGATTAAGTATAGTCTGTCCCAGAACTTTCCCAATCCATTTAATGGGTTCACAACAATAAAATATGGTATACCACGATTTGGACAAATGGAACTTAGTATTTATTCATTGCAGGGTACTAAAATCCAAACACTGGTAAACCAGACACTCATACCCGGTGAATATGAGGTTCAGTGGAATGGACACAACGCCATTGGACAGCGACAATCATCTGGTATATATATTTATTCAATCATTGCTGACGGGAACAGACTTACCAGTAGAAAATTGGTTTTATTAAAATAAACTGACTTATTGCTTTCACTTTATTACGGATTATTCAAAATTCTTATAAATACATCCGATATTATGGTAATGGCCATATTAACTATCACAGAAATACAAACATACCAGGTCCAGGCCAGACCTGCCTGTTTCAAATAGAATACGATCAAAAGACTGGCCAGTAGCCCTATAATCAAACTGATCACATGAAAAGAACGCTTCAGGCGGCTAAGAATAAATAATCCCAAAAGTCCCCCATAGGTAAATGAAGCGATTTGAAGTCCAATAACTACAATCGCTGTATCACTCTCATCAAATAAGAGAGCAATACCAATGAGGACAGCACCCCAGGCCAAACTTATGGATTGTGATGTTTTTACAGTTGCAGATCCTTTTAACCAATCGGTTACAGTAGATGAAGCCAGAGAATTGATAGATGAACTCAATGTAGACATCGCCGCGGATAAGACACCAGCCAACAATATACCTCTGATGCCCGCGGGTAAATGGTGAATAATAAAGGTTGAAAATTCCCTATCCTTTTCTATAGCAATACCTTCAAAGTATATGTAAATCAGCGATCCGATCATGAGAAATATAGTAAACTGCAGAAAAACAAAAATTCCGCTACCTATCATTGCTTTCCTGGCAGAGGCTAAATTTCTGGTCGCCAAGACCCGCTGTACCATCATATAATCTGCACCATGTGAAGCAAAGGAAAGAAAAATTCCGCCGGTCAGTGCACTGAAAAACATAAAGGGCTCTTTAAATACATTACCTCCAAACTGAAACAGGGTCAGTTTCCCTTGAGATGACAAGGATTCATAGATATCATTAACTGGTAATTGGATATATAAAAGCAAGAAGTATATGGAGATTAAACCACCAGCCAGGTAAAGTAAAAATTGAAATCCATCTACCCAAATCACAGCTCGAATACCACCCAGTAGTGAATATATGAGTGTAATCACGCCAATAATGAGTACCGCCTCCGGAAGGCTCCAACCGGTAATAACCTGAACAATCACTGCCGTTGCCAAAAATCGTATCCCATCAGCAAGAATCCGCGTCACCAAAAATACCGCCGATGAAATCCGTTGAATTTCTATCCCAAATTTCTTACCTAATACTTCATAGATTGATGTAACTCCCTGGGAAAAATAGCCTGGAAGTAGAATAACTGTTACTAAAATACGACCAAGGATATAACCCATAGCCAATTGAAGGAATAGCCAGTTATTTTGATAGGCCAGGCCAGGAACACTTATAAAGGTAAGGACAGAAGTCTCTGTTGCAACAATCGAGAACATAGCTATATACCAAGGTAGTGTTTTCCCTCCCAGAAAATAATCTTCTATGGTATGATTGAAACGACTCTGATACCAGCCAAAGACAGGCAAACCAATAAGGAATAATCCCATGATGATATAATCAATGGAGCTAAGCAAAACTTATATATCCCTACTGCGCCGAGAGGGTATCTTTCACGGGCTGCTGCCACCTTTCTTTAAGGATCAGTTTGGTATTATTTTTTGTGATACCCAATGATTCATATACAGTCGAATGTATCCGCTGCCGCCAGTCAAAATACTTAGGTGTTTTACGATTTCGATTAGGATGAACAGCATTAGTTAACAAAATCACAAAAAGATCATGAGTAGGATCTATCCATAGAGAAGTACCTGTATAACCCGTATGTCCATAACTGTTATCGCTGATATAAATACCCCCTGAAGCTTCCCCTGAAGGACTGTCCCAGCCAAGGCAACGAGAACTGCTACTGTCCACCAATGATTGTGCAGTGAATTGCTCAACAGTTTTCTCCTTAAAAAATCTCTTTTTACCGTAAATACCTCCCTGAAGCATACATTGAGAAAATTTAGCTAGGTCACCGGCGGTAGAGAACAAGCCCGCGTGGCCAGCCACACCTCCTAGCTTATGGGCATTTTCATCGTGTACCTCACCATGAATTAATCCTGATCTATAACCGGAGACTATCTCAGTTGGTACGATGCGCCTAAGCTTATGGTCTGGCGGGTTGTAAAATGTATTATCCATATTCAACCGCTGAAACAAATTTTTTGTAATAAAAGCATCCAGTGACACCCCTGCGATAGATTCCACCACCTTGCCTAGCAGGATTAATCCCAAGTCTGAATATATTGTCTTTGTTCCCGGTTCATACAATAGCTCAGTATCACAGATGTCTGTAAGAATATGCTTAGTCTCAATATCCATAAGATAATATTGTTTGAAAGCTGGAAAACCTGCTGTATGGGTCAACAGATGTTTTATAGTAATATTTTTTCTTGCTTTTGATGCCTTATCCTTTTTCTGGATAAGTTGGGGAATAATTTTATAGACTTTCATATCTAGGGAAACTTTATTTTTCTCTAACAACAACATCACAGCGGACGTAGTCGATACTGCTTTAGAGACAGAAGCTATATCAAAGATGTCGGAAGGGCTCATACGTCTTTGGTGACTATATGTGTGATATCCGTTGGCCTCATGGTAAAAGACTTGTCCATCTTTGGCAGCCAACAGAACATTGCCTGGCCATGCAGAGTCTGCAATGGCTTCATCCAAAAGCAGATCCAGTGTTGTAACATCGGCCCCCACTTCACCAGGCATAACCCATTTTAATTTCTCCCCGCGCTCTTGAATTGGTTTCTGATAAAACCAGATTGGTTTTTTATTAACCATAATACCAAAATTCTTATTTGCAACACCGGGAATGGTGATAGGTAACTTACCTGATATATTTTCCCGCCCTGTAACTGCCCGCACAAATGCATTCTGCATAATTTTGTTACCTTTCCAAGAACATATATAATTTTTAACCATAGGAAAATTTTCAATCAGATAGGGATTTCCGTAGCTATTTAATAATATTTTTTTCGTTTTCTTGGCAAGTGATTTAATGAATTTTTCCTGACTTCTTGATAAAGTAATTCTATTCTTATTAGATGATGGGCTTACAAATGCATTAACAATCACTGTAGATTCTTTTGGAATTTCTTTTAAGATTGAGCTGGAGACATATTTTTTGTCCGATTCATCCAGTTGGAAAGAATGGACATTGGCACCCAAATTACGTAAAGCTTTTGTTGTAATAGATTCAGAATGATCATTTTTATGATCATAAATATCAACAATATATAATTTTTCCATCTTTTTTAATTTGAGCGGAAAAAATTTGGTTTCATTCTTTACCAGCGTCAGTGCTTTGGCCGCCATGCGATTGGCAGTAATCTGGAAACTGCTGTCTCGTAAAGAACCTTGCGCATCTGCCATTTCGATAACCGAATTATTATTTAGATCAATTTTTTCTTTCATCCTTAATATTTTAAGAGCTGACTCATCAATTCTTTCTTCGGGAATTATTCCATCAATAACAGCCTGCTCAATTACATCAATAGACCCCTTGAAATCATCATTCTGTATAATAAAATCACATCCCGCATTAACAGCTACAATCAACCCATATGAATCAGAGTAACTATTGGTGATCCCCCCCATACTCATAGCATCCGTTACAACCACGCCCTTGAATCCCAAACTGTCTTTTAGGATATCAGTCACCCAGAACTTGGACAATGTTGCCGGCAGGTCTGCATTAAACTGATAATCAGGTGCATGTACGTGTGATACCATCACCGCATCTACACCAGAACGAATAGCGTTTGTAAACGGTTTAATCTCAATGGTCCACAACCGCAATGCATCACTAGGTATTTGTGCCAAGCTGGAGTGTGAGTCTTTTTCTGTGTCACCATGGCCGGGAAAATGTTTTGCAGTAGCTAGCATACCATGGTCTTGTAAGCCACGGATATAGGCTTTACCATATATTGAAACTTGGTCAGGATCTTCTCCGAAAGAGCGAATATTAATAATCGGATTCCGAGGGTTATTATTAACATCCACTACAGGTGCAAAATTCAAATGAATTCCCACAGATCTACCTTCTGTGGCAACAATTTTACCTGCGGCATAGATCAAATCTGGATCACCGGTTGCCGCAAGAGCCATGAAGGGCGGTAATTCTGTTCCTTCTGGAAAACGCTGGTACAAACCATGCTCAATATCTGCGTCCACCAGTATTGGGATATGAGAATTTTTTTGCATCTTATTTAGCATAGTTAATGAGGTGCCTACGTCTCCGTACCAGATATGTATACCACCGATACCATCCGTCTCTATGAGTGATTGTATTTCCTGCCATTTTTCACTAGAACTGGAAAGGAATCTCATATTCATTCTATAGATAAGCATCTGAGCAATCTTTTGCCTTAAAGAAAGTTTGGCAAAGGTTTCCATAGCCCAGCTCGCATCTTTAGTATAATTCTTACCGCACCCATTCAGGAATAAGGTAAAAAGAAATAGTATCGTATGCAGTCTGATATTTTTTCCTATCATTGGTACTTAAACTGATGTTGGAGATAATAAAGATGATAATCTAGAGCATGTACCCAATATTCCCAAGTATGAGAGCTTGGAAATTCAGTATATAAATGATCAATTCCTTTGTTAAGCATCATCCGGTGCAATTCTCCATTAATTTCAATAAATAAATCATCCGTACCACAATCGATGATTACTGGTAAAGTCAGTTTCTCTAAATCAGAAATTATTCCTACAATGGAATATTGTTCCCAATGATGTGGAAAATTTTTATAAGGTCCTAGTTTATGGGCAATACCCCATCGTTTCGTAGAATGTCTCAAATCAACACCACCACTCATACTAGTCGCAGAAGAAAACAGTTCTGGATTCCGAATAGGCAAATACCCATGTACATGCAAGATGAGTATAGTATTTAAATGTAGTGCTCTCTGAGCATAATTGTCCGGGATAACCACTAGGGCAGGAATATTTTTTTCCATTGATGCACTGCAAATCTGAACTTTTTCTGCTATAACGGCTTGGGTTGTATCTAATAGTAAAACCAGAATAAATAAAAAATATGACTTCATACTTGATAATAAATTAGATAAGGTATTACAGGGAACGGATATTATTTTAAATACAATACCTTATTGGAAAATATTCTATCCCCCGATTTAGCTACGGCAACAAAAATACCAGATGCGATATCTTTTTTGTCTTTTTCTTTTCCATCCCATAAAAATTCCTGAGCGCTTCTTTTGATAGTTCTTTTAAATATTGAATTTATCAAGCGTCCATCAATCGAATAAATATA
This sequence comes from uncultured Fidelibacterota bacterium, assembly GCA_913043235.1. Taxonomy (GTDB): domain Bacteria; phylum Fidelibacterota; class Marinisomatia; order Marinisomatales; family UBA1611; genus UBA2134. The sequence continues at coordinate 11,299 of CAJWLO010000028.1, forward strand.
TAAAATATCTGCGGGTTTGGACGAAATTAATCGAATAGTGCATTGATTATTAAACGGATTTGGAAAAATCTGAATCACAATGTCCTGGGGGAGAATATTATTTCTTTCTGAATGGAAACCAAGATAGTGTAGACCAATGGATTCAATCAGCTCCTGTGCACCATTAACAAGATCATACCCAAGAGCCCAGATCATCATTCCTCCCAGCTCACGCTGCTTTACATATTCAGCCTTAGCCTGAATGGAAGAAGGATCGTCAAATGTGACTAGCTGATTATGACTCGCATTTAGCAGATATGGACAGTGTGCATCTTCATCCCAATAATACTCCTGCCCTGCGGCAACCAAGCCTGCAGCTTCATCATACCATATATCCGTTACAGTACCGCTGTAGCTCCCATTTATAGCACTGGCATTGAATCTTTTTCCATAAAAAGGGACACCCAGATTCAATTTTGCAGCAGGAATATTTCTGGTGTTCACTAAATAGTTAACTCCAGTATGCACAGCGCCATCTGGATCCCCTGGGGGGGATTGATATAACGGGGCATTGTGTCCGGCGTGACTGGACCAGCTACCATGAAAATCATAGCCCATCATACTGAACCAATCTAAATTTTCATTTATAATTTCATATTCATAATGTTGTCCGCTCCAATTACTGGCTCCAACTGCCATTGTAATCAAAAATTCAGGGTTCACACTATCAAACGCATCCCGCAATTCCTGGACCAGGAGAGTAAGATTATTTGTTTCTGTACTATTAGATGGGTGTTCCCAATCCAAATCAACCCCATCATAACCATAGTTATCCATTAAATCCAATAGGTTAGAAATGAAGTTCTGCCGATTATCAATCGTAGATACCATAGCAGCGAATCCTTCATTATTACCCCCGCCTCCAAATGAAAGTAACAGTTTCCTACCGTTCTGATGTACAACAGTTGCAATATCCGGATCCAGCATATTATCATAATGGCTTATAGAACCATCAGCATTCGGCCAGGCAAAGGCATGAATCACATGTGTTATGACAGAAAAATCAATCCGTTCAACAGGGAATGAGCTCTGAACCCATTGAGGATAATAGCCAACTACTCTTTGGGCTGAAGCCCAAGTAATGGCAATTAATAAAGCTGGCAGAATATATTTTGTCATTTGATTACTGGTATCTAGAAAAATTTGAAAAAAAGATCAAAGGTTACGTATTAGGAATAATATCCTTGATGATAATACTAATACTATGATTTATTGTCTGGTAAAATTTTATAGATCATCACACCATCAAACCTTGGGTTTCCATTATTATTTAAATATTCTAAAAAAGGAACATTTACAGTCTTCCCTTCAACGGATGATGCATGAATCAATCTTTCTCTATCAATTAAATATCCTTCATGAGCAATCATAATACCTGATGAGAAATAGCTTCGTTTCACAAACGCGACACCGCAAACTTCTTGCAATTTCTCCATGTTCATATGGTTCACATTTTCCACAGGTATAAAAGAAATATTTTGGACAGATGACCACCCCAGATCAAGAAACTCAGAGCCATCTTCCTTTCGGTTGAGCTCAATAGATATGGTTTCCAGATATTTTTCAGGAACCAGCCGACTAGTGATATCTATAGTCTGTTTATGATTCAAGATTCTGTCTGATGTATAATGCCAGCGGGATTTAAATGTTGGTAAGCTGTTGCCATGTTCATTTTCTTTGTAATGAATATTTATCATATTATTTCTGGAATCCGCCCAATCGTCACTTTCAGCAAAGGCTAGTGTAGTCAATATATGTACTGTACAGTCTGAAGTATCTACCCTGATGATTGGGTCTGGATCAGGATCGATCTCTTCACCAAGTTTAAAAATTCCATAGGGTGTCCCCACTCGCCATAGGTTGATGGCCTTTATTCTGTCATGAAAATCAGGATACCTTTCTTTAAATTTTGGCAGATAAGATGCGAATTCGTTCTTAGATAATTCCCACGGTTTTGGCAACGTCTCAACCCAATTGAAACTGGGAACATTATTGGTACATCCCAGAAAAAATACTAGAGCACAAACACGAGAAATAATTTTTAAAAACATGGTATTTTGTTGAGTAGGTACTTAATTCAATTTATTTAAAATCCCAATAGTAAACCAATATTAGATCTAATCGACAAATTAATAATCTCCTAATTGTGCTATCTTAAACCTATCCAAAGTTGCTGGAGTATGTTCCAGCTGCATGATTGTTTCTATTTTCCCGATAACATCTGGAAACTTGGCAGCTAAATTGTTCTGCTCCTGTTTATCTTTATCTAAATCGAATAGTTCAATATCTAAATTATTATCAAAGATGTCCCTACGAATGCCTTTCCATTTACCCATGCGAACAGCTTGTTGTCCATTATAGGCAGGAAACTCCCAATAGAGATATTTATGCTTTTTAACCTGATTTTTATTTATCAAAACAGGTAAAAAACTGATACCATCAGTTTGGGCAGGTAGAGGATGACCAGTTATCTCACATAAAGTTGGCATTACATCATAAAATACAGATAAATGGTCCGAAACAATGCCAGGTTCGATGCGACTTGGCCAGCTGGCTATCATGGGTACCCGAATCCCGCCCTCGTACAAATAGCCCTTGGACCAACCCCGTTCTGCCTTGAAAGGTCTGGAGCTTTTAAAATAGCGTGTATCGGCACCACCGGTATATGTGGGACCGTTATCACTGGTAAAAATAATCAGAGTATTTTCATACAAACCCAGATCCTTTAATTTTTTTACAATTTCTCCCACTTGTTCATCTAAGGTGGATATCATAGCTGCATAAGTTGCTCTTGGTGTCAGATTAGGATAATAGTTCTTTCCGGTATAAGGGTCTTCTGCACCTAACTTATTCCTGTAGTAATCGACCCAGTTACGGGGTGCCTGCAGAGGCAAATGGGGAATAGGAGAAGCGTAATAAAGGAAAAAGGGGCCACCAATATTTCTTTCTATAAAACTCATCGCTTCATTGTGTATCAATTCTGGTGCATAATTATTAAGTGTAAAGTCGTTATAGCTGGTAGAATCATCCGGTTGGGCATCATCGGCTAAATCTGCATGTGGTGGAACCATTCTATTATTTAAGAATTCTCTTTCCTCATTCTTCCATAGGTGCATAGGATAATATGTATGTGCCTGACGCTGACAATTGTATCCATAAAAGAAATCAAAGCCTTGTTTGTTTGGAACACCTTCTGTTTTGGGAGCACCTAAACCCCATTTTCCTACAGCACCTGTCTGGTATCCTTTTTCCTTCAGGATTTCCGCAACGGTCACAATAGTGTCCAGCAGAGGTCGTTGCCCTTCCAAAAAAGGATTATTAAACATGGCTTCGTAGCTCCACACATCTCCTCGATCTTCCCATTCATCATTCCCCCTGATATGAGTATGCCCACTATGCAATCCGGTCATTAGGACAGAACGGGATGGGGCACAGACTGGAGAGCCTGAATAATGTTGTGTAAAACGAATTCCTTTCCTAGCTAGGGCATCAATGTGGGGTGTTTCAATGATTTCCTGTCCGTAAACCCCCAATTCTCCATATCCTAGGTCATCTGCGAGTATATATATAATATTAGGTCTTTGTTCTGTTTTCATACATGAAAACAAGCCCATTGAAAATAGCAACCAAAAGGAAAAATAATTTAATTCTCTTAAACGAATCAGCATGAAATATTAGTTATACATTGCCTTACTTCAGTTATAATCTATAAGAAATATTATTGAACTACGATTTCATCTATAAATATCCAAGCCGGGCCACCATCTCCAGGATGCCAGGAAGGACATTCACCTTGACTTTTAGCTTTAATCTTAATAAACCTAATTTTTTCATCAGGTAGCGTTGTGGCAAATACTTTGATTTCTTGTTCCAAACTTTGCTTAGTTTGATTATTGAATTTTTTAATTATGTTATACTCATCTCCGGAATTTGATGTTAAAATATCAATAGAGACAGGATAAAATATCCAGGCCACTTGATCTTGTAAAAATGATGCCTTTATTTCTTTCAGTTTTATTGGACTACCCAAATCGACTGTGGCTTCAAAATCATTGCCTTCAAATCCCTGCCAGTTGCCATCAGTATAATCTTCGGAACCTTTTATTCCGTTGGTGAGGGCATGAGTCCCACCCCCGGTATATTTGCGATGAAATGTTGTTGCAAGGGAAACTTTTTTCCCTATCGCTTTATGGGCAACCTGAAGGGTTCTCGCTGGAGTCAGTCGACCTGGTGGGCGCACCTCACTTCCCTGGCTTTCAGTTAATCGATCACCAAGTTCCGACCGGGCTTTTTCCCCCAGAGCCTTTAATATATTAATTATTTCAGGATGATGATTGATAACATTTGTTGTTTCACTTATATCATTTTGTAGATCATAAAGAGCAAGTTCGGTAGTGTCTCTGCCATATTTCCCAGGAAAACCATCTTGTCCTGGTTCCATGCCCTTATATGAACGATAGGTGTGCGGGAAACATAGTTTCCACTGGCCAGACCGTACAGCAATAAGCTCCGCACCATAATAATAATAGAATTCATTTCTTGGGGTTGTTTCATCAGATCCATATAAAATAGATTGAATGTCTATCCCATCAATCTTATTCTTTGGCATGGGGGCTGATGTAATCTTAGCAACTGTAGGTAGAATATCTATTGTTGCTGCAAGTTTATCCGTTACTGTTCCAGGATGAATTTTCCCGATCCATCTCATGATACAGGGTACACGGGCTCCACCTTCCCACATGGTTCCTTTTCCTTCCCGAAGGGGAAAGGCCGATCCTGCATGGTTCCCAAAATTCAACCATGGACCATTGTCACTCGCAAAAATCACCAATGTATTTTCATCTAATTTATTATGCTTTAAAGCTTTTAAGATTTGTCCAACTGACCAATCAATTTCCATAATCACATCACCATAAAGCCCTTGCTCACTTTCACCTTTAAATTTATCAGAAACGGCGAGTGGAACATGGGGCATCGAATGGGGAAGATAGAGAAAAAAAGGTTTGTCTTTATTCTTATTAATAAAGCTCACTGCTCGTTCAGTATAGCGCGTAGTCAATCTTGATTGATCTTCTAATGTACGAACTTCCTCGATTTTTTCATTGCCCTCTATTAACGCAAGCTGTGGGTAATAACTTTTACGTGTACCATTGCCATCGAGCGGTTTACCATCAAACCCGACAGGCCACATATCGTTGGAATAAGGAAGCCCAAAGAATTCATCAAAACCTTGCTGCAACGGCAGAAATTTTTCATGGTGCCCCAAATGCCATTTACCAAATATACCCGTAGCATATCCTTTCTTCTTTAATACATCGGCGATGGTTTCTTCATCAGGATTTAATCCGATACGACTACGTGAATGCAAAGCACCTTGAATGCTGACGCGTTCTGAGTAACAACCGGTGAGCAAAGATGCTCGTGACGCACTACAAACAGCCTGTGATACATGAAAATCTGTAAAACGAATACCTTCTTCAGCCATAAGATCCAGATTGGGTGTTTGAAAACCTTTTGCTCCATATTTCCCAACATCAGCATAACCTTGGTCATCCGTAAAAATAATTATAATATTTGGTGGATCCTCATACGATGAGTTGCAAGAAGTCAAAACTACGGATAGCTGAAATAACAGCAGAAGTGAAAACCAAGATGATAACATTATTTTCATGCTACCTCACTTTTGATAAAATAAAACTGCTTCCGGGATAGCTTGTTTTGTAATGTTTGGACCTTCATAAGAAACAATTAACTGGTTCCCACCACCTTTTTCAAAATAGGTTACAAGAAATGGATGGTAACCACTGGATAAAGCAACAGAACCTGATGCTTCAGACATTGAATGGAGCCCATCATTTTCAACCACCACTTGGTCTCCAATATAGAAGCGGCTTCCATCATCCGAATCTGTATAAAATGAATATATTCCTTCTTCCTCTATATAGATTAAACCTTCAAACATAAAAGCAAAAAAATCATTTTGTTTTCTTATGGAAATATCAAAATTAGAAATAATGCCCTTTGACTTGATATCAATAGACTGAAAATCTGGTAAGCTATCCCAAGATCCTTCAAAATAATTATATCTTACTCCTGGCATTTTTTTTATTTTCATTAAAGCAGGACGAGGATTAACTTTTTTATAATCAACATATATAGTCCTGCTAACCGGTTTCCCATCCCGAAACGCACGTGCAGACACGCGAGCTGCATTGGTCAAACGAACTTCTCCAGTGACAAGGATAGAGTTTATAGTAGGCTCACTACCATCCAATGTATAATGAATGGTAATGTTTTCCCGCTCTGATGTAATTGATATATTGGTATTATGAATAAAAATATCATGTTGGGCAGTAATCTTTGGCGGGTTATTTATATCGGGCCTACCCTTAAAATCTAATACCACAATGCTGTTCATTGAATCTGGTGCAATATTAGGGACCTGAATCACAATCTTATCTTCTTCACGGGCAATATCCAATTCATTTATTTTATGAGATAATAGGTATGTCCGATCTGGATTGCTGTATATCCCCGGCACAATCAACCTACCATCTTCTGGCCATGTAAATACATGAAGATACAGCCTTGTCCCCGCATCTATTTGTTTTTGTGTACATCGACCCCAGTAAAGATCTTTAAATGGGCTGGCACCTGTTCCATGTATTGCTTCCCCATTCAGTTGCATCCATTGACCAATAGCCGCTAGTCGATCAATACTAGGCTGGGGAAAAATCCCTTCAGCCGTTGGTCCAACATTCAGCAAAAAGTTGCCTCCCTTTGAAACGATATCCGCTAGTTTTTGAATAAGATCTGTTGCTGATTTCCAGTTATGGTTGTTTTTATTATAGCCCCAGTGGTCATTCATAGTCATGCATGTTTCCCAATCTACATCTGGGAGTCCCGTGGGAGGAATCTCCTGTTCTGGGGTACCAAAATCACCTACATAGCCTCCATCTCGAGTTAATCCCTGCATCCCTGATCTTCCTATATCAACCCTGTTGTTGATAATAATATTTGGCTGCAGACTTCGGACATACTGATAAAGATCTTTTCCGTACTCGTGTGTCCATGTTTCTTCCCACTCTCCATCAAACCAGAGAACTCCGATATCTCCATAGTTTTGCAGTAGTTCTTTAAGCTGATTTTTCATATAAGCAATGTAGTGCTCAAAATCAGCATTTTCTGTTCCTCTATTCTTCTCCCAGTTGCGGCGAGGCAAATAATCCGGATGGTGCCAATCCATGATGGAATGATACCAACAAATTTTCAATCCGTATTTCCGACAGGCATTTGCAAGTTCTTCCATGATGTCCCTTTGAAAAGGTGTCGCCATTATATCATATTCTGTATACTTAGAATTAAACAGGCTAAAACCGTCATGATGCTTGCTGGTAATCACAATGTATTTCATTCCAGCATCCTTGGCCATACGAACCCAGTCATCTGCGTTGAATTTCACGGGGTTAAATTCTTCAACAAATTTATCATACTGTTCTAATGGAATCTCTGCGGTTGTACGAATCCATTCGGCATGATTGGTACCAGTTTCCCATTGTCCAGCAGGAATGGCATAAAGTCCCCAATGAATGAACATGCCAAAACGTGCTTCCCGCCACCAATCCATACGTTTATCATTTGAATTTTTCATTTCATTTTCCACTCCAAAAACATGATTGTTCAAAGTTAGTAATAAAAAAAGTATGATTATTCTCTTCATTTTATTTTATGGATTTTACACAGCGAAACCCGGTGTGACTGAGTCCTGTATCCTGGCTGGAGCTCATCCGCTTGGAAACACGGTAGCCGCTGCAATAGCTATCATTGCATAAATAAGATCCGCCCCGCATGACTCGTTTTGGCATATGCGGTTCATTCGGATCGAATGAATTGGATGGACCTTTTGGATTAACAGAAACTCCTTGCTCAGCTGTGATACCGTATGATTGAAAATGATATAAATCACTGCACCATTCCCAAACATTTCCTGCCATATCATATAATCCATAGCCATTAGGCATATAAGATTTTACCGGTGCGGTACCATAATACCCATCTTTGGCAGTATTCTCATAAGGAAACATGCCCTGCCAGAAATTGGCCTTACCAGTAGATTGAGAAACAGAAATATTACCCCATGGATAGATTGGATTTTCCAACGATCCGCTCGCTGCCCACTCCCACTCTGCTTCTGTTGGCAGCCGCTTCCCAGCCCACTGGGCATAGGCAGCTGCATCATCCCAGGCTACATGGACCACTGGGGAATCCATTTGATCATCAATATTGCTCCCGGGACCAGCGGGATGTTTCCAATTTGCACCAACGGTCCAAGTCCACCACTGCGTTTCATCAGAAAGTGAGACCGGACCATCCGTAGCCTTGAACACTAGGGACCCAGGCTGTAAAATATTCTCAGCAGGTTTAGGTGTGCCCGGCGGAAGATTAACTTTCATCTTCTCCCAGTTAATATTTTTTTCAGCGACAGTTACATAGTTTGTTTTTGCTACGAATTCAGCGAATTGTCGGTTGGTAACTTCATGGATATCCATGTAAAAACTATCGATCTGTACCTGGTGAGATGGAAATTCATCTGGGCCAGCCTGTGGATCACTACCCCCCATGGAAAATGTTCCGCCTGGTATAATCACCATTTCTCCATAATGATTAGTTTTAGATTCTTTGGGAGAGTGTTTTGCGCATCCATGAATGATTACAACCAAAGCAATATATTTAATAATTGAATTTTTTAAGCAACAAGAATTGTAAAATTGGGAAAACATCATATCGAAAAGTAACAATATAAAAAAAGGGGCAGATAATATTCTGCCCCTTTTTAAGGTGTTAAGAAAATTGGTAATAAATAATTATTTCATCAATACCATTTTCTTTGTGAGAACTTGGGTACCATTGTTCAGGCTGTAAAGATATACGCCAGTAGAAACACTTTTACCCAAATTATCTTTTCCATTCCATTCTACGGTGTGCTTACCAACTGGCGTGAAACCACTGGTGAGTTCTTTTACTTCCTGACCAAGCATATTGTAGATTGTCAATGTAATATTTGACTCTTGGTTCAGAGTAAAGGTTATCTCCGTTGTTGGATTAAAAGGATTGGGAAAGTTCTGCTCGAGTGTAAAACGCTCTGGCAGTGTCTGCTCGTTATCAACTGCTGTATAATCACCCCATTCTAAAGCAACCATCTCAGGTAGCGGCCAGGTTGGAATCCAGTCATCTCCAGTGACAACGGAGTGCCCATATCCCCAGTAATCAGTTGCAGCTGTGCCGGTCCTGATCTGCATGAAATAGTCCAAGAGACCAATATCACCTGTCTCACTAGTACCGTTTAAAATGGCATCCAACATTTCAGCTGGCATTTCCGGGTCTTCTTCATGATTGTCAAGATCATCTAAGTTTGGATAAGCAGCATCATCGTTAAACATCGCCACTGTTCTATCGTTCATAAATACTGGTGTTCTGATCCAGTTTGTGGCTGTGTCGTTATAGGCATCCCACATATCTGTAAGCTGAGACGGCCAGTAGTACACGTTATCATGTATCTCAATATCTCTCTGGGCTTCAATGGCTGCCAACCCTTCGGCTGTGGCAGTGTCACCTTCTGCGTCAAACATAATTGCATTTGCAGGACTCAAGGGCTGCAGAGCAATCACACCATAGGATGAATCCGGATACCAGAGGTTGTCCCACCATGGATCTTCTGTCCTATCCACACCACCTGCATAATTCCCATAAAAGATATTATTACTTATCTCCCCTTGGGTCATATTGAAAATGAAGAATGGATTCTTAAATGTAAACAGAACCGCATTATCCATGAATACGAATTCTTCCATATACCATTTGCTCACAGGCGCGGCGGCATATCCATTTACACCAAGCATCAAGTTTTCCCACATGTATACTTCACCCGTGTATGCTTCACCGGGCCAGGTGTTTCTAAGAACTTCACCAATGTACCACTGGTTCGGGTGTACCAAATTCCTGAAAATATTTTGGCTGATATAGAAGTTGTCCCACTGTCCATTGTAGGCAATTGCAAATGTATGAAATCCATCAAATACACATCCATCTACCCAAAGATCAGTTTCATCACCCTTTACTTCAATAGCAGTCCCTGATGCAACTCCATTCGTTGCATATGCTGACAGGTATAGATTCTCAAAGTTTCCTTCTGATTCATCACCGGTCAGGACAAATAGCGTCCCCAATGTGCTCCCATCGGATAGCACGGTAGATTGAATAGCTGGGGGTCTTAAGGTTGACTCATTTCGCTCACCTATAATAGTCAGATCACCCTTCGCAGTGATTGTTCCTGACATCTTATAGGTTACATCGGTGGATGTAAGAACATATTCATGAGCTTGGGTACCATCTTCGAGTGTATCGGCACTGATGATCTCATATAGGTCTCCATCATCGGCACTGATCTCCATGCAACCTTCACAACTGCCATCATCAATATAGCCAAGATGCAAAAGCTCTGGTGATGGCCATTCAGGTGTCCATTCATCTCCGCCTCCATCTACCACTTCAGTGTGAGCATAGCCCCAGTAATCAGTTGCAGCTGTGCCAGTCCTGATCTGCATGAAATAGTCCAAGAGACCAATATCACCTGTCTCGCTTGTTCCATGTAAGATATCATTTAACATTTCTTCAGGCAAACCGGGGTCCTCATCCAATACTTCGTTATCACCTTCAACAAGGAGTGGGTACGCTTCATCATCAGCAAACATATTAACGGTTCTGTCATTCATCCAGACTGGTGTACGAACCCAGTTTGTCGCTGTATCATTGTAGGCTTCCCATAAATCTTCAAGCTCCTCCGGCCAGTAAACTTGGTTGTCCGATATTTCAATATCTCTCTGTGCTTCAATGGCCGCCAAACCTTCAGCTGTGGCAGTATCACCATCAGAGTCAAACATAATTGCATTCGCAGGGCTTAGAGGCTGAAGGGCGATTACACCAAAAGATGTATCTGGGTACCAGAGGTTATCCCACCAAGGGTCTTCTGTACGATCTACACCACCAGCATAATTGCCGTAAAAGATATTACCATTCATCTCCCCTTCCGTCATATTGAAAATGAAGAATGGATTCTTAAATGTGAAAAGCACAACATTATCATTAAATATAAAATTATTCATGTGCCACTTAGTTACCGGTGCGGCAGCATATCCATTCACACCAATCATCAGATTGCCTTCCATTACCACCTCATCTGTGTATGCTTCACCAGGCCAAGTATTTCTAAGAACTTCACCAATGTACCACTGGTTCGGATGCACTAGGTTTCTGAAAAGATTACCTTCTAGATAAAAGGAGTCCCACTGTCCATTGTATGCAATAGCAAAGGTATGGAAACCATCAAATATACAAGCTGAGACCTCCGTTGAAACATAATCTCCTTTAACTTCAATAGCAGTCCCTGATGCGACTCCATTTGTTGCATATGCCGATAAATAAAGGTTAATAAATTGTACTGATGATTCATCACCGGTCAAAACAAAAAATGTACCCAAAACAGAGCCGTCAGCCAAAACTCCGGATTGGATGAAAGCGGGATCCCAGTCAAAATCTTCATCATCTTCATGTTCATCTCGTCTTGGGGCATCATCATCTTCATCATCAAATTCCCCCATGATTGTCAGGTCTCCCTTAACGGTGATTGTACCATTAAGCACATAGGTATCAGCCTTAGATGTTAGCACATAAACGCTGGCCTGATGTCCAGTTTCTGTTGTATCAGCACTAATGATCTCATATAGATCACCATCATGATGGGCAATCTCCATTATTTGGGTTTGGGCAATAATGGAAGTAGGCACGATCATCAATAACATTATAGAAGTTAGTAATATCGCTTTTTTCATTATATTCTCCTTAGTTTTTAATTTTGGTTTTAATAGTAGCTATATGTCAGGATGTACCTCTACACGGAGATACTTGACTACACACACGCTCTAAACATAAATAAAAAATCAAAATATTTCAATAAAAATTAAATATCAGAATTTCAGACGAAGACCAAACTCTGCGGTCATGCCATAATCTTCAATAGACGTCGGTATATTCGGGTACATCTGCAGTACACTCACATCCCTTGCATTCTTCATAAACATGGGCGCATATCTTCCATTAATATTATTCAGGTTACTATAAAGTTGCATCCCAAACCAGGGTAAGGACTGATTCAATGATAGATCCCAGCGTTTATAGGCAGAAGTGGTTGATCTCAATTGTGGCCACTGGCTCACTCCTGAGAATACATCATCCTGATATAGCATAGACAACAATATCGAGAAACCCTTATAATCATACCCCAATGAAAAATTAAAAATATTATTAGGTTGATAGATAAGCCTATCTGTAAAGGACGTATCAACATTTGTAGCACTAGTGGCACCAGCATAGACATATGGGTATTCGGCTTCTGATTTAATATTCGTATAATTAATATTGAGAACCAAACCATTTAGCGGGCTCGGCAAATACCAAAAGTGTGTTTGCCAATCTATTTCCAGACCAACAACATCAACCATCAACTGGTTATTAACATGTGTTTGGATCGTATAGTTTGTGTTTTCATTGGGAAGCCTGTCTGCTAAAAAATAGGGTTGCGCTTCAAGCCCTGGCTTACTGAATCTCCAAGGATAAATCAAATCATGAATTTTTTTTACAAAACTACCCAGCGTAAATAGACCAATCTTATTTTCGTAAAAAGTAAAATAGAGATCATAATTTTCTGATTTGGATGGATGTAAAGAATAATTATTCCATTGTATACCACCATATGAACTCACATGTATCCTGGGTATTATTGTATTGAAGTCAGGATAGGATATAGTATTGGAATAAGCTAACCGTATGTCAAACCAAGATAACGGTTTGTATCGTATATTAAGGTTTGGGAGCCAGAAGGGATGTTTTACAGTCATCGATGTGTCTGTGTGATTATAATTATAAAATGAGAGTGCAGATTGTGACCCTCTTATCCCATTGTATGTTGTTTCAAGACCCTGATAGCGGATCCCCGGTATTATTGTAAGTTTCTGCCCTATATTAATTGTGGCCATTATATACCCAGCAGATAGTAGTTCTTCACCATGATAATTAAATGAATTTGAAGAATAATTGTCGCGCGCATAGGCACCTGGCGAACCTCCATCCGCGAATGCATCAATCGTATCCTGGCAGAAGAACATCATATCCTCGATCATTTCAAAATTCAAAGGGGAATGCATTTCATACTCACCCTCCAAATAATCACCATATGTGAATGTAGTATCAATAAACCAGGCAAGCCTTATATCACTATTGAAAAAAGTTCCTGGTATTCCAATATGTTCACGTACCATCAGTGCGGCAGCCCTCTCACTTGGAGATTGAAATGTACCAGTGGTGCCAAAAGATTCGTTCCGGTAGGATCTAGCGCTGGTTCTATATTTCCCGCCAAATTTAATCTCAGCCGATAGATTTTTTCCGATGTTCAATGGCACCTTTATATCCATAGAAGACATAAACTGACGTTCTGGTGTAAAATTATTATTGCTGGATATTCTGTTCAGGTTTGTCGCACCAGGATTAATGATTACTGAGCTTAATACATTAGCAGGTTTCACATTGACTCGATTGTAAAAATCATTTATTCCAGCTGGCAACCTGTAGAAGTTCACGGACCAATTATTAGGGTTTTCGGTTTCCGAATAGCTATGAGAAATTTTAAAACTTGTACTGAATTTGGAAAATTGTTTTTCTACGCTTAATGCATTGGTGATCATATTAACAATACTCTTGGAAAAACCTGTGGTATAGTAATGTGCATTTCCCCGTATATCAAACGATTCGGAACGATTTATGGTTTCCGTTATTCCAGAGTTCCCAAAATTAGAAAAACTGATTTTGCCATCACGTAATCGATAATCCAAAACAAGTGCCACATTAATACGCTCTTTCTTCCTGGGTACGTAGCTAAGGTTGATGGAGTTGGTCACATAATTAGTATCATCATTCGCTAGATTGCTGTATCCTGCAGAAAGGGAATTAGAAGTGAGATTCTTATTTTCAAAATTTGCTTGCAGAAAAAACCCCAAACGATCCTGCAGTAATCTTCCTTCCAGACTTGGAACAAGTTTATAATTATCATACTGACTATTCGCATTAGAAAGACTGTTATTGCCTCCCTGGGCAAGAAAATGTAATTTTATTTTGTTTTTTCCGCCTTCAGCTTCTTTCATTTTGAAGTTTACTGTTCCCCCTATTACATCCGCATCCTGATCGGCAGTTAAAGTTTTATATACTTCAATACCTTCCAGCATATTAGAAGAAATCATACTAAGGTCTGCACTTCTGTCATCGGAATCGGATGAAGCCATGCGTACACCATCCACCGTTATCACATTATATTTTGGCTGAACTCCTCTGATCACAACCTTGGTTCCTTCCCCCCCAACCCTGGTAATAGATACACCGGGTAGCCTGCCAATGGATTCTGCAGCATTGGCATCAGGCAGTTCTTGAATTCGTGCAGATGAGACTACATTAACAATTGATTTTGATGATAACTGCTGATTGATGGCCGCTTTCTGTCCTTCTGCTTGCACAGTAACATTAACAGTTTCACCTTCGAGTGCTTCAGGATCCAGTGAAAATTGCCTTTCCAAAGATTGACCATCTACCAACTCAATCGGTTGATCAAGTTTTTTATATCCAATATAACGTATTTTAATCGTATAAGATCCCGGGGGAACATCAAGTATCAAGAAATTTCCTTTAGGATCTGTTGAACTTCCAAGGCTGGTACCATCTAAAAATACATTCGCGTATGGAAGCGGATTTTCTGTTACCCTATCAAGCACTTGTCCCTTTATTTTCCCATTTTCCAACGCAGAAAGTTTTCCGGGAAATATTGTAAACAAAACGTAAAAAATTAACAAGTAGCCTATGCTATTTTTCATAAAATTCTTTTAACTCCATACCCATGCATCTATCAAAATATATTCTTAATCCAATTATTTATCAAACAGGTTAATCATTACTTATTATTGTCCCCGTATTACCCTCTATCGCATCTTTGATAAAGGGTATTGATGTAATAATAACTTTTTTTCCATGATATTTCAAAAAATGCATGGCTGCCTTGATCTTGGGACCTATACTGCCTTTCTGAAATTCACCATTTTCATATAATGTTTTTGCTTCGCTGGTTGTCATACTCTGAATAGGGGATTGATTAGATTGACCATAATTACGATAAACATACTCTACGTCTGTGATAATCCATAGTTCTTCTGCATGAAGGATGCGTCCCAGTTTAGCAGCCGTGTAATCCTTATCGATCACTGCATCCAAGCCTACCAAGTACTTTTCATTATTGTAAACTGGAATACCGCCTCCACCTGTGGCAATCACGATAGTGCCTCTATCTACCAACGATTTAATGGATTTTCCATGCATGATGTATTCTGGCATAGGCGAAGGGACCACTCGGCGCCATTGGCCTGGTTCCTGCTCCTTGATAGACCAGCCAAATTTTTCCGCAAAAGACCTTATTTCATTTTCAGGATATCGTGGGCCTACATATTTTGTGGGCTCCTTCATAGTGGGATCATTCACGTCCACTAAAACCTGGGTAATAAGAGTAACGACTTCTTTATCCAGTCGCATATCTCTCAACTTATTCTGCAATGACTGTTGGATCATATACCCAATGGTCCCCTGTGTACCAGCCACACATACTCCTAGAGGTAGCGGGGGGATCTGGTCGTACGTTAGATCCATACGCAGGAGTTCATTGCCTACTTGTGGACCATTACCGTGATTTATACAAAGATTATATCCACGTTCAATAAAATAGGAAATCCCTTCCACAGTTTCTCGAGTATGGGAAAACTGTTGCTGGATGGTACCAGCCTCACCTTTCGGTGAGATACTGTTCCCGCCCATAGCGATCATTGCTGTAGGAATAGACATTTATTTTTTTTTGTAGGAACGGATAACGCTAGTCTTTCGATTGATTACATGTATTTCTCAACATTCTAATGGGATTCTATCTCTGAAGATTTAATTTCGTACCGTATTTAAGCTGAATTTAGAATTAAGAATTTGCGTGGAGAAACCAGCCAAAGCATCTTGGCCAGAAGACGCTCCTATCTGTGTGAATTCAGAAATAGAATCTCGCAGAGTCTTTGGGTCTTGGTAAAGTACGGATTGTACTAAATCATGCCAGCATTCAGCAAAATCTCCTTTTGACGCTGCTATCAAATACGCAGCACTTAAAGATGTAGTTTTTTGACTTGATAACCGAGCAATCTCATCGAGAGAATGGGTGTTTTTTGTAATCCATAGAGATGCCATCACTCCAAGAAGATAATCATCGCCTGATGGTGTAAGCCCAAATCCCAACCCCGCTAAATATTTAACTGATCTTTTTATAGGATGCCTATTAATCAATGCATGCTGTAATTGTTCGGCTCCAGCAATAAGTTTATCTATCACATATTTATCATTAGAATTCTTAAAAGTTGGTTCGAACCATTGTGTAGATTCAAACAACAATTCAGCGCTAGATGCTTTCAGACAAAATGTCTGAGGAAATTGAAGCATTTTGGGATCCCAGGTTTCAGCGTTATTTAAACTTATGAATATTGTATCACTTATACTTATACCATACTGATTTGCTCGAACATTCATTTTCGCAGTAATAGATCTGGTTAAGTCTTGCCTTTCAATAAGCACAGAGAATGGACTTTTACCTATAGGGGAGATGGCTATAGTGATCATACGACCATCATTACCCATTATATTGCAAAAATCCTGATAAATACCAACCACGGATCCTGCAAAAGACTTTTTCGTTAAGCTATTTAATAAAGGCTTACCTATATAACGTGCTTTGAGTTTTGGAATTACATTAACGGAATTGTCCAAAACAGAATTGTTAATTAAGCAGATGCCTAAACTATTATAATTTAATGAACGTGCCCATCTGGACACATGTGAGGCTTCTCACCTGAGCGCTCACGAAGTGACTTTTCAATAGAATTGGGGGACTCTCCTTTTTCCAAACGATGGGCAACTTCCTTAAACTCACTACCATAATTCTGCCCTGATTTGCGCATCGATGAGCGCATGGTCTGCGCTAATAAATGGGGATCATTTGGTGATTTACTTGGTTCTAAAACGCTATTTTTCCCGCTTGATATGCTAGGTGCAGAAACCAACCGCTGGAGATCACCTTTCCCACAATAAGGGCAGATAGCCGTATCTTTATCGGCATCATCGTAATTGCGAATAAGTAGGCTAATCCGTTTTTCGCAAGGAGCACACAAATATTCATAAATAGGCATTTTATTTTACCTCATGAGAGTTTATTTAATATTCACTGAATTTAATTGACTACTTGTTCATTTATCAATTACATAATCAGACAAGTTATTGGAATTAGATATTATTGTTGAATTGGAGAAAATACTGGGAGAGCCTCCTGTATGTAAAAATATCACAGTCTTATCAGTATCAATAAACCCCTTTTTTATCAAATCAGTTAATCCAGAAAATGCCTTCCCAGTATATATTGGATCTAAAAATATTCCTTCAGTTCGGGCAACAAGGCGAATAGCATCAATGCCTTCTGAAGTTGGCACGCTGTATCCTTCACCAATATATTCATCAAACACAAAGATCTCATCGCTTGTGACTCTTGAGTCCAAACCTAGAGCATCTTCTGTTTCATTGACTAATTGTTCTATATGAGAAATACATTCATCACGGGTACGGCTTACGGTTATTCCATATAATCGACAATTTAATCCCATTAATTTGAACCCTACCAGCAACCCCGCTTGTGTCACACCACATCCAGTCGCACATACCAATATCTCAGGGCTTAAGTTCAAATTCTTCAACTGAGAACAAATCTCCACTGCAGCTGAAACATATCCAATACAGCCTAGCGATGAAACACCACCACGCCTAATCATATATGGGTTTTCACCTTTGCCTCGCAAACGTTCAGCTTCTTCTACAATATAATTATCTATATTTGATCGGTCTGGATTGCCAGTAAAAACAAGTTGAGCATCAAGAATATGGTCAAGCAGCAGATTACCATTTGTCTTAGAAGGTTGATTACCAGATAATACTGCAACACCTCTGAGTCCCAAGTGTGCAGCCGCTGCCATTGTTGTTCTAACATGGTTGGATCCAGGGCTACCACCAGTGATTAGGATGTTAGAGTTTAACTTCATGGCATCGGCAGCCAGATACTCGAGAGACCGTACTTTATTTCCTCCCAAACCAAAACCTGTCAAATCGTCTCGTTTGAACCAAAGATCAAGATTCCCCAAAGATTTTCCCAAATTTTCAACGCGATCCAATGGCGTTGGTAATTTTGCTAATTCAAGCTGAGGTCGTAATAGCAGAGTATTATTCATTTGGAAAATAATCTTTTAAAAAACGTTTATTACCTTCCCGTGATTGATGGCTTAATTGCACAACTCTATCTACAAACTCAGGGCAAAGTCCCAACTGTTTTTCATAATCAAAGATAACATCAATATCATTTTTGGTGAGATGTTTCATAACCGTCTCATTATTTACCAAACAGGATTTTAATGACCGGTTCTTTTTATTGGCAGTCTTAGAAATCTCGTACATAAGATCATGCGCAGTTTGTTTCCCTATTTTTCCTGCCAAAGAAAGCATGACACCTTCGGAATAAATATGGCCATTAGTTGACTCAATATTTTTGATCATATTTTCACTGTTTACCTGGAGGCTTGAACATAATGCATAGCCCAATTGAAGCTGAGCACCTGCCATAACACAGGTTGGGCCAATTAGACCCCACTCTGATTTCCAGGAACGACCGTCACGTTCGTGTTCGTGAACTAGGTTTTCATTTAAACAGTTTGTATTGTGACGAATTAATCGAGCTAAGGTACCTAAATGCTCGGACAGCTCAGGATTGCTTTTATGAGGCATTGTGATACTGCCTATAGCGCCCTTTTTAACAATCTCATTCAATTCATTTATCTCAGGACGTTGCAATGTATAAATTTCATGTCCAACTTTATCGAAAGTAGAAGAAATCATGGACAATAACTGTATAAACTCTGCCTGACTATCACGGGAAGATATCCAGGATATATCTGGAATACGTAAACCCAGTTTTTTAAAAAAAATCGATTGTAATTCTATACCCCTACCTGCAAAAGCAGACAAGGAGCCAACTCCCCCAGCTAATTGACCTACTCCCATTCTTTTATGTATATCCTTCATTCGTTCTAAATGACGATGAATCTCACGGATCCATATTGCGACCTTGAACCCAAAAGTTATCGGCAAACCTGGCTGACCATGCGTTCTACCAAGCATGGGTGTAGTACGATGTTTTACCGCTAAGACTAAAAGTTTTTGCTCAATTTTCCATAAATCTCGGAATACAATCTCCCAAACTTTCAAAAGGGAAATCGATATCCAAGTATCTGTGACATCTTGAACAGTAGCTCCATAATAGATCCATTCCCCTGTGGAGCCTTTACATATTTTTTTCAATTCCTGGATTAATCCATGCATGGAATGCCCTGATTCATTGTACCTTTTACGGAGTAAATCCATATCCAATTTATTTATATCACAGGCTCTTCTAATCTCTTCTGTAGCTTCAAATGGGATTAAATCCACTTCTGCCTGTGCTTCTGCTAAAGCACTAATAATTTCCAGCCATGCTTGCGTACGGGGAACTTCATCAAATATAGCATACATTTCATCTGAGCCCCACATACTCCCATATATCTCAGAATCAATCATATTCACTGACATATTGATTTAGCCCTTTCAATTAAGTTTTTTTCTGATCTTTTGAGCCAAGATTTTTCTAATTTTATCCAATGATTTGAATCATTGCTTTTATCCCGAAGGTCAGTAATCATTTTATTCACAGATTTTGATGATGCGCCTCCAGGGCCAGTCCTTGTCTCAATAATGGATTCTGGGTCCATGATTTTAGAAACATGATCATCAGTTATATCAAGGGAACAATTTATTACATCCATAGCCACATCGTTTATGAGATTGGCCTTAATACTTTTTCCTTCCTTAATTGAAAGCCTTATGGCCTGGCCAACGATAGAATGAGCTGCTTGCGCATTAATACCATTCCGCATCATGATCTCTTCTGCAAGATCTGTGGCCCCTACAAAACTATCTACAGCAGCAAGTCGCATTTCATCTTTATTAACTTTCAAACTAGAAATTATTGCTGAAAATAATTTTAAGGCTTTTTTGGTCCGCATCAACCCTCTTGGTACCATACCATAAGTAAAAATTCGATTGTCAACTTGTCC
>CAJWLO010000029.1 GCA_913043235.1 uncultured Fidelibacterota bacterium
TCTTTAAACTGCTCTTCCGTGCAATATATATGAGCATCATTCATCTGCATACTTCGAACACGCATTAAGCCAAACAACTGTCCTGATTTTTCATAACGATAACATGTTCCATATTCACATAACCTAAGTGGCAATTCCTTATATGTTCTAGGTAAACTTGCATAAATTTTATGATGATGAGGACAATTCATGGGCTTTACATAATACTTAGTACCATCTACATCCATGGCTGGATACATGGCATCTTTGTATAGATCTAAATGTCCGGACTTTTTATATAAATCACCTTTGGTTAAATGTGGAGACCGCACTTGATGATAGCCATGACGGGATTCCGTTTCTTTTGCCAACTTTTCTAGTTCTTCAATTATGACTCCACCATTGGGAAGCCAAAGAGGCAAACCGGGGCCCACTTCATCATCAAATGTATAGATTTCTAATTCTTTCCCTAGCTTTCGATGGTCGCGCTTCTTTGCTTCTTCTAAAAAATGTAAATATTGTTTTAATTTATCTTTAGATGAAAATACAGTGCCGTATATGCGTTGAAGCATTTTATTCTTTTCATCTCCTCGCCAATAGGCGCCAGAAGTGCTCAATAGTTTGAAATGTTTGATTTTACCGGTGGATGGAACATGGGGTCCCCGACAAAGATCTATAAAATCGCCTTGACCGTATGCAGAAATATTATCTTCAGAATCAATCTGATCGATTATTTCAACCTTGTAATTTTCACCCATTCCTTTGAAAAGATTAATGGCTTCGTCTCTTGCCAATTCCTGGCGAGCAACGGCCAGATTTTCTTTAGATAATTCGCGCATTTTTTGTTCAATATTTTCAAGATCATCATCAGAAAATGTACCGTCAATGTCAAAATCATAATAAAATCGATTTTCAATGGCGGGACCTATAGTGACTTGAGCATCGGGCCAAAGTGATTTAACTGCTTGCGCCATTAAGTGAGCTGTACTGTGGAGTAATACTTCGTGCCCTTCATCAGAGCCTACTGTATGCAAGCTCAATTCTGCATCCTCCATGATTGGGACGGTAGCATCGGTAAATTTGCCATTGATAGTGGCAGCTACCGTATCCTTGGCTAAGCGTGGACCAATACTTTCAGCCACATCCAATGGCGTAATGCCGGCATCGAATGTTCGTGTAGATTGGTCAGGTAATGTAATGGTAATTTGAGACATGGGGTTAAAAATGGATTCGCAAAATTAAAAGGTAAATCGACTGTACATCTCCGTAAGCGAAATTGGCTTCACTTTGGAAGGTGTTTGATATATTAAATCTAACATTATGTTTGTTTTGACTTGGTATAAAATTGGGTCTCAGGACTGATGAAATCCAATTTTAATTTGCGGGCGATTTATCTATTCAATTGGAAAACCGTTTACCCCACAATATGTGGGCGATAACGGATTCGAACCGCTGGCCTCTTGCGTGTCGAGCAAGCGCTCTAACCAACTGAGCTAATCGCCCCCAAAAATAGCTTAGGAATTTAACTGATCTATCGAATATCTTGGAAAGAATATTTACGATTAATTATTTATGGATTCGATGGGTGATAAAGCAATGGCGTAGGCTTGATTATCAGTGAGCATTCCTATAGCTATTTTTACAATTTTATCGTCTTTGAGCGCCTGCTTCAGACGTCCTTCTGGCCCATTAATTAATCCGGCAAACTCTAAAAGAAGAATTTTTTTAATATCGTCTGACTCGATATCTATTCTTGAGTTCTCTTGTGATGTATAAAACGTTTTTAGCGTTTCAAGGGCATTTTGAGCGGATTGATTTGTTGAATCCAAATTGGCGATTTTATCCGAAAGTTCATTCAACTCCTTTTCACCTGGAAGCATAACGCTGTCTTTTTCTTTAATAAATACATTGAATTTATCTAATAAGTCACCATCACTTAATACTGCATTGAAATCCGCATAGTTGTGTTTTTTCTCTTGAGCGAAAGAGTAGAAGTATCCATTACGCCAATATTGAGTTGAAAGAATATCCATTAACTCAAGCGTCACAACTGAATCCGGTGTAATACCGCCATTACCTAAAACAGTCCGACCCCCTACTGTTTTAAAGACAGAATCCTCTTCAGCCTGATTCATGATATATTTTTCATCGATATAGTCGCGCTTTTGGATAAACCGTCCGCTAGGTACATAATACCGTGCTGTAGTCACTGTAATTGACCGTTTTTTATCAATAGAATAGGCAGTTTGGACTAATCCTTTACCAAATGATTTTTGACCAATTACAAGGCCTCGATCTAAATCTTGCACGGTACCGGCAACGATTTCACTGGCAGAGGCACTGCCTCGATTAATGAGTACTGCAATTTTGACATCAGACGGTACCAATGATTTGCGTCTTGAATAATAAGTACGGTTCGCATCCTTAATTCGGCCTTTGGTGGAGAGTAGGGGTTGATTCTTTTCAATAATCATATCTAACAATGCCACTGCAGAGGCCATAAGACCACCGGGGTTATCTCGAAGGTCGATTATAATTTCGTTCGCATCCTCAGATAGTAATTCACCGAATGCATTAGCCATTTCGTTAGGTGTATTTCTGGAAAATCGATTAAGTCGCACATATCCAGTTGAAGGTGTCAACATGCCAGAATAGGTCACGTCCTTTACCACAATATTAGATCGAATCAAATTAAACTCTATGGGGTCATCTTCTCCATATCGTTTCACAGTCAATTTAACTTTAGTGCCCTTTTCGCCTCTTATTTTTGCTGCGGCATCATTGAATGAAAGGGATTTTACTTCTTCATCATCCACTTTTAAAATAATATCGCCACTGATGATGCCGGCCTTTTTTGCAGGTCCACCATCCATTGGAGCCACCACAGACATAGTTTTATTTCGATAGCCAAGTTGGATACCTACACCGCCATATTTTCCCTTACTCAACACATTGACGCGGTGCTGTTCATCTTCTACCATAAAGGATGTATATGGATCCAGATTTTGGGTAATACTATTGATGCTTGCTTTCGTAAATGAATCAGGATCAAGTTCATGTAAATAGGTAGAAAAGATTTGGCTATATACTTGATTGATTAATCGTTGGGATTCGCCCACTTTCCGGTAAATACTTGATTGAGTCACCGCAAGTGAAAGGGCGCCGGTTATGATAACAACCGGTAATATGAACTTTACGAAATGTTTTTTCATAAGAATAATTTTCTCCGTCTCAATTCTGATAAAATATCGCCATGAATATTTTCAATCGATTCATGTCCGTCTAAAACTACAAATCGTTCTTGAAATCGATTGGCTAAATCTAAATAGATTTTTCTGACGCGCATTTGTAATTCAATACCAGCCCGTTCAATGCGATCAGGTTCCTGGCTTTTTCTTCGTATTGCTTCTTCCGGCAATACATCTACGAAGAATGTCACATTCGGTTCCAGGCCATATGTGGCAAATTGATTCAATTTGATTAGCCAATCCAAGTCAAGTTCTCTACCGCCGCCTTGATAGGCTAAGGTGGAATCGTAATAACGATCGGCGATTACGTTTTTTCCCCGATTTAAATTGGGCAATATTACTTCGTAGGTTAATTGGGCGCGACTTCCGGTCATGAGCAATGCTTCAGTCCGATCACAAATATCAGTCAAATGTCTATGGAGCAATATATCCCGAATTTCTTCAGAAATGGTTGTGCCACCTGGCTCCCTCACCAAAATGGTTTTACGTTGATGCTTATTCAATGCTTCGACAAGCATTTTTACCTGGGTGCTTTTTCCACATCCATCAATCCCTTCAAATGTGATAAATGTTCCTTTAGAAGTAGACATTTGGGTCATCCTTGCCAATCATAATTACAAATTCTCCCCGTGGAGTATTCTGGTTAAAATACGATAATAATTCAGAAACTTTACCTCGAATTAATTCTTCATGCATTTTAGTAAGTTCCCGACCAATAACGGCAGGACGATTACCGATATATTCTAATATATCTTTTAAGGTTCGCTGGATTCGTTTCGGACTTTCATAGATGATGATGGTCGCGTCAATAGATGCGAGCCGTTCCAATTTTCCTTTTCGACCTTTCTTATTGGGCAGAAAGCCCTCAAAAATAAATCGATCTGTGGGTAATCCAGAAGCTACCAGTGCAGTAATTGATGCTGAAGGGCCGGGAATGGCTTCTACCCTCGCATTCTTTTCAATGGCAGCACGAATGAGTTTATAAGCAGGGTCACTAATCCCAGGTGTGCCTGCATCCGTGACTACAGCCACATCTTTACCTGTATTCAAATGGTTAACAATTTGAGGAATGCGTGTAAAACGATTATGTTCGAAATAACTTAAAGTAGGTGTGGAAATATTATAGTGGTTTAAAAGTTTTTTGGTCTGGCGGGTATCTTCAGCTGCAATCAAAGATGATTCTTTTAAAATGCGAATCGCTCTAAATGAAATATCCTCGAGGTTTCCAATGGGCGTTGCAACAATATATAAAATGCCAGTTTCAGCCATGGTTTATAATTTACTGATTGCACTTTCGATCATAGATATTCCCTGATCGATTTCATCTTGAGTAATATTTAAATGGGGACGGAAACGGATGGATGTATGGCCACATCCAAGCATGAGTGCGCCTTCTTCACTAATTAACCCAATCATTTTATCTCGTTCTTCAGTCGATCGCATATCAAATGCACCAAAAAGGCCTCTATTCCGTACATTAGATACTTTGTCAATATTCTTACACTGCAGTGTTTCAAGTTTTTGTTTTAGATAAGCGCCATTTTCTGCAGCTTTATCAATAAGATTTTCCTGGGATATTATTTCCAGATAAATAGTAAATCGTACCATATCTACCAAGTTACCGCCCCATGTGGAATTAATACGACTCGACTCTTTAAATACGTGCCCTTCGACCTCATCTAAGCGTGTACCGGCAAAGATACCGCAAACCTGTGTTTTCTTCCCAAAGCTAATTATATCAGGACGACAATATTCTCCATAATGTTCATGGGCCCACATTTTCCCCGTAATGCCGATCCCCGTTTGCACTTCATCATAAATGAGTAAAAATTCATGCTCATTGGCCAATTTTCTAAGTTGACGTAAAAAAGCTTCCCTAAAATGATTGTCGCCACCTTCGCCTTGAATGGGTTCTAATATAAGCCCTGCAATATCACCTGGATTATTTTCAACGGCTTCTTGAATTTGGAGAACGGCTCTCTCTTCTACCCGCTTTAAATTGGCAAATCCTTCATCGGTTAAGGGAAATATAATTTTTGGAGCATCAATCCGTGGCCAGTCAAATTTTGGGAAATATTGTACTTTTCTTGGATCTGGAGAATCAGTTAAAGACATGGTATATCCGGATCGTCCGTGAAAACATTCTTTAAAGTGAATGATCTTCCCCGTGCCAGCCGGCTTTCCTGCTGCCAAGTTCTTACGAACTTTCCAATCAAATGCAGTCTTTAATGCGTTCTCCACTGCCAAGGCACCACCTTCAACGTAAAATGCATAAGGAAGATAATTCGGTTGCGCCAAACGCCCTATCGTATCAACAAACGCTGCCATTTGGGATGAATAAACATCCGAATTAGTGGGTTTATTCAATGCAGCTAATGTCAGCCTATCTTTATTCTCCAATAGGTAAGGATGATTATACCCCACTGACATGGAAGCAAACATTGAAAATAAATCTAAATATTCTTTACCATCTCTTGCATCTACAAACCATGACCCATGACTTTTTTCTAGGTCAATTACGTGATCCATTCCATCAGCCAACATAAATTGACCAATACTATTTCTTACATCGTTGGGGTGAACTGGACTCATCATAAATCTTATTATAATTAATTATATCTCATTCACTTAAACCAAATTCAATGTCCTGAGCTAACGGTAATTCTGCACTCCAGTTCATGGTATTGGTTTGACGTCTCATATATTGTTTCCACGCGTCGGATCCGGATTCACGACCGCCACCCGTCTCTTTTTCACCTCCAAATGCTCCACCAATTTCAGCACCGGAAGTTCCAATATTGATATTTGCGATACCGCAGTCGCTGCCGCGGTGGGAAAGGAAATATTCTGCATTAACTACATTGGTAGTAAACATCGCAGATGACAGGCCTTGAGGTACACCGTTATGCATGACTATAGCTTCTTCCATTGTGCTGTAGGACATAATGTATAAAATCGGTGCGAATGTTTCTTGCTGTACAATATCCCAATGGTTTTCAGCTTTAGCAATGGCCGGTGTAACATAGTAACCTTCACCTTCAATTGCCTCTCCTCCGTAGAGGATATCTCCCCCTTCAGATTTAACGGATTCCACTGCATTTAAAAAATCTTTAACAGCATTTTCATTAACCAATGGACCCATAAGTGTACTACCTTCCAAGGGATTGCCAATATTTACCTGTTCATAGGCATTCAACAGGCGTTTTAAAAATTTGTCATGAATGCTTTCATGGATGATGATTCGCCGCGTACTAGTGCATCGTTGGCCGGCAGTGCCTACGGCCCCAAATACCACAGCTGTGATAGCCATATCCAAGTTAGCTGTTTCATCGATAATGATGGCATTATTTCCACCCAACTCAAGAATAGTTTTTCCAAATCGCTCAGAAACGGTTGATGCCACGTGCCGGCCCATTTTAGTTGAGCCGGTAAAGGAAATTAATGGAAGACGTTTATCATTTAACATGTGCTCGCCAACCACAGATCCTCGACCAATAATTGAGGAGAAAATACCTGTATATCCATTTCGGGCCATCACCTCATTGCAAATATTTTGGACGGCAATGGTACAAAGCGGTGTAGTGGATGATGGTTTCCAAATGGTTGTGTCGCCACAAATGGCGGCAATAAATGCATTCCATGCCCATACGGCTACTGGAAAATTAAACGCAGAAATGACGCCAATCGGACCTAATGGATGCCATTGTTCATACATGCGATGGTCTGGCCGTTCTGAGTGCATGGTTTTACCGTACAGCATTCTGGATTGACCCACAGCAAAATCAGCAATATCAATCATTTCCTGGACTTCACCATCCCCTTCTTGTTTGATTTTGCCCATTTCCATAGCAACAAGACTACCCAATACATCTTTCTTTTCACGGAGTGCGTCCCCCATTTCGCGGACCAACTGTCCTCGGATGGGAGCAGGCACTTTGCGGAATGACTCAAACGACGCCTCTGATTCGGCCACAATGGTTTCATAGTCGTTTTCTGTTGCTTGATATACTTTTGCAATCAGTTCTCCATTGGCGGGATTATAAGACTCCAGCAATACACCTTCTTCATTGGTGGACCATTTTCCATTGCCTGAACAAGCACCATAATTCACATCTTTAATACCAAGGGCGTTTAAAATATCTTGCATCGTATTTCCTATTCTATAATGTTTCGATGACAGATTCTACTGCATCAGCAATACGGTCGATCTGATCTGCAGAAATGGTTAACGCGGGCGCAACACGGACGGTACTGTGGTGAGTTTCTTTGGCATAGACGCCCTTTTCTAATAGAGCAACGGATACATGGTGCCCATCCAATGCTGGTGCGTCGTACATTTCAAAAGCGGTGAGGAGCCCCTTTCCTCTAACCGATTTAACTTTATCAGGAAATCTTTCTTTCATCCCATTGAATCGTCCAATGAGCTGGTCACCTCTCTCATGGGCTTTATCTGCCAATCTATCATCTACCAATACTTTGATCGCATAGGTGGCCACAACTGCACCTAAAGGATATCCGCCAAATGTCGATCCTTCTGAGCCAGGAGTAAGAACACCAATAACATCATTGCGACCTGCCACAAACGAAACTGGAAGCACACCGCCACCGGCTGCCTTGCCACACCCTATGAGATCCGGTTTTACACCAAATAATTGATGTGCAAAATTGGCGCCGGTTCGTCCAAACCCTGTTTGCACTTCATCCATAGCCAATAGAATATTGAATTCTTTACATAAAGCTGCCACCTGGGGCCAATAATTTTCATCGGGTACAATGACGCCAGCCTCACCTTGGATTGGCTCCACGATATAGGATGCAATTCGATCTCCCTTTTCTTCAAATAAACTTCGAAGTGCCTCAATATTATTATATTCCACCAATTCAATTCCCGGAACTTTAGGCCCAAAATCTTCATAAGCATCCGGATCATCTGATAGAGAAACGGCCGTCATAGAACGACCGTGAAAATTTCCTTTTGCCGCCACAACAATAGCTTCATCCTTAGGGATGCCTTTTACACGATATCCCCATCGGCGAGATAATTTAAACATTAGTTCCGGTGCTTCAACGCCCGCCACTTTCGGCACCACTCGGTCCATGCCAGTTACCCCTGTTGCTGCCATCAAAAAAGCAGCCATATATTTATGCCGAATAGATCTAGGAACGGTGGGAAGCTTCTCTTCGGATAAATGGGAAACAACCGCATCCACAATGGTTTGATTCAATTGACCTTGATTCACAGCTGAATAACAGCAAAGTCCATCAATCAATTCTTCTTCAATATAGGATGAAATATCGTCCGGGTTGGGTTTGCGGGCGATTAATGTGGATGAATCTTTTACATGGGAGACAACTACATTTTCAAGGGGACTATAATTATTGCCACCCTTTTCTTTTTCAATTGCTTCATGTTGTGCCGGGGTTAGGTCGCCGATACGGACGCCGTTTATCGTTAAATTATCACCAAAACCAGTGATAGAAACATTCGCCATAAATTACCTCAGTTGGTAAGCGGATTAAATTCTGTGAAATAAGCTGGCGAATTTACATTTTCGCCACGGAATTTGGAAGAACTCTCCGTTAAATTTTATAAGAAAGAAACGAAAATAAAGACCAATGGACTGGTAAAAATTAATGAATCAAATCGATCCAATACACCCCCATGACCCAACAACAATTTTCCTGAATCTTTTACGCCGGCATCCCGCTTAAACATCGATTCAACAAAATCGCCCAATTGACCACAAACACCTACGATGAATGTGAGTGTTAAAAGGTGTAATCCATTAAGCTCAAATTGAATAAAGTCCAAATTATTCATCACATAAAATGAAACAAACGCACCAACGATTCCACCCAAAAAACCAACAATGGTTTTCTTGGGGCTGATGCGTTCAATAAGTTTTTTCTTTCCCCATAACATTCCAAATATATAGGCCGCTGTATCACAAATCCATACTGAAAATATCATGGCCATTGTAAATCGAGTGCCATTCAAGGCATCCCAGTTTCGCAGGGCAATCATCGTCCCCAGCAATCCCGCCACATAGACTACGCCACCAAAGGTCATCATGATATTGGACAGAGGATCATCGTGTCTACTAAACATCTCTATAAACAAGCCAAGGACTATTAATATTAACATGCCTGTTAATATATTCACTGCATTGGCATTGGGGAATTGAATGTACATAAAACAAATGGTGAGCGCCATAAATATACCGATCATACCATTCGGTCTTGCTCCACTTTTTCTTTTTAACCCATAAAATTCGATTAAACATAGGAAGGTTATTAAAGCCACAAAGCTTGAAAAAATCATACCCCCTTCATTCAATAGATAAATAATAAGTGGTATACCGACCAATACAATTGGCATCCGTGTTAATAAAGTGCTTTTCATTTTATACCAATACGTCTATTTCTTTTTGTAAAACTTTCACATGAATGGGTGTGCTGCCCAGCATTTCACCATCAATATTTAATGTATTTCGATCTTCCGGTTTAATCATGAATTCACTTACTTGTCGATAGTCTACAGCAGTATCGCCAATATGTTTCCCGGAAAATACTTTAGGGAATAATCTGAGCAGTTTTAACCGACCCACTTTCCGTGCAATAACGAGGTCAATGAGTCCATCGTCTAACCGTGCCAAGGGTGCCATTTTCATGCCCTTACCAGTATGGATGGTATTGCAGCCGATGATAAAACCAAAATCGGCACCAATCATATTACCATCAATTTCAACACGTGCAAATCGCTTTTGGTGACGGAACACTTCAATGACGGATGCCACATTATAACGCTGGGTCCCCAACCATCGCATCTTTTCAGCTAGATTGTTGGCATCAGTGGGAATCCCCCATCCCACTATATTGAATCCATAATAAATTACACCATCTGCATCACATTCCAATATATCGATGGGACGCCGTCTGCCCGTAATAATCCGTTTCGCCGCATTGACCGGATCTAAACAATCCAGGTCATGCATGAATGAATTACCAGTCCCCCCTGTAATCAAACCGATTGGAAATCGCTGATCATCCTGCCGAGTCATCAAACCATTGATGGCTTCGTGCATGGTGCCGTCACCACCAATACAGCAAAACCCGTCATATTCAGACATATTAGTTTCACGGGCTAAATCACGGGTATGTCCTGCGTATTCAGTCTCTAAAACAGTTACCTCGGCATTTACACTTTCAAAAACAGGTAGCACCTGTTCTAGGATATCAAACCCTTTTTTCTTCCCTCCATGAGGATTCACAGTGATATAATATTTGGCCATGGTTTAGTTTCGGTGTTTCATGTACTTGTTATCGCCCCATTCAATCACTTCAATTTTTACTTCTGTAGTGCCTTGAGTAACAAAATCTAACTTTTTAGCTGCACCATAAGAACAATCCAAAATTCGGCCTTTCACGTAAGGGCCCCGATCGTTAATTCGTAAAATGAGTGATTTGTTGTTGGCTAAGTTCGTCACGCGAACAATCGTATTCAAGGGGAGAGTTTTATGTGCTGCGGTCAATCCATACATATCATACACTTCTCCATTGGCTGTGAGCTTTCCATGAAAATCTTCGGCATAAAAGGAGCTTACTCCTTTCATCACTTTTCGATGATTACCATTGGCCTTCGTTTTCAATGCAGGTGGATTTTTTGATTTTACACCACCTGCCTTAACCGGTCCTGTACGATAGCGAGGAGAATTGCTGCATCCAGTCACCACCATTAAAAAAATAAAAAATAAGGTTAATCGTCTCATGAATGGGTATTTACCTGCCCCACCATTTCTTCCGCCGAACCCCATTTGGTTTCCGCGATAAATAAATTGAACCGAGAAATTATATCTTCACTGATACCGGGATTTCTAAAATTAGCGGTTCCAACTTGCACTGCCTTTGCTCCGGCAAGCATGTATTCGGCAACATCTTCTTCACTCACAATGCCACCTAACCCAACGATGGGAATGTTTAGTTTATTATAGAGCTTATGAACCGCTGCAAGCCCCACAGGCTTGATGGCAGGCCCTGATAGTCCCCCATATGTGGTGTAAATATTACTCATCCCTGTTTTGGCAGTAATGCTCATTCCCACCACAGTATTGATTGCAGAAACTGCGTCTGCACCTGCATCCTCAGATGCTTTGCCTATGGATACAATATCGGATACATTGGGGCTGAGTTTCATGATAATAAGTCGATCGGTACGGGATCGCAATGCTTCAGTTAGCTTGGCTGTCATATCGCAATCCACACCGAATTCCATCCCGCCTTTTTTTACATTGGGGCAAGATATATTAATCTCATATCCAGCAATAACTGAAGATACCGATTCGACCATTTCAAGGATTTCTATATATTCCTGAATATCGGTACCTGCAATATTCATGATAATCTTTGTGGAAAGAGATTCATAAACCGGGAGCATTTCTTGAATATATTTTTCCACACCAATATTGGCCAATCCTATGGAGTTAATCATACCTGATGATGTTTCTACAATTCGCGGTGGAGGATTCCCTTCTCTTGGCTTACGTGTAATGGATTTGGTCACAATCGCGCCGAGATTATTTACATCCACCAATTCAGGCGCTTCTGTTCCATAACCAAAGGTACCAGATGCCACCCAGATGGGATTATCAAATTCTACATTTCCCATGGTTAACTTTAGGTTAGGCAAATTGGATGTCCTTCGCTTCATATACGGGACCATCTAAACAGACCAGTGAATATTTATGATGGTAGCTATGATCTTGAATTTGACTACTTACCCTTGGGATAACACATCCTTGGCAAAAACCCACACCGCATCCCATGTAGCTTTCTACAGATAATTGTGCAGGTACATTTTGCGCCAATGAAAAGTCTCGAACAGACTCCAGCATGGGTTCCGGTCCACAGGCATAAATATATGGATTGGCTTTTTCTTTAACCAATCTTTCTAATGGCCCCATGACCGTACCGCTTTCCCCCGCTGTGCCATCATCGGTGGTTAAATAAATCTGTTGATCCGGATTATGACCTATAAAATGTTCATTGCTGCTCCGGGCACCGATGATGATGGAATGCTCAATTTTTGCCGATTTACATTCAGATTGAAGATTGAGTATAGGCGCTAAGCCTACGCCACCACCTACCAATATGGGGTGGTGTCCATTTTGCCAATGAGTGAAAGTATTTCCCAACGGTCCCAGTAATTCTATATAATCGCCAGTTCGTTTATTGGACAGAATTGTGGTCACTTCTCCAAAAATTTTATAAATAATAGAAAGGATCTCTCCATTTGAAGATGCAATACTCATGGGTCGGCGCAAAGGGTTTTGCCATCTCTCGATAGATAAAATATTTAGGAACTCACCAGCACCTTTCAACCCTTTTGCAATTAGCGGAGCTTCAAATTTCATTTCCCAAATATTATGAGCCACCTCTGCGTTGGTTAGAATTTTTGCTTTTTCAATTTGCATTATGGTCCGTTGTATCAGCTAAAAATATATTAAGAACTAAAGCGCGTTTTTGAGCTTCGACTGCTTGCTCACTTCGTCCGTGATGTTTTAATACCCATTCATAATATTTGATTGCACTGTCAGGCCGAATAAATTCATAGTCATATTGGTGTGCCAAGAAATACGCTGCTTTGGCACTGGCCTCTGAAACGGTATCCGTGGATACGATTTCTTTATAATTATCCATTGCCAATATAGGATCTATTTCCCATTGTGCTTCTGCCGTAACCAATTGATGATCTGAATTGGATTTTCCAGTTGCGATTGATGAATCCGATTGGATGATAGCCATCGCATAATCAGTTTTGGGATAGAACTTAACAATGCGTTGCTTAAGTACATTTGCTGTCGAATCATCACCCATTTCAGACAAAATAGTAGATTTTGCATATAATGCTTTGGGAACCAATGGCGCAGATGGCGCAAAAGCAGTGAG
Organism: uncultured Fidelibacterota bacterium; assembly: GCA_913043235.1. Taxonomy (GTDB): domain Bacteria; phylum Fidelibacterota; class Marinisomatia; order Marinisomatales; family UBA1611; genus UBA2134. The sequence goes on from CAJWLO010000029.1 coordinate 13,173, forward strand.
CTGATCCAAATAAATAATGCCCGAATCCCTTCGGCCAAAGTGAAATAATTCAAGCTCAGCCAATCCATAGAGAACAGTAGATAATCCAATTTCATCATCAAATGTTAACGTGCTGTTGCCCATGGAGTCCACTTGAGTCACCCGTTCCATCCATGGCCCATATTCGCTATATATTTTTTGATAAGCCTTTATCTCTTTCAATCGAATTTTTGCCGACGATGCATATAAGGACTGCTTATGCTCTTTAGATACCATCTCAAATTGTTTTAATGCAGCCTCAGTATCCCAATCCTGGTTGATAGATAATTGACCGAGCATATAGTAAGCCTCTGCAGATGCAATAGTTCGCTGATAATCCTGCACGATGGATTCGAGTCTGTTCTTCGCTTCGACATACATCCCTTGATGCTGATAAAGTTTGGCCAATTCAAGTTCAAGGTCACTGTATATGGTTGAAAAATTTTCATCCAATAGCATTTCTTTAATGGTTCGAGTTGCTAAATCCAATTGACCTTGGAGGCGGTAAATCTGCACCGATCGCAGGTGCCCTTCTTGAATTTGTTTTTTAGTTTGAGACAATTTTATTACTTGCTGATATGCACTTAAAGCACGGTCATAGTCTTCATCAGAAAAGGAAAGGTCTGCAATTCGATAATATATTTGCCCTTTTTCAATGGGGTCTTGGATGATTTCCGCTGCCTTTTCGAGATAATCCATTGATTGGGTTTTCATCTGTTGGTCAAAATAAATCTCTGCAATGGCCATATTCACTTTTGCTTCCATCTCCATATGCATATCATTCAACAGTATTGCGGTGAGATCATTTATGGCCGGCTGCACCTTCCCTTCTTTCCATTTGATCATGGCAGTCCAAAAGACGGCCTCTTCTCTCACTTCATCATTTAATTCGTTATTCATTTCAGATAAGGTACGATTTGCATCTCCGTATATTGCCAAATAAAACTGAGATTGAATCATCATTAGATAGGCTGATTTTCTCCGATCGAATTCGGGGAAGTCATCCAAAATGGTTTGTGTTTTTTCAATCACCTTTTCATAATGGGTCTTGGCAATCTCTGGTAGGGCATCTCCACGGTTTTCTAGTCGTGATTTTTCAGCCTTTTCGAAATAGACTTCTGCATTATAAAAAGTATTAAAGTAGACTTTGAAATTGGCGCAGGAAATAATGAAAAGCGCGATAATTAGAAAAGCGGTTTGAGAAAAACTGTAAATACGATTATTGGTCATTTTTCAGGGGTAGAAGTTCCTTCTTTATGAGGTTCATATGAAAATAATTTATTATATGGTGAATAAATATATATTTATCCTTTTCATGTGGTTTTCAACTGCGATTGGACAGTCGCCCATATTTGAGTCTGAGCCGGGATATATACGCATTTCTGCGGATACGACCACCGTACCTATTTACGTAGATGGCATCCTCATGGGTCACACACCCATTTCAAACCCTATTCCTGTTTTAGAAGGCGTACACCGCATCAGTCATCAATCGCCCTCGATTCAAGATCCATTTATTTCATACGGAAAAATTGAATCGGACAAAAAGATTTTTGTACTTAGCGGCGACACAGTCAATGTTTATTTAAGTACGGTATTGCTACACTCAAAAGTTCAAAGGGCGAAAAAGGATTATCGAATGACTAACTATGCCGGTATGGGATTAAGTATATTGGTCCTCTGGCAATTATGGGTTTTATCGAATTGACCTATTTTTCTCTTATTGCCAAGGAGGATTTCATACCTAAATTCATATATGAGCAATGAACAACAATTAGATAATTCGGTCAAATTTCGCCCGGATTATCAATGGCCAAATAAAGATGCCGAACGGGATTGTCCCAAGTGTAATAACCCCATGCAGCGGCAAGAGGATTTACCAGAATATTATGGTAAGCCCTGGTGGTGCCATACATGCCAGTGGCAGTTCTCTGAAGAAGAATTGAACGATTAAACCGTTACGATTCGTATAATTCCGTATAATCGGTCATTATATTATCCACCACCCAACGCACCAATACATAATCGTCTAACAGGCCGATTTGTGGATTGTTGTCTGGAATTTCATCCTGTTCTTCCAAAAAATATTCCAATGCAAATAAAATACGTTTTTTTAGTGTTACACTTTCTTCCGACAATTCCAATAGTGCATTCAACAATTTTGAAATGTCAGAAACCAATGCAATTTGATAGTCCAATAAACCGGGGTCCCCAATAAGCCGTTCAATTTTGATTGGAATGCTTTTGACCACCATAGGGATATCATTCAAATCAATTTCCGCGATTCGTTTTTCATATCGAGCTTTATCGTCATCGGTGAGTTGGATTTGGTCAGATGGTTTCATCAATGGTAATTTAGGGATAATCTTATAAATAAAATTGATATGAATATTGAAGAAGTTATACGCAATCATCTAGAAAACCATTTGGATCTGGCTCATTTAGATATTAAAGATAGAACCGGAAAGCACGTCCATCACGAGCAATTTACCGGCGGTCATCATTTATCTGCTATAATCGTATCGATTACCTTTGAATCAATGGGTTTATTAGATCGTCATCAATTGGTATATAATGCACTGGGAAAAATGATCAATAATGAAATCCATGCCTTTAGCATGAAAACCTATACACCCAAAGAATGGGGTGAACGTCTTAGTTAAAATACTGACTATTTTATTCACTGATGAGAATCCACACAAATTATTTAGATCCTCATTAAAATACCCAAGGTTTACAATTCAGAAAGGAAGATTGGAAGAAATCGGGCTAAAATTACCGTTTTTCTATTTGGACAGCATTGCCTCCCTTTTCGCTTTAAACTCCGTACCTTCAGCCCATTCGGGCCATTTATCATGTTGAGCTAAGGCATACCCGACGCGAAATAAAATACGACCATCTTCTACCATACCATCGAAAATCCAGTTATCATGTATTTCGTCGCTTAAACCGTGATAATGATTGTTTGTATAATCGTCCTTCATTGCATAACCAAAGTCTTTACCTTTTTCTACGACATCAAGCCCACCGTCTGCGTATAGGGCTGGTACGCCCTGTTTAGCAAATGCAAAATGGTCTGATCGATAATAAAACCCTTTTTCTGGTTCAGCATCAGGAATGAGATATTTGCCATCTTGTGCAGCAGCAAATTCCAACACTTCATCCAATTCAGAATTTCCTTTGCCCACCACAATAAGATCTTTGGTGCGGCCGAAAGTGTTCCCCATGGCATCAATATTGACTACGGCAATGGTTTTTTCCAGGGGATATAAAGGATTTAAGCTGTAATATTTTGCACCAAGCAACCCCTGTTCTTCTGCCGTCACTGCCAGAAACAAAATGGATCGTTTAGAACCTTCTACCAAATTGCTGAATGCTTCAGCTGCAGCCATAATCATGGCCGTGCCAGATGCATTGTCATTGGCTCCATTATAAACTTGGTCCCCTTCCGCGCTTTTATTTTTACCAAGATGATCCCAATGGGCGGTGTAAATAATATATTCATCTTTTAATTCAGGATCATTCCCTTCGTATTTGGCCACAATATTATTGGAGCTGAATCGATGAACGGAATTAGTCATTTTTCCATTGAATTTTGTTTCAAGGGCTACAGATTTAAAATTTGGACTTACAGCAGCTGCTTTTAATTCGTGATAGTCCAATCCACTCATTTTAAATAAGCGCTCCGCTGATTTCAAAGGAATCCATCCTTGAAATGCCAACGGTGTGGTGGTGGGGTCTTCAATGGTAAGTTGCTCGCCACCTGACCCATTTTGCAATACGCTGAATGGGTAACCGGCTGGGATGGTTTCATGAACCACAATAACACCAGCTGCCCCCTGGCGGAGCCCTTCTTCATATTTATAGGACCAGCGACCATAATAGGTCATGGCCTCGCCGCCAAACATAGATGTATCCAATTCTCCATCTTGCATGATAGGCGGGTCGTTTACCAACACGACAATAACCTTGCCCTTAACATCTATACCTTCAAAATCATTCCAGCCATATTCCGGTGCATTAACGCCGTAACCGCAAAAGATAATATCTTTTGCTTTTAACTCCACCTGGTCCTTGAGCTGGAAAGAGTTGCCGATGATTTCATCACCTACATTCAGAACCCATCGTTCATCGTCTGTTATAAATTGGGCTTTTAAATTTGATGTGACACCAGTCATGGTGGCCTTTTGGAGATATGTGCCGTCAGGATTCCCCGGTTGCAATCCCAATGATTGATATATTTGTGTTAAATATTTGATGGTTTTTTCCTCGCCGATGGTCCCAGGAAAGCGTCCTTCAAAATCATCTGAAGCTAAAGTAGATATGTGTTGATACAATAAATCACCGGTGATTGATTTTTGTGCTGCTATTGCATCCTTTGCATGGACATATTTATTCCACCCTTCCAATGGTTTCTCACACCCATAGCTGAGTAGCACGATGCCAAAAATAAGCCTAAGATGAAACATATTTTCTCCCAAAATTGTTGATTATATAATTAATTATTCTGATGAAATATCTGCAATTAATTTTGAATTTCCAAACGATTGAAAATATACCGATAGCATAAAGACAAATATGATTATTTTTTGGGCAACCACACTAAATACCAAAGCAAAATCGCTCCCTTTTGGATCGGGCCCATATTCTAATACGAGAATATAGAAAAAAATCATTACAGCAAATATAACATAGCCTATGCCATAACGAAATAGGAACCGTTTATCCATAAAAATTGTAATACTAATTAAAATTGCTGCAACAAGGAAGGATCGAAATGCCCAATTCACAAAAAACATATGTGGCTGAGACAGAATATTATGTGGGGTAAACCCAACCCCAGCAAAGCAAATAGAACCAAAGATTCCAATTGTACATCCTATACGCACTATCCATCCTATCGGCCGATCTATTGTATATAGTTTCATAAAATAATAAAAGTGCCCGGAAAAAAGTATACCCACAAGAATCAGCGCAGATGAAAAAAGGACCATGGAAACCATATTACCGGAATTGAATTTGCCGAGATCACTTAAAAAATTTCGTAAGAAATCATGCCCAACTTCCTCTGGATTTATAATGGTTCCACCTCCATAATTGGCCATAGCCAATCCAAATAAAAACAGAACAGTTACCACAGCGTATCTAGGATAAATGACTAGAAATCTGTATTGAATTTTCATGAAACAGACTATAAGTGAAATTTTTGATTGAAATTTAAATCAAATAAAAATTCGCTAACGAACACCAACCCAACCTTTAACTGATTTGAATAATTTTTGAGAATCATAGCCAATACCATTTTTAAATACAATAGTCATATCTCGAAAGGCTTCAGGGTCTAATGAGGGATTTCCTTTTATTAATATCATATCCGCCCTCTTTCCTTTTTCAATCGTACCGATATCATCATCTTTTTCAAGATATAGTGCGCCATTATATGTGCATACTTTTATTGCATCTTCAGTACTTAATCCCATTTCGATTAAAAGTTGTATAGTACGTTGATTTGCATATCCAGGAATTACATCACCAGCACCCGTCGGATCTGTCCCAGCCACTAATAATCCGCCAGCATCATAAAAAGCTTTTTCCATAGCCATATAACGATTAAATAATTTTTTACCTTTTTCACCGCTCATTTTTACTCGTCTCTTTAAATTCTCTTTGTAACGTTCTTGAAGTTGTGGAAGAATGGATTCATGCGCTCCTTTTGGGGGAGGTGTTCGATTAGGAGCCCAACGTTCTAATACGGCCAAAGTAGAAGTTAGTGCCACGCCTCGTGATATTAAATAATCAACAAGTTCAATGAATTCACTGTCATTCAAATCTATATCTAGTATTCTGGTATCTTCGCCCCTTGGGCATTCATCCAGGTTTTTATTTAAAACCCAATCTGTCGCTGCAAAGAATCCATGTTCTAAATTGTCAATCCCCATATCAGCGGCTTCCCGATATGTGATCGAACACAAATGACCCGTAACCTTTAACCTTCGTTGATGAGCCGCTCTAATTGCAGCTTTAAGTGATCTTCGATCAATCCAATTATAGGCTTTAAATGAGGTGGCGCCCAAATCAGCCCAAAATTTTACATGATTACGTGCTTCTTGAGGTGTTGTTATAATCGGCATGGCATATAAAAATGCACCTGGGCCTTCAAGGTAAGGTGCCGTAACATCCATATCTGGACCAGCAATATTTCCTTCTCTAATTTCTCTTTTGATCGCAAGGTCTGTATAGGTATCAACACTACCACCAGTACGTATTGTCGTTGCACCACCGGCCAAATATAAAGGCGGGAATGATACTTGATTTGTGTTATACCTACCTTCTCCAGAGGGGTAAAACATATGCTCGTGTAGCATTACCAATCCTGGTATCAGTGTATGTCCTTTAGCATCAATTACTTTCGTTATAGATTGGTGTTTAATATCATTTGCCTTATCAACTAAAACAATTCTACCACCTTGAACTACAACAGACATATTTTCTTTAATTGGAGAACCGGTTCCATCTATAAGACGAACATTTTTAATAATAAAATTGGTATCGGATATATTAACGAAGCTCTTAACTTTTGGTGAAAGATCCTCAAAAGATTGACTAATAGCTACAGAGACAAGCAGGATATTTAAAATAATAAGTTTTAGTGTATTCATAAAATTAGTACTCCAGAATATATTTTTGATTTAATGATTTGACCTTTTTACGTTAATTAAAATTAAATACGTGTAGTTATTTCCCAAATAAACGAACTAATTGCAAATCCAATATAAACAAGGGAAGCAATAATCATCATAGTAGTTGCTGTAAATCCTGGTTTAATGGACTTAGGTAAGTACTTTAGGTTTATGTAAAGTATTAGTGGTACGTATATAGCCATTGTAAAGCCACCCACGTACGCTGCATTAAAAATAAAACCTAGATCACTAACACCTATCTTTTCCATAATAAATGTAAGCAAACAACCCACAACCATCCAGCTACCGCAAAATATCATGTACCACCAACCTACTTCCCTACATCTTGCTTTTTTTACATTCATAAAAATAATATCTGCAAGTGTGCGACTAACCCCATCAAGGATTACCAGTTGAGTTCCAAAAAGTGTTGCAAAACCCACTATCAAAAAAATGATTTTTCCAGGATTGCCCCATACTTCACCTAAAACTAAAGCTTCATCCCAAATTAATGTACCAGGGGCTGGAATAATACCACGAGGATGTAATACCGCCAAAGCACCAAAAATAAATAAGGTAATTGTGAAAGAATTCAACGCCCAAAAAAAGATAATTTGATCCTTTTTTATATAATTCCACCATTCTGCAAAACGCCTAAGATTTTTTGAGTTTTCTTTAAATAAAAAACCTTTTGAAGGTATTGCTTCACCTTTCCCGCGTAATGGATTTATCATTTTAGGTATTCTTGCCCCCATCCCAATATTTTTATCCCGAAGATAAAAACTGTAAAAAAGATTATAAATCCCACCCGCACCCGCAAAAACAAGTGCACTGAATAATACTTTAACTGAAATTCCTGGATCACGATATCCAATATTTACCATTCCTTTACCCAAATTATACCAAACATCTGATGATCCTATCGCAAAAGTCATGCTAATAAGTCCAATTGTAACAATGAGAATGAGCGCTTCTACACTTCGCTCTACTGACTTATAAATGGCATTAGGACCAAATAAAATTATGGAAGCAATAAGAAATGTTATGACCGTCCAAAATGTATCCGAACCATAACCGGTAGGTCCAACAATTAAAGCTTTCAAAGCAAGTCCAGAAGCCCTTGCCCATCCTGGTGCCAAATTAGCAAGTATTGCGAGAAATAAAAAAAGTGGCCCAAATCCTAACCATATCCGAGAAAAACCCGTGAATGCTGTCTCTCCAGTAGCAATTGTCCACCTACCAATTTCAAGATTTACCCATAACTGAAGAAAAATACCTATCATGGCAGCCCAAACCATACTAGCTCCATATTCAGCTACAATGCTTGGCCAGATAATAATCTCCCCAGCACCGATCGAAAGACCTACAAGAACGGCACCCGGACCAGCAATTTTCCAAAATGACTGTGTCCGTTTTGGTAAATCTTTAATCTCAAAATCACCCATGCCTAGAAACTTCCTTTTTTATTAAAGATATGAATCACACCACTGGCGGCATCTGTTCCATATAAGGTTGCACCAGAAGCACCTTTAATTATTTCAATCCTATCAATATTATTAATATCAATATCATTTAAACGTGAAGTTGAAATTGAGCCATTATAATCCGTTATGCTATTATCAATCCGAATATTATCGATATAGATAATAGGGGAATTGCGTCGTAACATGCTAATGGTGCCCCTGAATCTGATGCGAGCTGCGCCTCCCTGCCCGCTCATGTTATCTCCAATCAACCCAGGAACTCTACCTTGCAAAATTTCAGTAACTGTTTGAAAAGAACCTATGGTAATATCATCAGCGGTGATGATGTTGACAGTTTGGCTTAAAAGACAACTCGCGAAGCAAAATATTAATATTTTACGGTTGAATATAATCCTAACCACATATTTCTTGAAAAACCCTCAAAAAGTTACCCCCAATAATACCCTTAATCTCGTCATCAGTATAGCCTCTTGCGACTAATCCACGAGTTATATTTGGGAAATCTCTTGCATCGTCAAATCCGATAAGGTTTTGCCTAGTATTAATATTGTGTTCTGGGCGAAAACCAATACTCGCCTGTGCTTCTAACCCGAAAATCGATTCTATATAGTCTTTAGTGCCCGTATTTACCCAATCTGTACCAATCCCAACATGCTCCCAACCAACAAGATTAACTATATAATCAATATGATTAAGCATATGGCTAATATTTGCTTTTGGATTATCAGTTAAAAAAAATGGAACTGCATACACCCCAATTATCCCGCCTGTATCTGTAATGGCCCGTAACTCCTTATCACTTTTATTCCGTTGGTGATTATACACTTCTTTTGATCCAGTATGATTTGCAATAACGGGAAATTTTGATATTTTGCACGTATCGTACGTAGTTAATGGTCCAGTATGTGATAAATCAACTATCATTCCTAATTCATTACATTTTTTAACAACTTCAACACCATAAAAGGTTAGCCCATGATCAACACGTTCTGTACACCCAGATCCAACAAAATCACTAAGATTATATGTAATACCTTGTATACGTCGCCCTTTTAAATAAGCCTTTTCAAGTACTGATATATCGCGTGGAAGACCACCTGTAGGTTGGTGATATTCAAGAACTGTGTGTCCATTTGATTTTTGGGCTTGATAAATATCAGCAGATGAAGTTGCAATGGAAAGCCATGAAAGATTTTCAGCCAACAAAACATAGGGTAGTATATCGCCAACACATCCAACGGTTATACCTGCATCTTTCCATCTTTCGCGCATTACATTTTTGCGACCTAAAATATCTTCTGAATAAATAGCTCCAAGACTCATATAATCCTTATTGGAGTTTTGTAGATCCTTTAAATGTGGTTCCTCAAAGACACGATAACCCCCAATGCCTTGTTGCACCATATCGATTACTATGCTTTCTTGATGCAAACGAAATGCTCGTTGTTCCTTTATTTCATCTAAGCCAAAATCATAATTTCCAAATTTGTCACTTGTATACTTTTTTCTTTTCTTACTAATTGATGCACTCAAATTCAATGTCATAAATGTTATTGCAGCCGCACAGCTACGTAGTAACATTGCACGTCTCGAAAAAAGAATGGATTCATTACTATACAATGAAAAATTCACTATTATTCAGCTTTGCTATCATAAAATTTTTATCGATACAGAAAATAGTCGTAAATACTTCTCGATATTTCAGCAATTACCGTTTCACACATTTCATGGCCAGCTTTTGAATCTTTAATATAAACGGAAATAGCTACATGCCCTCTATTACTGGGTAAGTATAAAACACCAACATCGTTTACAGAATAATTTCCGCTTATACCGATTGTTCCTGTTTTATGGGCTACTTGTGTACCAATTGGCAATTTTCCTTTTAAGCGATTTACACCGGTATCACAATTCAGCATTATTTCTCTTAACAATGAATTGGATTCTGGTGTTAGAATTTTATTTTTCCATATCATTGATAGAAGTTTCATCATATCTCTTGGGGTCGCCTGATCTCTTGGATCTCTTTTAAAAGCTTCGTACGCTTCTTTTTCTTTTATTTTTGATACCTTTGCTTGAAACTTTGAAAAAGTTGTGTGGTCCATTTCAGATCGTGGGGGTAAACCAGTAATGCCCAACCCATCTGCTATAATGTCCAATGTTTCGCGATCAACGCGCATTCCTTTAATGCCTAGGTCACGTAATGATTTAGTGACATCCTTTGGGCCTCCGGCAGCTTTTAAGCATATGTCTGTTGCAGCATTGTCACTATAGGTTAACATCATATCCAATAAATTAATAATAGATAGTTTTACACCAGGTCTATTTATGCGCTCAAGCAATATGCCCCATCCAGGGCTTATATCTCCTGGCTCAATTGTAATCATATCATTTAAAGAAATCTCCCCTTTATCGACACGCTCTAATAAGCGAACACCTATAGGGACTTTATATGTGCTAGCCATGGGAAAACTCTCATCTGCGTTCTGGTAAAATCCCTCACCCGATTCCAAATGGATTGCTGCTACACCCACAGTACCCTGTGCTAGATTTGATAATCGTTTTATTTCTTCTGAAAGTACACTTTGACTAAAAATCGAAGAAAAAGTCAATAATGCAATTGAATATATTATTAACCGCATGGATCCTCCTTTAATAAGTTTCGTGGGTGTGAAAATTTAGAAGCAGTAAAAAATACTTACAATGAATTATTAAGTATAAAATAAGAAATTATCTATTTACCAAGAATAGGAATCGTTACGTGAGAAGAATAAATATTATTATGATAAATGGTTTGTGATGCGACTATGGCATTGGTTTCATTCGTAATATCTTTACCAGTATTTAAATTCCTCGCTAAAAGTGGAAAAGAAGAAGATGTTATAGATAAACGCAGGGAATATCCAGGTAGTATGTCCACGGCTGTTCCCCAAAGGTCAATTTTATATTCTTCAATAACTCCGGGCTCAATCAGTTCATTTTGAAATAGACCATTCCTAGAACGAGCACGCACCCATCCTTCGGTCAATCGTTGAACATAACCACTTGGATGCACCAGAGAAATCCTTGCTACCCAATCTGTATCCGTTGCTGAAGTAGCGGCATATATTGTTGCAGTTATTGGTCCTGCAACGGTTAATATATTTTCAGATACGTCGGTTTCATAAATAATAACATCATCTCTTCTATCTACTTTTTCATAGTTATCAGGTCCACCCGAATCCACGCTGTAACTCCAAATAAATGGAGCTGGATTTTCCGGATCGTAGGTATACTTATCGGGTAATTCATCAGTATTAGGTTTTCTTTTTTTTAGTCTATTCCCTTCGCGCAAATAATATTTTACATATTCAGTACCCGGGACAGGCCAATCGTCCGCTTCAATCCAACGATTACCATTCATAATAAAAAGACGAACATGAGCCCAGTCTTTCACTTCATTGTTCCTTTCTCCTAAATGATAATCAAACCATTTACGGTAAACTTCTTGTAAATCCAATTTTGAGGCTTCAGTAAAATCGATATCTCCAATTTTTGTATTCTTCGCATCCGATTCAACCCAATGACGCCAAGGACCAATGATTAAGTATTGTTCATCTCGTATTTTAGGGTTTGCATTTTGTCTCATATTAGGAAAATTTTGAAGAGTTCCTCCAAGTGTTCCATCATACCAACCAGTAATATGCAACATGGGTGTTTGTGAATTTTGTAGACGATGTTGGTAACTACGGGAAACCCAGTACGATTCATTATATATATTATCTAAATAATTTTGCCATATTTGAGAGCGATATCCAATTTTTATATCGATGTCACGTAGTGGAAGATTATTATAAGCTTCCCAGACAACCGCACCTTTCTCTGGTTCTATGGCATTTTGAGGAAAATTATGATTTGTTCGTCCATCAACAATCATAGCCCACTCTATCATACCAATATAAAGACCTCCATTACGCATTGGCCAATATTTTCCAGGGTCAGGTGGGGTAACCACAGGAATCATGGCTTTTAAGGCGGGATTATTCAATGAAGCTGGAAACACCTGTGTCCACCCAGAATAGGACCGTCCCATAGTGCCTACCTGACCATTGGACCAAGGTTGCTGCGCAATCCAGCTTTGAGCATCGAATCCATCATTTTCCTCTTGAACAAGAGGGTCAAATACACCCTCAGAATCGCCGCGCCCACGCACATCCTGTACTATAAATGCATAACCATGAGATGCCCAATATTGCCCTTGTAAAAAGTACGTTTCGAGCGTTCGCGTATAAGGAGTACGTAGTAGAATTGCGGGTATTTTATCGTCCGTTTCAGGTCTATATACATCCGTTGCTAATAGAATACCATCACGCATCGGTGTAAATTGGTTAAATTCGCGCTTAACGGTATGAGGTCCAAGGTCATCAAGGTCAACAGAAAAAACTGGGGATATGGCCACTATATTGGCCAAAAAAATCAATAATATCTTTTTAATCATTAAAGAATGAATCTAATTATTAATTAGTAATAATATTCTGAACATTATGATTTTATAATTCAATAGTTAGTTTGAACTAGAAGATGCCTTATTTATGGAAATCTTTTCAATTCCTTTAATTGTAAATTTAATCTCTTTACCTTCGATATCAATGGTAAAATCTTCACCCACCTCTTTACCAATCATGGCCTGAGCAAATGGTGCATGGTAAGTGACGATATTCGGATACACATCAAATTCAAATTCAATAGGACCTAATAGGTGGTAAATCTCAGTGTCGGCTTTTCCTTCTTCAAGAATCGTTACTTTATTGCCAAATCCCACGTCTTCTGTATCAATATCCCCATCTTCGATAAATCGAAATGGTGCATGGGACTGCATCAATTGTTTTTTATATACGATGAGGCTTTGTTCTTCTCTGGCCGCGTGGTATTCGGCATTTTCCTTTAAATCCCCATGATCCGCAGCGATTCGTATTCTTTCTGCAGTTTCTCTCTTCTTCTTATCGATTTCTTTCATTTCCGCTTCTAATGTGCGGTATGTATCTCGCAAAATCAACGTTGCCATAAATTTTCCTATTTTTTGTGCGGAGGGGGAGGGGATCGAACCTTCCTCTTCACGACAATCTAAGTCCTAACTCTCAGTGCAATTGTCAGTGGTATTAACCTCCATGAGAATTATAAAAAAACTATTAAATATAGTTCGTGAAATGCTATTTAATTTTTGATTGTTTTACTATACGTGTGGGGAAAACATAAAGCCCCACGATTTGTGGAGCTTAATTTATTAAGAATAAGACTCTTTCGAACCCTATAATTTTAATCGATTATTACTCTTCTGCTTTGTTGGAATTCATGAATTTTACCATTTTTCACAAAATAGTATTCAACTATTTCCCTTTTGGGCTGGGTTGCACTTGCATCTACTAGAAACCATGCATTTACCCATTCTCCATCTTTTTCTCCATTTGCATCAATAGAAAAAGCACCTTCCATTGACCAATTTTGATCACCAGGATTATCGTTCATACCTTTCTTAACTTGCCCAATAAAACCATCTAAGGTCTCGAAAGTTTCTCCAGCTTCGAAGCTAGATTTTACTGTATCAACAAAAAATGTTCTCATTTTATCATAATCAACACCCCAGTATTTATCTAGCTCAACTACCAGATCTACCGAAGCTTGCGTACCCAATGTAACAAACTTTGATGGGTATCCATTCGATTTTGGTGCGCTTTCGCAACCAACTAGAAAGATTAATATTGTAAATATACTTAACACCTTTTTCATTTATTCCTCCTTGATAAATAATGTTCTTACTATTTCAGTAAAACCATTTTTTTTGTTTTTCATTTAATTTCCTTTTTAAATCTATAAATTTATTTGGTTATTATTTTTTAACTACCAAATAATAAACTACATGACGATTTGAGAGTCTCGAGATTTTCCTTCATTTCATCTTTTTCAGACCCGGCTGGCATGCAGTCATATATTTCCTGATATAGCTTAACAATCGCATCACAATTAGTCTTGTTAGGTTCATTCTCAAGCTTAGTAGTTGCTGCTTCCATATTAGCTTCCATATTAGCTAATGTGTCGGCACAAGTCGTTGCATCCCGAGCTTCATCTTCGCATGAAATAAAGAGAAATAATGGTATTAAAAATGTTAATAATTTCTTCACAATTAATAAACTTTTTTTACTATCTGCTCATATTATTATATTTACAATAATTTTGCGGAGGGGGAGGGATTCGAACCCCCGATGCCCCAAAAGACATGCTGGTTTTCAAGACCAGTGCAATCAGCCAGACTCTGCCACCCCTCCAAAACAATAAATTATTATATATTTCTAACCATAGAAGTTAAAATTTTTATTTTATTAATTAAGAAAAATAAATCTATTTAATTAGTGACATTTTTTGAGTTTTAACAAAGTTGCCCGCGCGCAATTGATAAAAATAAATACCTGTAGCTAGACCACTCGCGTCTATACTTATCATATGAGTTCCAGCAGAACGATAACCTTGATCTATTTTTTTCACTTCAACGCCAAGGGTATTATATAAAGTCAATGAAATGTACATTTTGTTAGGTATTGTGTACTCGACCTGCGTAAAAGGATTGAATGGGTTGGGGTAGTTTTGTTTTAGTTCAAAATTTTCTGGTATTTGATCTCTTTTTATAGATAGCGATCCCCCCTCACTGGCCTTTAGTAAAAATAATCCTTCTTCAATTGAAGAAACCGGTATGGTACCACTTTCAAAAAATGGATAATTACTCCAAGACCCAACAAAATCTAATTTGTCACCTGATGTATAAGTGTCAAAATATGCAACCTCAACTGGATTATTTATATCATTTATCGATAGCACTCTTAATCCAGATGAGTAATTTGATTGAAAAACTAAGTTTTCTTTAACATAATTATTATGATCAATAGTAAATAGTCCAGAGCGATATGTTTTATGTACTTTTGGATTATCTAGGTCTTCAAGGTCAAAAATAACAGTCGTTTGCTCTATATCAGGACCGTAATATTCATTCAATTCATCATTTACAAAGAAATAACGATGGTCATTAGATAGCCATCCTTGATGGACATAGCCAAAATCTTGCTCATCATATTTTGAAATGATTTTAATATTAGATTTATCAGTTACATCAGCTATTCCCAATGCAGTTTCATTGCAAGTAAAAGCAATCTCCTTTCCATAGTAATCTTTATCGGGTCCTTTATATACGACAAATTGTCCATCATGAATATAGCCATCATTATATCTTCCGGTGGTCTTGTCACCCAAGCAACCTGCATATGTAGGGTTAGTCGGATCATTAATATCAATTATATGAGCGCCACATCTATATTCATCCTTTGAAGCTGACGAAATACCAACAGCATATGCAAATCCAGTTTCTTCGTTAATTGCAATATTATGTACTGAATGCACTAGTCCATAGTGTGCTGTTTCTTTAAAACTTGTAAAAGATGAAATATTTCTTAACTGTTTTAAATCAAATATTTGTATACCATGATCACTAACATTATCAGCTACGATATAAGCATGATCCTTATATACTTTTATATCACGCCAGATTGAACTAGTCGTAGCTGTTGGTAAAAAACCTAAAACATTTGGATTTGTTGGATCAGATATATCAACAAATGAAGTGCCATTTCTTAGTCCAACCAAAGCATATTCTTTACCTGTGGTATTATCAGTCCATCCCCATAAATCGTTTAATTCAGTAAACGTACCTCCTGTAAGCTCTTTAGGAGAAATGAAAGATAGCATATCAATATCTTTACAATCAAAATTCCCAGATTTACCACCAATACATGGATTTGTTTTACCTTTCAAAGATTTAGATCTTTGATCACTTGAAAAAGAACTAATATAATCCCAATCTTTGTCATTATTTAATTCAAACAAATATGCTTCTTCTGCATAGGTAGCTCCAATTAAAATATGATCATTAACAATATCAAGAGATCTACCAAACTTTCCATATGGTATCTTATTTGGCGCAATTAATGATTCAATCAATTTTAAAGAAAGGTCATTAATTTTATATATATAACTTTTTTCACCATTATAGTTACCAACTAGAATATGATCTTCATTTACGGATACCGCTGAACCAAAATATGATTTTTTAATATTATCCGGATTTGATATTGATGATAATCTTTCCCAGTTATTATTTGATCTATAAAAAATATCTACAAATCCTTTATCATCGAATCCAGGTGACCCAATAATTAAATATTTACCACTTATATCAACTGAATAGCCATATCTAGCTTTTGATTGATATTTAGTAGGAGTAAAAACATTTTTCTCCTCCCATTGATCCTTTATTGAGTTATAGTCATATTCAATGGCTACATTACCGTTTCTAGAGCCAATAACAACATTATTATTATGAAGTGCAATTGAATGTCCTAATAGTCCATGATCAATTATATTTTTATAAGTTAATGTGGTATTATTTTCCCAATCACCTGTTTCAGCATCCATATTCATCGCAAAAACAGCACCTTTCTCGTTATTTGATAATCGATCAGCAATCAAAATATGATGATCATTTATGACTACTTTTGAACCAAAATCAGCTGTCCAGGTTTCTTCTTTAGGCCTAATAACTTTAACTAATTTCCATGCTCCAGCTTGATTTTTTTGATATAAAAAAGCTCGACCAATTAAATCTGCTCTGTGAGGTGCGCCTACAATCATATAATTATTATAAACATCTATGGAGAATCCAAAGTCAAAACCCATTTCTGTTTCAATTGGAGCTAAAATAATTTCCTTATCATAATTATCTTTTGATTTTGGAGAATAAATATATACTGAACCATTATTTAAAGATGATCCTGTTTGCCCGATAAAATATATTCCATTTGAAATTTTAACATCACCAGAGACTCCAAATCCTAATGAATTATGATCTCTAGATTTAGGATCATCTGGGTGCATAAGGCTCCTACCAAAAAGTAAAAAAGGTATAATTAAAATTATTTTTCTCATTTTTATAAAAAGTATTTAATACTATGAGGATATTTTATCAAAACTATTAATGAGATTACTAAAAATCAGGTCTAAAAGCTGATTGCGATATTGTGCTGATGATCCAGCGCTTGACGTTACCGCAATAACAAGCGCTCTTGATTCATCAACAATAATATATTGACCACCATAGCCAACAGCATAGTAAATAGGTTGACCATTTGATATATTTATCCACCATAAATAGCCGTATCCAAAAGTGCTGCTAAAATTAACCAATTTATCTGTTGATCTATTGGTCCATTTTGAAGATAGGATTTGCCCATTCGCTGTTTTCCCATCCTGTAAAAATAAATGTCCAAATTTTAACATATCTCTTAAACGTAATTGTAATCCGTATCCACCATTACTATTTCCACTAATATCCTTTTGCCACAAAAAGTTTGTTATACCTAATTCCGGGAAAAAATATTGTTTAGCATATTCTTCAGCGCTTTGATTCGTTATTTTTGTGAATATACCTGATAAAAGGTGAGTACCTGCAGAAGTGTACTGCCACCAAGTACCTGGGTCAAATATAAGATCTTTATTTAGAATATATGAAATTGGGTTTGATTTTTGGATATAAGAAATATCATCGCCAATACCTGATGTCATTGTTAATAAGTGATTAATTGTAATTGAACTTTTAGTCTCATCTTCAATGGTAATTATATCACCAATTTTGAGTGATTCATCAGTCAAAATATTTTTATCTATTATATGGCCATAGAGAGCTGATAATACACTTTTTGTAACTGAGTATGTTTGATACAAAGATTCCTTGTTTCCTACGAAATAATCTTCAGTAATTAATTTTCCTCTATATACAATGCCAATACTATATAGGTCTAAAAGTTGATAAATATTACTTAAACCAAAAGCTAAATTATCGGAATTAACTCCAATTGAATTGCGACTACCCGCTATCCAGTCTTTGCTGAGGTCTAGATTTTTCCAATCAACAATTTTTTCTTCTTTTTCTACAATCTCTTCATGCTCAGTAATATCTGAGCATGAAAAAAACATAAATGAAAAAACGATTAATATGATTGAAAGTGATTTCATCTAAAACAAGATGCGGAGAGGACAGGATTCGAACCTGCGAGGGCGTGAACCCAACTCGCGTTCCAGG